>NZ_JACHDI010000009.1:0-264745 GCF_014201025.1 Paraburkholderia sp. MM5384-R2
AAGGTGCTCGAGCCGCTGGCCGACAAGCTCGGCGCGGCACTGGGCGCATCGCGTGCGGCGGTCGACGCGGGCTTCGTGCCGAACGACTATCAGGTCGGCCAGACGGGCAAGATCGTCGCGCCGCAACTGTACGTCGCGGTCGGCATCTCGGGGGCGATCCAGCACCTCGCCGGCATGAAGGACTCGAAAGTCATCATCGCGATCAACAAGGACGAAGAAGCGCCGATTTTCAGCGTGGCCGATTACGGCCTCGTTGGCGATCTGTTCACCCTCGTGCCGGAACTCGAGCAGGCGCTCGGCTAACCGCATCCAGCGGTTAGCGTCCGGCACAACGCGCAGTACGTGCCAGAAGAGAGGGCAAATGCGCGCCCAGCAAGCGGAATAATCATGAATGAGCTTAACGGATACGATTTCGAAGACCTGCGACCGGGCATGAGTGCCCGGTTTGCCAAGACCATCACGGAGGCGGACATTCTGCTTTTCGCGGGCGCGTCGGGAGACATCAACGCGGTTCACATCAACGAGGAGTTTGCGCAAACCACACCCTTCAAGGGGCGCATCGCTCACGGCATGTTGACCGCCAGCATCATCTCCGCGGCGATCGCGGGGCGGCTGCCCGGCCCGGGCACGATCTACCTCGGCCAGAACCTGCGCTTCAAGGCGCCGGTTCGGCCCGGCGACACCGTGCAGGCCGAAGTGACCGTCAAGGAACTGATTCACGACAAGCGCCGCGTGGTTCTGTCCACCGTTTGCACGGTCGGCGGCAAGGTGGTGATCGAAGGCGACGCCGTGGTCATGCCGACAACCTGCCGCGACCGTGTCGTCGAGGACGCGGCTTGCGCCGTCGGCGAAGCATGATAGCGAGCCCCGCCATGAGAATGCCATTCAGCATGCCACACGAGTTTTCCACGGGCTGGGTCAATGCCGGCTTCGATTTCTGGCGTTTTTCGCCGGTCAAGGATGAATACGCGACGACGGTGCCCGACACCGACGGCTCGGACTTCGATTTCAACTGGCCGGTCGCGCGAGGCTCCGTGACCCACACGAGCGCCCACTATCTGCAACAGCAGGCGCAACTGTGGAGCGACGCCGTCGCCGGATTGATCGGCGGGCGCACGGAGTTGAAGGCGGTCGCCGAGTCCGAGCAGGGAGACCGGCGCTTTCACGCCGACGACTGGTCCAGCAACGGCTGGTACAGCCTTCTTAAACAGAGCTATCTGATCAATGCCCGGGCACTCGCGGAGTTCGTCGAGGCGAGCGCGCTCGACGAAAAGGGCAAGCACAAGCTGCGCTTTTTCATGCGCCAGTTCATCGACTTCGCCAGCCCCGCGAATTTCGTCGCGACGAATCCCGAAGTCATCCGGGCGGCGGTGGAATCGGGCGGATCGAGCCTGCTCGCGGGCGTCACGCATCTGCTCGACGATCTGGGCAGCGGCTCGATTTCGATCACCGATCAAAGCGCGTTCGAAGTGGGCCGCAGCGTTGCCACGTCCAGTGGCGCGGTGGTCTATGAGAACGATCTGTTTCAGCTGATCCAGTACGAGCCGCTGACACCGAAGGTCGCCGCGCGGCCGCTCGTGATCGTTCCTCCGTGCATCAACAAGTTCTACATCCTGGATCTGCAGCCGGAGAATTCCTTCGTGCGCTTCGCCGCCGAGCAGGGCCTGACGGTGTTCGTCGTGTCCTGGCGCAACCCGCAGCAGGACATGGCGCAGACCACGTGGGACGCCTACCTCGAGGACGGCGTGATGCAGGCGATCAGCGTCGCGCGTGCGATTAGCCGGGCCGACCAGGTCAATGCATTGGGCTGGTGCGTGGGCGGCACGATGCTGTCGTCGGCGCTGGCGGTCATGCGTGCGAACGGCGACGACTCCGTGGCCAGCCTGACGCTGCTGACGGCGTTGCTCGACTTCACCGACCCGGGCGATCTCGGCGTGTTCATCGACGAGCAGGGCGTGGCGATGCGCGAGCATGCGATCGGTGGCGGTGGGCTCTATCCCGGACGCGAACTCGGCTTCGTATTCCAGTCGCTGCGTGCCAACGATCTGATCTGGCCGTATGTCGTGAATAATTACCTGAAAGGCAAAACCCCGGCCGCGTTCGATCTGCTGTACTGGAACGCGGACACGACCAATCTGCCCGGTCCGATGTACAGCTTCTATCTGCGCAACATGTACCTCGAAAACAGTCTGCGCGTGCCGAACAAACTGAAGTTCTGCGACACGCCGGTGGATCTCGGCAACATCGATATTCCAAGCTATCTGATGGCGGCCGAGGAAGATCACATCGTGCCGTGGCGGTCCGCCTATCAGTCGACGCAACTACTGGGCGGTCAAACCGAGTTCGTGCTGGGGGCAAGCGGCCATATTGCGGGTGTGATCAATCCGGCCTCGAAGAACAAGCGCAGCTACCGAACCAACGATGCCTGCGACGAGAACGCCGACGAGTGGCTCGCAACGTCGGTTCAGCAGCGCGGCAGCTGGTGGAATCACTGGATCGACTGGGTCAAGCAGCATTCCGGCGAGCAGGTCGAGGCGCGCACGAAGCTCGGCAACAGGAAGTACAAGGCAATCGAGAGCGCACCGGGCCGCTATGTGAAGCTTCGCGCCGAGTGACCGGATGGCGATAGCGGGTGCGGCAAACAACGGAGGGTAATGCTCAGTGCATCACCCTCCGTTTTTTTGTCTTCACTGCCACCGGCCGTCACTTCGCATGGCTCGCGCGCCAGTCGCGCGGCGTCATGTGGAAGCGCGACACGAACCAGTTCGTGAACGATCCCTGTTGCGCGTAGCCGAGAAGCGCCGAGACCCGTCCGATCGGATAGGTGGGATTGCTCATGTAACGCACGGCGAGTTCGCCGCGGACTTCCTCGACCTGATCCGAAAAGCTGGTGCCGGCCGAATTCAACTGCCGTTGCATGGTGCGCACGCTCAGATGCAAATAACGTGCAACCAGCTCGGCGTTCGCCTGCTCGAGCGGCAGCAGCAGGTAGATCGCCTTGCGCACTTCCAGCGCGGCCGATTCCGCGGCGCTCACGTTCAGCGGAGAGGCGAGGCTTTCCGCATAGCGCACGAGTTCAGGATCGGCCAGTGGATTCGGGTAGTCGAGATCGGCGCTTGCGCAGACGAACCCGTTGAAGTCGCTGCCGAACACCAGCGGACAGCCGAAGAAGCGTCGATGAAACGTCAGGTCTTTGGGCGCCGGATGCGTGAAGTGGACCTCTCGCGGTTTCCAGAACTTGCCGAGCAGAGCACCGGAGTGCCGCGCGAGGACACCGAGCGCGAGTTCGATCGCCTGCCTTGTCGGGGTACCCCGTTCGACGACGAGTTCCTCCCGAATGGTGACCGTATTGTCCGCGTCCTCGACGTACACCGCCAGCGCTTCGTTGAGCAGATGGCGGTATTCGGCCGCCGCCAGCAACACTTCGCGCAGCGTGCGTTTGTGCGCGAGCAGGACATTGATCACGCCGCTGCCGAAGGTCTGCCGCGTTTCCGCCATTTGCAGCGCGAGGGTAGGGCACGACGCCTTTTCGGCCGTCATTTCCAGCAGCCGGCAACAGGCGGTGGCCGATACGCGATCGTCCGGATTCGCGAGCGCGCCGGCGTCGATGCCGGCCTGTTTCGCGAGCTCGACCGGATTCAGTCCAAGCCGTCGCGTCACTTCGAAATAACCGCTCATGGCTACCGACGTCACCATCGTTTCCATCGTAGTTTCTCCGGACGATTCATACGCTGAGTATTTTTCTTGTCATTAAACACTTGCTTCGCGCAACTATTGGTGTTAACGCGCAGTGGCACGAATCGCTAAAAGGATGGCGTCCAATCACAAAAGTGTAGCGCGTGATTGCCGTATCGTGGGTACATGTCGTTCGAAGTGTTCCAGCAAATTTTCATGCGACCTCGCGATAGCGGAACACCGTCACTTCAAAACTGGATGGAGGCAAACAAATGCAATTTCTCGACGATTCGTTGCACCCTGAGAATCAGGACAAGGTAGTCATCACCACCGCCCCTTACGGCCCGGAATGGATGCCGTCGGACTTCCCGGAAGACATCCCCGTGACGATGGACCAGCAGATCCAGAAGGCCGTCGATTGCTACAACGCCGGCGCCACGGTATTGCACCTGCACGTGCGCGAACTGGACGGCAAGGGCTCGAAGCGCCTGTCGAAGTTCAATGAACTGATCGCGGGTGTGCGCGCGGCAGTGCCCGACATGATCATTCAGGTCGGTGGCTCGATCTCGTTTGCACCGGAAGACGACGGACAAGCCGCGAAGTGGTTGTCCGACGACACGCGCCATATGCTGGCCGATCTCGATCCGAAGCCCGATCAGGTGACGGTCGCGATCAACACCACGCAGATGAACATCATGGAGCTGCTCTATCCGGAGTATCTGGCAGGCACCTCGCTTTCCAACCCCGCGTTCATGGCCGCCTATAGTGAAATGACGGTGCCGGCCGGCCCCGCATGGGTCGAGGAACACCTGCGCCGCCTGCAAGCTTCGGGCATCCAGCCGCACTTCCAGCTCACCGGCATTCACGCGCTCGAAACGCTCGAACGCCTCGTGCGCAAGGGCGTCTACAAGGGCCCGATGAACCTGACGTGGATCGGTATCGGTGGCGGCTTCGACGGCCCCAATCCATTCAACTTCTTCAACTTCGTGCATCGCGCGCCGGATGGCTGCACGCTCACCGCCGAGTCGCTGCTGAAGAACGTGCTGCCGTTCAACATGATGGCGATGTCGATGGGCCTGCATCCGCGCTGCGGCATCGAGGACACGATCATCGATCAGCACGGCAAGCGCTTCACGTCGGTGCAGCAGATCGAGCAGTGCGTGCGCGTCGCGCGCGAACTGGGACGCGAAATTGCCACTGGTAAAGAAGCGCGCGAGATCTATCGTATTGGTGTGCAGTACGAGACGGTCGAAGAGACGCTGGTCGCCAACGGTATGGCGCCGAACCGCCAGGCCGGTGTCAGGAACCTGCCGCTTCGCGCGGCGTGATCACCTGGAGCCCGGGCCGGCGCATTGGCCGAGGCCGGGCTTCATGGCTAACGCTTCCGGTGCATAGCGGGGAGCAGATAGCTGAATCCATAACAGTCGTCGGCCCATGCGGGCAAGGCGGCCGCCAGGGAGTCAGCGTGGAAGGAGACAAAATATGCTCGTTCAGAATGCAGTGCCCACGACGGGCGAAGTTTCGGCAGCTCAGACGGACGTGCGCGCTTATGCGTGGGTGGTGTTTGCGTTGACGGTCGGATTGCTGCTTTCCGACTATATGTCGCGGCAAGTGTTGAATGCCGTGTTTCCGCCGCTCAAGGCGGCATGGCATCTGTCCGATGCGCAGCTGGGTTCGCTCAGCAGCGTGGTCGCGCTGATGGTCGGCGTGCTCACGTTCCCGCTGTCGGTTCTGGCCGACCGCTGGGGCCGCGTGAAGAGCATCGTGCTGATGGCGGCGATGTGGAGTCTCGCGACGGTGGGCTGCGCGATCTCGGCGAACTATGGGCAGTTGCTGCTGGCACGTGCCTTTGTCGGAATCGGCGAAGCGGCCTATGGCAGTGTCGGTATCGCAGTTGTTCTGAGCATCTTTCCGGTCCGGCTGCGCTCCACGCTGACCGGCACCTTCATGGCGGGCGGCGCGTTCGGCTCGGTGCTGGGCATGGCGCTCGGCGGCGCGGTGGCGGCTCACCTCGGCTGGCGTTCGGCATTCGGCGCCATGGCGGCGATGGGGGTCGTGCTGGTCGTGATCTACCGCCTCGTCGTCACCGAAAAGCGTCTTGTGCCGCTGCAGCCGGCGAGCGTGACGAGGCAGGCGCAATCGCGCGGCATGTGCATGAGCCTGCGCGCGCTGATGAAGGGGTTGTTTTCGACGAAGTCCGTGGTGTGTGCCTATGTGGGCAGCGGCCTCCATCTGCTGGTTCCCGCCGCTGTGTGGGCATGGATGCCGAGCTTCCTGAATCGCTACTACGGCATGGCCACCGGCAAGGCTGCGATGTGCGCGGCGGTGTTCGTGCTGGTGACCGGGGTGGGCATGGTGGTGTGCGGAAACCTCGCCGACCGGCTCAGCAAGAACATGCGGGAACGCAAGTGGAGCGCCGCGATCGCCTTCTGCCTCGCCTGTTTCGTTCTGCTCGGGATTGGCTTGCGGATGCCCGCGGGGCCGTGGCAACTGGTCGTGATCGGCGCCGGCATGTTCTTCTGCGCCGGTGCGAGCGGCCCGTCGGGTGCGATGGTGGCGAACCTCACGCCGCCGACGATTCATGCCTCGGCGTTTGCGACCCTGACGCTCGCGAACAACCTGCTGGGCCTCGCGCCGGCGGCTGTTCTCACGGGGATCATCGCCGATCGGATCGGACTGCTGGGCGCGTTGCAACTGGTGCCGTTCGCACCGCTCGTCGCGGCCGCCGCATTCATGATCGGCAAACGGAACTACTCGGGCGATCTGGATCGGCTGAACACGCTGCGCGAGCAGGCCGCACGCTGACATCGCATGGTGCCGCGCGGACGGCGCGGAGCACCGAACCTGTAACTGCGCCGCTGGCGCAACGAATTCTGCAAAGTGCAGATCAAGTAAAGAATTGGAGAGTCAACATGGCAAAGGCAGTTCGCTTTCATGAAACCGGTGGTCCCGACGTGCTGCGCTACGAGGACGTCGAAGTGGGCAACCCCGGTCCCGGTCAGGTTCGCCTGCGCCATCAGGCAGTGGGCCTCAATTTCGCCGACACCTACTTTCGCAGCGGCCTGTATCCGGTCCCGCTGCCCGCGGGGATGGGCGTGGAGGCCGCGGGCGTGGTCGAGGCCGTTGGCCCGGACGTCACGAACGTTGCGGTGGGCGATCGTGTGACTTACACGGGCTTCCTCAACACGCTCGGCGCGTACAGCACCGAACGCCTGATTCCGGCCGCGCCGCTGATCCGGCTGCCCGATGCGATCGGCTGCGAAACGGCTGCCGGCATGACCATGCGCGGATTGACCTCCGCATATTTGATGCGCCGCATTCACGACTTCAAGGCGGGCGACACGATCCTTCTGCATGCCGCCGCCGGCGGTGTCGGCCTGATCGTTTCGCAATGGGCGAAGCTGCTGGGTCTGACCGTGATCGGCACGGTTTCGAACGAGGCCAAGGGCGAGGTGGCCCGCGCGCACGGCTGCGATCACATCATCAACTACAGCCACGAAGACGTCGCCAGGCGCGTGCGCGAACTGACCGATGGCGTCGGCGTGAACGTCGTGTTCGACAGCGTCGGCAAAGACACCTTCGAGGCTTCGCTCGATTCGCTGAAGCGCCGCGGTCTATTGGTTTGCGTCGGCACGGCCTCCGGCCCGATCCCGCCGTTCAATCCGCAACTGCTGGCTATGAAAGGCTCGCTCTATCTGACCCGCCCGGCGCTGGCTGACTACATCGCCGACCCGGCCGAGAAGGACGAGCTTGCCGACGAAATCTTCGGGCTCATCGGCTCGGGACGCATCAAGATCGAGTTGAATCAGCGCTATGCGCTCGAAGATGCGGCGCAAGCCCATCGTGATCTGGAATCGCGCAAGACGACGGGTTCGTCGGTCTTCGTGATCTAAGGAGCTAGCCATGCGAGTCGAACAACTGACGTACTCGATCGGCGCCGAACTGATAGGGGTGAATCTCGCCCACGCCATCTACGACGATGGCCTGTTTGCCCAGATCCGCTCGGCGCTGCTGAAGCACCGGGTGCTGTTCCTGCGCGACCAGGACATCACGCGTGCCGAACACGTGGCGTTCGCGCGCCGCTTCGGCGAACTGGAAGACCATCCGGTCGCGGGCAGCGATCCGGAAAATCCGGGCCTCGTGCGTATCTACAAGACCCCGGATCAGCCCAACGACCGTTACGAAAACGCGTGGCATGCCGACGCCACCTGGCGCGAAGCGCCGCAGTTCGGTGCCGTGCTGCGCTGCGTCGAGTGTCCGCCCGTCGGCGGCGACACGATGTGGGCGAACATGGTCCTCGCCTACGAGAATCTGCCGGCGCACGTGAAGGCTCAGATCGCGGACCTGCGCGCGCGCCACAGCATCGAGGCGAGCTTCGGTGCCGCGATGCCGATCGAAAAGCGTCTCGCGCTGAAGGCGCAATTTCCGGACGCGGAGCACCCGGTCGTGCGCACGCATCCGGAAACAAAGGAGAAGTTGCTGTTCGTGAACGCTTTCACGAGCCATTTCACCAACTTTCACACGCCGGAGCGAGTGCGCTTCGGGCAGGACGCGAATCCGGGCGCGGGCGATCTGCTGCGCTATCTGATCAGCCAGGCGTACATCCCCGAGTACCAGGTGCGCTGGCGCTGGCAGAAGAACAGCATCGCGATCTGGGACAACCGCAGCACGCAGCACTATGCGGTGATGGACTACCCGCCGTGCCACCGCAAGATGGAGCGCGCCGGCATCGTCGGCGACAAGCCGTACTGAACTAGCAGGTAGCTTCCCATGAATTACGAATTGAAACCGACCATTCTGATGGTTCCGGGTCTGCGTGACCACGTCGCGGAGCATTGGCAAACCCTGCTGCAGCAACGGCTGCCGAAAGCGCTGTCGGTGCCGCCGCTCGAGCACGACAAGCTCAGTTGCGCGGCACGCGTCGCGGCGCTCGATGCCACGCTCGCGCGGATCGACGGCCCGGTCATTCTGGTCGCGCATAGCGCCGGCGTGATGATCACCGTGCATTGGGCGGCGCAGCACAAGCGCGAGATTCACGCTGCGCTGCTCGCGGCGCCCGCGGACCTCGAGAGGCCGATGCCGGCGGGCTATCCGGAGCTGGATACGCTCGAGCAGAACGGCTGGCTGCCGATTCCGCGCAAGCCGCTGCCGTTTCCGAGCATCGTCGGCGCGAGCCGCAACGATCCGCTCGGGCGGTTCGAGCGGGTGCTGGAGATGGCGCAGGACTGGGGCAGCCGCCTCGTCGATCTCGGCGAAGTGGGGCACCTCAACCCTGCTTCGGGCTTTGGCGAATGGCCGATGGCGGAGACGTTGATTCGCCGCCTGGTACTGATGTGACGCGGCCCGCGTCGGATCAGAAGGAGTCTGGGATGTCGCGTCGGATCGTGGTGGGTGTTGCCGGCGAGCTCGCGCCGGGCCAGCGCAAGCTGGCCTTCATCGATGGCCGCAGCATCGTGCTGTTCAACGTCGAAGGCACGCTTCACGCCATCGACAACACATGTCCGCACAACGGGGCCGCGCTGTCGAGCGGCCAGCTGGAAGGCTGCATGTTGCGCTGTCCGGCGCACGGTCTGCGCTTCGACGTGCGCACGGGCTGCATGGCGGGAACAGGCGGATTGAGCGTGACGACCTTCCCGGTCGACATAGTGGATTCAAAGGTGGTGGTGAGTCTCGATGCGCCGAACCCGACGCCCTCGCAAGCGCGAGCCGGCAGCGCGGCAACGTAAAGCCGGTAGGCCGGGCCCGAGACGCCACAACCAATCAGGAGACGGAAAGATGCAAGGCTTGATGATGCAGCAGTCGCTGCTGGTTTCCGCGCTGCTCACGCACGCGGAGCGCCATCACGGCGAACAGGAAATCGTGTCGCGACGCGTGGAAGGAGACATCCATCGTTATTCGTATCGGCACCTCGCGCAGCGCGCGCGCCGGATGGCCAACGCGCTGTCGACGCTCGGCGTCGGCCAGGGCGAGCGCGTCGCGACGCTCGCGTGGAACGGCTATCGCCACATGGAGCTCTATTTCGCGGTGTCGGGCTCCGGGTCCGTGCTGCATACGCTGAACCCACGACTGCACGTCGACCAGCTCGCGTACATCATCGAGCATGCGGAAGATCGTGTCGTGTTCTTCGACCTGACCTTTCTGCCGTTGATCGAGAGCGTCGCGCCCCGGGTGAAGAGCCCGAAAGTATTCGTGGCGATGACCGATCGCGCGCACATGCCGCAAGCGAACGACCTGACCGGCATGCTGATGTGCTACGAGGATCTGCTCGAGCTGCACGACGACGTTTTCGAATGGCCGCTGCTCGATGAAAACAGCGCGTCGTCGCTGTGCTACACGTCGGGCACCACCGGCAATCCGAAGGGCGTGCTGTATAGCCATCGTTCGACCGTGCTGCACACCTACGCGGCGGCGCTGCCCGATTCGCTGAACTGTTCCGCGCGCGACGTGATCCTGCCGGTCGTGCCGATGTTCCATGTGAACGCGTGGGGCCTGCCCTATATCGCCTGCATGGTCGGCGCGAAGCTGGTGTTTCCGGGGCCGGCGCTCGACGGCAAGTCGCTCTATGAACTGATCGAAACGGAACACGTGACGCTGTCGGCCGGCGTGCCGACGGTGTGGCAGGGACTGCTCACGCATGTCGATGCGATGGGCGGGACCTTCTCGTCGATGCGACGCACGGTGATCGGCGGCGCGCAGTGTCCGACCGCGATGACCGAGGCGTTCCAGAAGCGCCACCGGGTGGAGGTACTGCACGCGTGGGGCATGACCGAATTGAGCCCAATCGGCACGGTCTGCAGCTTCAAGGCGCATCAACAGTCGCTGCCGATGGAGGATCAGTACATGATTCAGGCGAAGCAGGGACGCGCGCTGTTCGGCATCGACATGCGGATCGTCGACTCCCACGGTAATGAATTGCCGTGGGACGGCGAGAGCGCTGGCGATCTGCAGGTGCGCGGTCACTGGGTCACGCAACAGTATTTCGGCGCCGACGTCGAGTCGCCATTGTGCGACGGCTGGTTTCCGACCGGCGACATCGCGACGATCGACGGGCACGGCTTCATGCAGATCACCGATCGCAGCAAGGACGTGATCAAGTCGGGCGGCGAATGGATCAGTTCGGCGGCGATCGAAAACGTCGCTTATCTGCATCCGGAAGTCTCGACGGCAGTGTGTATCGCCGCACGGCATCCTAAGTGGGACGAGCGGCCGCTGCTGCTGGTCGTGAAAAAGCCGGGCAGCGAGCTGGCCAGCGACGAACTGCTGTCCTTCTTCAACGGCCGGGTCGCGCGCTGGTGGACTCCCGATGCAGTGGTGTTCGTCGACACGGTGCCTATCGGCGCAACAGGCAAGGTCCTGAAGAACCAGTTACGCGATCAGTTCGGCAACTACTACATGCCCTGATGCGCGGCTTTCGCAGCAACGCAGTTCGATTCACGCAACAACGCGACCGGGTACGCCCGGCGCACACAAAACCACCAACCATTTGAAGCGACCGCAGCATCGGCTTTTGCGCCACCGCCGGTACGCGAAGGAGACACAATGAAGTTGAAGCCAAGCAGCGCTGTCGTGTTGGCCATTTTCGCCACCGCGGCTCATGCGCAGTCGTCAGTGACGCTTTATGGCGTAGTCGATACGGGGCTGCTGTATCAGAGCACATCGGCCGCTACCTTTCTGCCGCACGCGCCGAACACGGGCAAAATTTATCAGCTGAAGGACGGCGGTATCTATTCGAGCTTCTGGGGTATGAAGGGAAGCGAAGACATCGGCGGCGGCTACAAGATCAACTTCAAGCTGCAGGGTGCGTTCAACACCACGAACGGCAAGTTCGGTCTGTCCGACACGCCGGGCGTCACGGCGATCTTCAACCAGTTCGCGACGGTCGGCGCATCGGGGCCGTTCGGTACCTTCGACGCCGGCCGGCAGATCATTCCGATGATCTACGCGATGGCGGAAACCGACGTCCGCGGCGCGCAGTATTTCGGCAGTGTTCTGACCGCGTGGCTGGGCATCAATCAGGCGGCCGGCTGGCCTGGCACGAGCACGAACGCGCCGATCGGCGCGCTGTACGACAGCAACGCGCTCGTCTACAACTCGCCGAAATTCCATGGCGCGTCGCTCGCGCTCGAGTACGCGCCGGGCGGCGTCGCCGGTCATTTCCAGGGCGGCACGCGCGAGTCGGCCGTGCTCAAGTATTCGAACTACGGTCTGAATCTGTCCGCGTTGTATTACAACGGCCACGATACCAACCCGTACCCGATCACCTACCCGGCGGCCCCCGCTATCCCC
The DNA here is from genome assembly GCF_014201025.1 of Paraburkholderia sp. MM5384-R2. NCBI lineage: Bacteria > Pseudomonadati > Pseudomonadota > Betaproteobacteria > Burkholderiales > Burkholderiaceae > Paraburkholderia > Paraburkholderia sp. MM5384-R2. The sequence continues at coordinate 11,962 of NZ_JACHDI010000009.1, forward strand.
GCGACCGGGCTTGCGAACAACCGTTTCTACTATTTCGGTGCGATGTACACGATCGCCGGATTTTCGGTGTCGGCCTCGTACGGCGCCGGCAAGAACCCGGCCCATACCAACACCGCGGACTTCGAAATGATCTCGGGGGGCCTCGGCTACCAGTTCAATCCGCGTTTCAAGATCACGTCCGGGTACTACTACCTGAAAGACAAGAACAACTCGGCGAACCATTCGGGCGAGTTCGCCGTGGGCGCGGAATACAACCTGTCCCGGCGCACCAAGGCTTACGCGCAGGTGGGTTATGTCAACAACAGGGGGACCATGAACCAGACCATCGTCTATGGCGCCCCGGTTGCGCCTGGCATGTCCACCACGGCGGCCATGGTCGGCATCCGCCATAACTTCTGATTACGTCACCTATAACAACTGGAGTATTCGATGAAAAGCATCCAGGCACGCGCGTTGGCGATTGCCATATTGATTCTGGCCGCGTCGAGCAACTCGTGGTCGCAGTCGGGCCAGATGGCCAGTGCACCTTCGGGCGCACCCGCGATGTCAGCTAGCGCAGCCGCTCCCGTCAGCTCGAGGAAAGCCAATCGTGCGCTGCGTCGGCAGGTGTATGCCGCGATCGGCAAGCATAAGGAGATCAGCGCCGGCAATATAAGCGTCATCGCAAAAGGCGGCGCGGTGACGCTGAGCGGCACGGTCACCGACGTTTCCCAGATCAATCAGGTCGCGGAGATCGCGAAGGGTGTTCCGGGGGTGACTTCGGTGACCAACAAGCTCACGGTGCAAAAGCCGTTCGGCGGGATGTAAAAAGAGCTCACGCATCGGGGGATCAAGCGCGAGGAGCCCAATATAACAATCCACTAGCTGTCGAACAGCGCCGTGTAACGGCGCTGCATCTCTTCAGGCGTGAGCGCTTCGATCTGCGCGCCGAGCATCCATTCGTGGCCGAATGGATCGCGCACGGTCGCCGAGCGCTCGCCATAAAAATGATCGGTTAGCGGGCGGACCACGGTTGCGCCCGCTTTGAGCGCTTGTGCGAACAGTCGGTCGACGTCGTCGCAGTGGATATGCAGCAGCACACTCGGCCGGGTGTCGCCGGTCGGTCCGAGCATGTCGTGCTCGGGATATTCATCGGACAGCATCACGGTCGCGGGACCGATCTTCACTTCGGCATGACCGATGCGGCCGCCTGGCTCGGTCAGGCGAAACTGCTCGACGCCGCCGAATGCCTGCGCGTAGAACTCGATAGCCCGTGCGGCGTTGCGCACGCGCAGATAGGGGTAGACCTCGTGGATCGCGTTCATCGTCACCTCCGGGTGGTGGGCGAATATGGGTTGCCGGACATAATAGTCTGCCCCGATCCGCTAAGCGGTCGCTTGGCTACCCACGGGATTCCATCGCCTTTTGACCAACGATGAATCGAGGTCGCTAGCGCTGCTCCTTCTGAATCAAGCCGCACCTGAATCGCGTCACATTTGTCACTCCCACCATTCGATGTCCGGCGGCCTAAACTACCCCATCATCAACAGCGAGCGATGCCGGGTGAGCGAATCGCCTTCCGACCCGAACGCACAGGACATCGCTCTAACCCGGAGGTCACGATGACGACGATCAAGTCACCTGAGAAGCGTGGGAAAGATGGACAGCCTGCCATGAAGACACCACCGATTGTGTCGCGGCAAGAGTGGGAGGCCGCGCGCGAGCATCTGCTCGTCAAGGAGAAAGCCTTGACACGTGCCCGCGACGCGCTGGCCGCTGAGCGACGGCGGATGCCATGGTTTGCCGTGGAAAAAACGTATGCGTTCGACGGGCCGGAGGGCAGAGTAAGCCTGCTCGACCTGTTCAACGGCCGCCGCCAGTTGGTCGTCTATCGCGCCTTTTTCGAGCCCGGCGTGCACGGGTGGCCAGAGCATGCGTGCATTGGCTGTTCCCTGGGGGCCGATCAGGTCTCCCACCTTGCCCATTTGCACGCTCGCGACACTACGCTTGTGTACGCGTCCCGCGCGCCGCAAGCCGATATCGCGCGGCTGAAGACCCGGATGGGCTGGGACATGATCCCCTGGTACACCATCACCGACAGTTTCGACGCCGACTTCGGCGTGGACGAATGGCACGGCCACAACGCGTTCATCCGGGACGGCGAGCGGGTGTTCCGAACGTACTTCATTAACGGGCGTGGGGACGAGGCGCTGGGCACGATCTGGAGCTACCTTGACATGACGGCGCTCGGGCGGCAGGAGACGTGGGAGGATTCGCCGGAGGGCTACCCGCAGAGCCGACCGTACAAGTGGTGGAACTGGAACGACACTTACGTCCCCGGCGCGGCTCCCGATCCGAAGTGGGTCGAGGTGTCAGATGCCGGAGAGGCTGCGTTTCGGAAACGCGACGACTAGCGCCTGACGAATCATCGATCGCTGTCGTTTCTCCGAGTGACTCACTTCGAGCGTAGAGTTTCGAGGTGAAATCTGAGTCCAGGTCCCCGGATGCGAATGAGCAGTATCGCGGTACGTTCGATGTTTGAAATCGCGTCATCCGCCCGCCACGAATCCAGGCGGAGATTACAATGACTGGATCGTTACGGCATCCTATCGGTTCAACCGCTTCGTTTCCCCGCTTACGAGGGCCGCACTCCAATGAACGCATCCGAACGTATCGACGAACTGATCGCGGGACTCACCGACTGGCGCGGCGCAACCTTCGCTCGCATCCGTCAATGCGTGCTCGCGGCGGACCCGGCGATCGTCGAGGAATTCAAGTGGATGGGTAGCCCGGTCTGGTCGCGCGACGGCATGATTGCGGTCGCCAACGCGCACAAGGGTAAGGTCAAGCTGACCTTCGCGCATGGGGCGGGCCTGGCCGATCCGGACGGCTTGTTCAACGCAGGCCTCGAAGGCAACGCGCGGCGCGCTATCGACTTCTTCGAGAGCGACGGGGTCGACGAGCGCGCACTGAAAGCGCTGGTGCGCGCCGCAATCGACTATAACCAGAATCATCTGAAGACGAACACGCGCGGCGCACTACCGAAAGCCCGCCGTAAGCAGGCGTCCGGCGACGCCTGAGGCCGGCACAGTCTGCTCGCCAGCCGCGCCGCCAGCCCCGGTGGGTCGATACCAGAATTGATATCGATATCACCCAAAATATAATTGGAAAGATATCAACTCGCTCCGTACACTTCACCATCCCTGGACACTGAGCGGCAACCTTGCGCCGTAGCGCCGGGCGGGCCGCTTCAGTCAAATTGGCCGGTGAGGGTCCCGGCACATGCATCAAGGACCTAGTATGTCGGAAAAAAAGCGGAAATTGCGCTCGGCCGAGTGGTTCGGCACGGCTGACAAGAACGGCTTCATGTATCGAAGCTGGATGAAGAATCAGGGCATTCCCGATCATGAGTTCGACGGGCGTCCCGTGATCGGTATCTGCAACACGTGGTCCGAGCTGACGCCGTGCAACGCGCACTTTCGCAAGCTCGCCGAGCACGTGAAGCGCGGCGTCTATGAAGCGGGCGGCTTCCCGGTCGAATTCCCGGTGTTTTCCAACGGCGAATCGAATCTGCGTCCGACCGCGATGCTCACGCGCAATCTCGCGGCGATGGATGTCGAGGAGGCGATCCGCGGCAATCCGATCGACGCGGTCGTGCTGCTGACCGGCTGCGACAAGACGACCCCCGCGCTGCTGATGGGCGCGGCGAGCTGCGACGTGCCGGCGATCGTCGTGACCGGCGGCCCGATGCTGAACGGCAAGCTCGACGGCAAGAACATCGGCTCTGGCACCGCGGTGTGGCAGCTGCACGAATCGCTGAAGGCCGGCGAGATCGATCTGCATCAGTTCCTGTCGGCAGAGGCGGGCATGTCGCGCTCGGCTGGCACCTGCAACACGATGGGCACCGCGTCGACGATGGCCTGCATGGCCGAGGCGCTCGGCACGTCGCTGCCGCACAACGCGGCGATTCCCGCGGTCGACTCGCGCCGCTACGTGCTTGCGCATATGTCGGGAATCCGGATCGTCGAAATGGCGCTCGAAGACCTGAAGCTGTCGAAGATCCTCACGCGCGAGGCGTTCGTCAACGCGATTCGCGTCAATGCGGCGATCGGCGGCTCGACCAACGCGGTGATTCATCTGAAAGCGATCGCGGGGCGCATCGGTATCGAGCTTGATCTCGACGACTGGGTGCGCATCGGCCGCGACACGCCGACGATCGTCGACCTGATGCCGTCGGGCCGTTTCCTGATGGAAGAGTTTTATTACGCGGGCGGCCTGCCGGCCGTGCTGCGCCGGCTCGGCGAAGCGAACCTGCTGCCGCATCCGGACGCGTTGACGGTCAACGGCAAGTCGCTGTGGGACAACGTGAAGGATGCACCCAACACCAACGACGAAGTGATCCGTCCGCTCGACAAGCCGCTCGTCGCCGATGGCGGCATCCGCGTGCTGCGCGGCAATCTCGCGCCGCGCGGCGCGGTGCTGAAGCCGTCGGCGGCGACACCCGAATTGCTCAAGCATCGCGGACGCGCGGTCGTGTTCGAGAACCTGGAGCACTACAAGGCGCGCATCGTCGACGAGACGCTCGACGTCGACGCGAATTCGGTGCTGGTGATGAAGAACTGCGGGCCGAAGGGTTATCCGGGCATGGCCGAAGTCGGCAACATGGGCCTGCCGCCGAAGCTGCTGAGGCAGGGCGTGAAGGACATGGTGCGCATTTCCGATGCGCGCATGAGCGGCACCGCCTACGGCACCGTGGTGCTGCACGTGACGCCGGAAGCGGCGGCCGGCGGCCCGCTCGCCGCGGTGCAGGACGGCGACTGGATCGAGCTCGATTGCGACGCGGGCACGCTGCACCTCGATGTCAGCGACGCGGAACTCGAGCGCCGTCTCGCGCAGCATGTGCCGCCCCAGCCGCCGGAAGGTGGCGGCTACCGGCGCCTGTATATCGATCACGTGCTGCAGGCCGACGAGGGTTGCGACCTCGACTTCCTCGTGGGGTGTCGAGGTTCCGCGGTGCCGCGGCATTCGCACTGACGCGCCGCTGCAACGGCAACGGCTCGGCCCATGACCGTGCGGGCGATGCATTCGTGCATCGCCCGCATTTTTTTATGACCTGTCGGTGGCGTTCGCGGCGCAGCTGCCTTGGAAGGTGCGCCGCTAATGGCTATTGGCCGAGGTTGTCGACCGCGTCGAGCACGAGTCCGAAGAACTCGTTCGCCGCGGCCGGATTCAGCCAGCGCACGACCACCGTCATGCGCCGCTCCGGTTCGACCCACGTGAACGAACTGCCTGCGCCGACACCGAAATAGCTCGACTCCGGCACGTTCGGGAACACCTTGCGCCCGGTGTTGAGCCACACGAGGTAGCCATAGAACGGCGCGATCGCGCACGGCGTGCGCATGCGCGCGATCCATTCGGACGACAGCACGCGGTGGCCGTTCGCGACGCCGTCGTTGAGCAGCATCTGTGCGACCTTCAACTGATCGTTCGCGCTGACCGACATGCCGCCGCCCCAGTGCGTGCCGCCCGGCACCGACTGCATGCGTCGCCCGTCGATTTCGACCCACGCATTGTCGTAGCCGACCCATTGCCAGTTTTCGCTCGCGCCCGAAGGCCGCATGATCGCTTCGCGAAACACCTCGGGCAGCGGCTGACGGAACAGATGCAGCAGCGCGAGCGAGAACTGGTTGATGCGGACGTCGTTGTATTCCCAGTACGTGCCCGGCCGTTGCGGCGGACGCAGATCGCCTTTTTTGCCATCGGGCGGCGCGGCGAAATTGACCGCACGGTAGTGATCCGCCTGATCCGACAAACCGAAGTACGTGCCGCGCCATTCGCTCGTTTGCTGCAGTAGATGCGCCCAACTGATCGGCGCGTTGTGTTCGTCGTCGAAGCCGATGTCGGGTACGCGCACGCGCACCGGTTCGTCGAGCTCGGGCAACAGGCCGCGATCGTGCGCGACGCCGGCCAGCAGCGCGAGGTACATCTTCGCGACACTGAAGGTCAGGTCGGCGCGATCCGGTTCGCCCCAGCTCGTCAGCACGCGGCCGTCGACGGCGATCGCGCCCGACACCGGCCCGCGATCATGCACGGGACCGAGCAGCCTGTTCCACGGCGGCGGGTCGTTCACGTGCACACCCCATGCGCCACCCACATGGCGGTCCCAAAGCGATTCATGATCCACCGCGAACTGCACGGCTTGCTGCAAACGGTCTTGCATGGATAAGTTCCTGTCGGTTCAACGAAGCCCGCGAGGCAGAGACTCAGCGTGCGTGCAGTCGCACGCGTGCCCACATCACGGTGAAAAGGCTGAGCACGGCCGCGAGCATCAGGTAGAGTCCGGGCGCGAGATTATTGCCGGTCGCCGCGATCAGCGCGGCAACCGCGAGCGGCGTGAAGCCCCCGAACACGGTGGTGCCGATGTTGTAGCCGAACGCCATGCCGGTCGTGCGCGTGCGGGTCGGGAACAGCTCGGACATCAAGGCCGGAATCGGCGCGAAGTAGGTCGCCTTCAGCAACGCGACCCACGTGACCGCGGCAAGCAACGAGCCGAGCGACGGGCGCGCGTTCATCAGCACGAAGGCGGGATACACGGTCGCGAAGAACAGCACGCCGGCGCCGAGCATGATGCGCACGCGGCCTACCTTATCGGACAGATGACCGACGAGCGGCGTGAGCATCATCATGATCAGACCGGCCGCGAGCGTCGCGATGAAGCCCGACGACGGTGCGAGTCCGAGCTGCCGCGCCGCGTAGGTCGGCATGTAGAGCAGCATGTAGTTGGCCGTGGTGGTCAGCACGAGCACGCCGATCGACACGAGCACCCGTTCCTTTTGCGTCGCGAGCAGTTCTCGCACCGGCGCGGCGGATTTTTCCGCGCGCTCGAACTCCGGCGTTTCGTCGATGCGGCGGCGAATGTAGAGCCCGACCGGACCGATCAGCATGCCGAACAGGAACGGAATACGCCAGCCCCAGCCTTCGAGTTGCGCGGTCGTCAGCGTGCTCGTCAACACCGCGCCGAACAGCGACGCCAGCACCGTGCTCGCGCCCTGGCTCGAGAACTGCCAGCTCGCCATGAAGCCTTTGCGCTCCGGCGCATGTTCGATCAGAAACGCGGTCGAACTGCCGAACTCGCCGCCCGCCGAGAATCCCTGCAACAGCCGCGACGCGAATACGCCAATCGGCGCGAGCACGCCGATCGCCGCATACGACGGCATCAACGCGATCATGCTGGTGCCGAGCGTCATCATCGCAATCGATAGCGTCAACGATGCCTTGCGGCCTTTGCGGTCGCTGAACGAGCCGAGCGCGAGCGCGCCGATCGGTCGCGCGAGATACGACAGCGCGAAGGTGCCGAGCGTGAGCAGCAGCGATACGGTGCGGTCGTGCACCGGAAAAAACGTGCGCGACAGCACGGCCGCGAAGTAGCCGTACACGACCAGATCGTAGAACTCCAGTGCGTTGCCGATCGAGGTCGCGAGAATCAGCCGCGATACGCTCGAGCGCGAAGTGTGCCGCGCGAGCGCGTCGGCGGTGGTGACGGAGTCCATGCTCATGACGAAGTCCTCTGGCGGCATTGGGAGGCGCGCCGGCAGTGTCGCGTGAGCGGCGCGGGCGCGGGATCGAAGCGTGTGACCGATGTTGGGGTGGACGATATTTATAGACAATTACAATATTTGGCAGATATCGTTGCCGAAACGGCAAAGCGGAATCGAGCTGACCCAGCTATTCGATATCGCATGCAGTCTCGAAGGCCTCGCGTTCGATCCGGCGTTGCTCGACCGATTTCGCGCCGCAAAAGAAAAAGCGCCCCGCAGGGCGCTTTCCATCGATTCAGATTCGATCAGGCAGGGAACACAGGTGTTCCCCACCGCGAACCGTCTGCTTAGAACTTGTGACGCAGACCGACACGGAACGCCAGCTGGTTGTCGGCGCCGACGCCCGACGTGCTGAAGTAGCTCGTGCTCGAACCGATCTGTGCCTGCAGATCCTGCGTACCGTTGCGGCCCGAGGCGATCTGATAGATGCCGAGCACGTACACGTCCGTGCGCTTCGACAGCGCGTAGTCGCCGCTCAGGTCCACCTGGTTCCAGTGACCGACGTTCGCGCCGCTCAGGTGCATGTACGTGTAGCCCGCGCCTGCCGTGATAGCCGGCGTGAGCGCGTACTTCGCGCCTGCTTCGTAGGCGGCGAACGTGGTCGACCCACCCGAGATCGGTGCGAGGCGCGTGTTCGTGTACAGGGCCCACAGCGTCGCCGGGCCGAATGCGTAGCGGCCGCCAACGCCGAACGTGCGCAGATCCTGGATCTGGCCGTTGCCGATCGTCGGGAAGCTGACGTTAGCCAGCGAAGTCGAGAAGGCCGGCGATGCCTGGCCCGGATAACGGATGTCCGTGTACGCCGCGCCGATACCGAACGGGCCGTTCGCGTAGTTCGCGCCGAAGCTGTAAGCGCGCGACGAACCTGCCACCGGGGCAGCGGACGTGCCCGTACCCGGCGTGCCGGCAAAGCCGCCTGCCGTGTTCGAGAAGCCGTACATCGCGCCGAAGGTCAGGCCGGAGAAGTTCGCGCTGCTGAACTTGACCGAGTTGTTGATACGGCTCGACGTGAGCTGGTCGACGTCGTTGATGTGGTAAGCGTAGTTGCCCGCGACGGTCTGGCCGCCGGTCGCGTAGTTGGAGCCGAGGTAGTCGGTCGAGAACGAGTACTGGCGACCGAACGTCAGCGAGCCGACGTTGTTCTGCGACACGCCGACGTACGCCTGGCGCCCGAACATCGCGCCGCCTTGGCCGGCGGTGCCGTTCCCGCTGTTGAAGCCGTTTTCCAACACGAACAGCGCCTTCAGGCCGTTACCGAGGTCTTCCGTGCCACGCAGGCCCCAACGGCTGCCGTTCGCGACGCCGTCGTCGTACTTGGTCAGGCTGCTGTGGCCGGTGGCCGTTTTCGAGTTGTTCACGTAGCTGATACCGGCATCGATCAGGCCGTACAGCGTGACGCTGCTTTGTGCGTGAGCGGCGGAGGCGAAGACGGCAAGCGTAGCGGCGGTCAGGATTTTCTTGTTCAACATACTTCTCCGAGTTAGCAAATTTTGGCGATCGCGACGCGCTGCTCTGCGGCAACGTCGCGCGATGGCCGGCAATTTAAGGGAACGCTGAGTAAGGTATGTGACACTGAAAAATTTCTTTCACGGTGTCGTGTCGGCGCGACACTTTGCGTGTGCACCGGAGGCAGGTGTATCGGTGGCGGGGCGGGTCGGTCGACCCTGGAGCGAGGCTGGACGCGTGGCAGCGAATCGCCCGCCTGGCGGCGGGCGATCGGTTATTTCAGCTGGTGCGTGAAAATTCAGTTACATGGCCGGCCGCGACAGCAGCGACGGTCGCAGCGACTCTGGCGTCAGTTGCTCAGCAACGAGCCGCTGCGGAACGGCGTCTGGCCGGCGATGCGCGCGAATTCGAGGCCGGCCGTCGCGAAACGCGCCAGATGCCGCGCGTACAGCACGCCGGCCACGGTGTTTTTGATCGTGACGACGCGGTCCGTCAACGGATCGACGATGTCCGCGATTTCCTGGCCCGCGTCCACCCACGTGCCGACCTCGCAGCGATAGACGAGCACGCCGCTGATCGGCGCGACGAGCGGCTCGGCGCCCGCGAGCGGCGTCGCGGCGAATTCGAGCGGCGGCAGCGCAGCCGGCTCGCCGTCGACCACGCCGCGCGAGGTCAGATACTCGATGATCGCCTGCGCGTCTTTTTCCGCGAGTTCGTACGACACATCGCGCTGGCCGCGCAGCTCGATCGTGACCGAGATGCCGCCGTTCGGGATCGGGAAGCGCTCGCCGAAACGGCCGCGCAGATCTGACCAGCAGAAGCTGTGGATTTCGTCGAACGGATTGCCGACCGAGTTCAGCGCGAGCAGCGACGCCTTCGCGTCCAGGTAGCGCGCGAGCGGCTCGACTTCGGGCCACAGGTCCGGATTGGTGTACAGGTGCATCGCGGCTTCCCAGTCGCAATGCAGATCGAGCACGACGTCGGCGTCGTACGAGAGCTTTTGCAGCGCGAGGCGTTGCGAGCCGAGTTCGGTGGTCGGCTGCTGCGCGTCGAGCGCTTCGCGCATCGCCGTGCGGATGGCGGCGCGGTTCGCGTCGATGTCGCTGGTCAGACGCGATTCGATGAACGGCTGCACGAGTTCCGCGAGGTCGTAGAAGTTGCGGTTGAAGTTCTGCGCGCTGCCGGTTTCGAAGCGGCCGAGCATCTGGCCGAGCAGATGCTGATTAAGGCCGATCGGATTCGGCACCGGCACGACCACGACTTCGCCACGCAGCTTGCCCGCGGCTTCGAGCGCGGCCAGCTTGCGGCGCAGCGACCACGACACCAGCATCCCGGGCAGTTCGTCCGCATGCAGCGACGACTGGATATAGATTTTCTGGCCGCCGCCGGGACCGTAGTGGAAACTCGTCAGTTCACGGGCGGTGCCAAGCGACGGGGCAATCAGCGGATGGGTCTGGGTTTGCATGGTTTTGGCTTCGCGGCCCGTTCGGAGCAGCCGCGCTAGGTGGTTGATTGCAAGGGGAAAGATGCGCGCCGGCAGCGCGCATGGTCCGCATGCGCGGACCGCGGCAACCTGTCTCAGGGAAGCCGCGTCTCGCACGATCTTAGCCGATATGCCACACGATGTGGCTTGATGTGGCTAGATGTGGAGCCGCAAAAACAAAACGGGCTCCGCGTCGCGGAGCCCGTTTCGGACAAGCTGCCGGCGCGCCGTACGGCGCGCGTGGGCGATTTAGCTGCCGTACACGTCGAAGTCGAAGTACTTCTTCTCGATCTTCTTGTAAGTGCCGTCCTTGATCATGTCGGCGATCGCCTTGTCGACCTTCACCTTCAGATCCGTGTCTTCCTTGCGCATGCCGATGCCGGCGCCATTGCCGAGGATCTTCGGATCGTCGAGGTCCTTGCCGACGAACGCGAAGCCCTTGCCGCGCGGCGTCTTCAGGAAGCCCTGGTCAGCCTGCACCGCGTCTTGCAGCGCTGCGTCCAGGCGGCCCGAGATCAAGTCGGCGTAGACCTGGTCCTGGTTCTGATACGGCACGACTTTCGCGCCCGCCGGTTCCCAGTAGGTCTTCGCGTAGGTTTCCTGGATGGTGCCCTGTTCGACGCCCACCGTCTTGCCCTTCAGCGATTCAGCGGTCGGCAGGATGCCCGAGCCCTGTTTCGCGACGAGGCGCGTCGGCGTATTGAACAGCTTCGACGAGAAAGCGATCTGTTCGGCGCGTTGCGGCGTCATCGACATCGACGACAGCACGCCGTCGAACTTCTTCGCCTTCAGTGCCGGGATCATGCCGTCGAAGTCGTTTTCCACCCACACGCACTTCGCACCGACGCGCTTGCAGATTTCGTTGCCGAGGTCGATATCGAAGCCAACGAGCTTGCCGTCCGCGCCTTTCGACTCGAACGGGGGATAGCTGGCATCAACACCAAAACGGATCGTCGACCAATCTTTAGCGTGTGCGCCAATCGAGACGGTGGCAAGCAGAGCAACCGTCAAAGCCGCTAGCAGTTTTTTCACTGTTTTTACTCCTCGGTGTAGTTCAATTACGCCCTCGGCGGTTGTGCCGCCTCGGGACGCCCGGCGCGTCTCGCAAACGGGCTTCTGGTCAGGATGCAAGCCGAATGGCCTGCAACGCGCGCCAAGCTTATCAGTTCAAAAATATTGGGAAGCTAGTAAAACACCGGATGGCGCGGGAGGAGGCCCTCTAGAGCAACGCTTGCGCCCCAGCCGCTATGAGCGGATCGTACACCGTTGGTGGGGTTTGCGTAGCGCGGATGCAATGCACGAGCGGTAATACGAAGGGCCGGCGAGCGTAATCGACTGGGATTTACGCCGGTTTTCTCGCGAGTTCACCGAAAACCGGTTTGAAACGCGAGTTTGAAACGTGGACGGATCGTTAAAGCTCGCGGCTGAATTTGCCGTTAATTAAGAACGGCCTCGAGGCTATTGCCTTGCACGTTATTACCAACACCGATATTTTTGCCCCGCCGTTTCGGACCGGTGCAAAAACAAAGGCTTTGGCGCTATCATCGATGCTCCCTGCGTTGGACGCCGGCCGCCCGCGTTGGACGGCCGTCAAGATTCAAATTCCGCGCGTTTGCGCTCGCTCACATGGCCTTTCTGCTCAACGGTGTTATGCATGCACACGATGTTGTTCACGGCGGATCGAACAGGCTGTTGTAAACAGACTTTTAAGCGACGAATCGCGAGCACCGGCGTGCGGGCTCGCGCGGCATTATTGCAGCGACGGTTTTTTGACGGTTTTTTGTCGAGCGTTACATCGGGATTTTCATCGATTGGCTCATCCGGATTTTCGTGCGAGGTTTTTTCCGGGGTTTTACCCCGCGTGTCGCGCGTTCTGATAGGCGCATTGCTGTGCGCGGGTTTCGGCGCGGCGACGCCCGCAGCGGCCGCCGAGAAAGTGCTGCACGTTCTCGCATGGCCCGGCTATGCGGACCCGGACGTCGTGAAGGCGTTCGAAGCGCGCTACGGCGCGAAGGTCGAGGTCACGCTCGTCGATTCCGATGAGGCGCTGTGGGCGCAGATGCACAGCAAGGGCGCGCCGCCGTTCGACGTACTCGCCGCCAACACCGCCGAAATCCGCCGCTATACGCAGGCGAATCTGCTCGCGCCGCTCGATCTCGCGAGTCTGCCGAATACGAAGAAGCAGTTGCCGCGTTTCCAGGCGCTCGGCTCGATCGACGGCCTGACCTCGGCGGGCAAGGTATACGCGATTCCGTTCACGTATTCGTCGATGGGACTCATCTACGATCGCAAGCAGATTCCGGTTGCGCCGCATTCGATGCTCGAACTGTGGAACCCGCGCTATCGTGGCAAGGTGCTCGACTTCAATAGCGCGCAGCACAACTTCTCGTTCACCGCGCTTGCGCTCGGCTATCCGCATCCGTTTCAACTCGACCCCGCGCAGATGCGCACGATCGCGCACAAGCTCGTCGATCTGCGCCGCAACCTGCTGACCTACTACACGCTGCCCGAGGAGGCGACCGCGTTCTTCATCCAGCACAAGGTCGCGTTGATGTTCGGCAACTACGGCACGCAGCAGGTGCAGTTGCTGCGGCGCGCGGGCGCCGACGTCGGCTACGTGATTCCGGACGAAGGCGCGCTCGCGTGGCTCGATTGCTGGTCGATGACGCGCGCGGCGAGCGACCAGCCGCTCGCGCTCGCGTGGATCAACTACATGCTCGAGCCGAGCGTGAGCGCGTTGCTGACACAGCGCCAGGGGCTCGCGAACACGCTGACCGAGCCGGCCGAAGGCAGCGCCAACGCGCACATCGTCTGGATCAGTCCGGTGGAAGATATCGAGCGCCGCGAGCAACTGTGGACGCGCATCGTGTCGGGCGACCGTTCGGAGCGCTTCTGATGCTGCATCGCGGCCTGACCTTCAAGCTATCCGTGCTGCTCGCGTGCATCGGCGTGCTGGCGTCGGGCGCGACCGGCTATTACGCGTATCGCGCGAATCGCACGATGCTGGTCAACGAAGCGGAGCACAGCCTGCAGACGTCGACGGAGCTGCTCGGCCAGCGCATCGCGGTATCGATCGACGACGTCGCGGCGGACGCGCTCGTGCTCGCGACGATGCCGTCGTCGGTGCGCGTCGCGCAGACCGACGACGGTATCGGCCCGAACGCCGGCCGCGAGCGGCTCGCGCAGGTGTATTCGAGCTTCATGCTGCACCACCCGGAGTATCTGCAGGTGCGGCTGATCACGCGGCAGCATCACGGTCTCGAACTGCTCCGTTTCGATCGCGACAGCGATGGCCTCGTGCGCGTAGAGGGTGGCGATTTGCAGGAAAAAGCTCAGTTTCCCTACGTATTCGAAACGCTCGCGTTTTCGCCGGGCCGCATCTACACGTCGCCGATTTCGGTCAATCACGAATCCGGCACGCATGCGGCGCAAGGCAAGCCGACGCTGCGTCTCGGCACGCCGATCGCGGATGCGCGCGGCACGGTGGTCGGCGTCGTCGTAATCGATGTCGATCTGGCCGGCATGCTGCGGCGTTTGCAGAGCGATCTGCCGAGCGACTATCAGGTCTATCTGGCGAACGAGTGGGGCGACTTCCTGGTCCATCCCGACGCGTCGAAAACCTTCGGTTTCGACCGCGGCCGTCGCGTGCTGATGCAGGACAGCTTCCCGGCCACGAAGCAGCTGTTCGAGCAACGCCAAAGCGAGGTGCTCATCAACGGTCTCGCGAGACCCGGGGAGGCGGCCGGCCGTGTGCTCGCGTTCGTGCGGCGGCCGTTCGGCGGTTCCGAGGGCAACCGCTTCATCGTGCTCGGTCTCGCGAAGCCGCTCGAGGACGTGCTGACCGGCGCCAATCAGCTCGGCACGCGGATCATTCGCATGGTGCTGGTGTTCAGCGCATTGTCGGTACTGCTGGCGATCCTGTTCGCGCGAGCGCTGACCAAACCGCTGCATCTGCTCGCGTATGCGGCGACGCACCTGTTCGCCGACCATGCGATGCACACGTTGCCGCTCAAACGCACCGACGAAATCGGCGTGCTCGCGCGCTGCTTCGAGCATTTGCGTTGCGAAATCCGCGCGCAGATGGATACGCTGCACAGCAAGCAGAGCGAGCTCGTGCATCTGGCCTCGCACGACGTGCTGACCGGCTTGCCGAACCGCATGCTGTTCATGCAGAAGCTCGAGAACGCGATCGAGGAGGCAAGCTTCCGTCGCGAAGGCCTCGCCGTGCTGTTCGTCGACCTCGACCGCTTCAAGCAGATCAACGATCAGTTCGGTCACTCGGTCGGCGACAAGGTGCTGGTCGCGGTCGCACGCCGTCTGAAGGACGTGCTGTATGCCGGGGACGTGGTCGCGCGGCTCGGCGGCGACGAATTCATCGTGCTGATCGAAGGGCAGCGCGCGGCCGAGGTCACGCCAGAAATCGCCGAGCGCATCATGGACGCGCTGAACGAAACGCTGACCGTCGACGGCAATAGCATGACGGTCGGCGCGAGCATCGGCATCAGCGAGTTCCCGCACGACAGCGGCAATGCCGAGGAACTGCTGCTGAACGCCGATGCCGCGATGTATGCGGCGAAATCGGGTGGCCGTTGCGCGTATCTGCGCTATCAGGATCTGCTCGCCATGCGGCTCGACGAACAGGCTGGGCAGGCGAGGGCGGCCCAGGCCCAGCTCGCCCAGGCGCACGCCGCGCGAGATGCGACCGAGGGGCGCGAGGCGGAGCCCACCGCGTGACGCGGTCTTACCCGCGCCGCTGAGGGTTTTCTATTGCCACGCCGCGATCGCGCCGCGAATGAGCCGGAGCGTGTGCCGTTGTCGACCCGAGACGCCGGCGCGCTCAACCAGCCCACTCAAACGATCCGCACCCCTGCGCGATAAGTCGCGCGCGGCACCGGCAGCTTGTCGAGCATCGTCACGCGCACGAGATCCGCGCGCAGGCCGGGCTCGATCGCGCCGCGGTCCGTGAGGCCGGCGGTGCGCGCCGGCTCGGCCGAGACCGTTGCCATCGCGCGCGGCAGCGACCAGCCCGCTTTTTCGACGAGATCGAACACCGCGGTCAGCAAGCTCGACGGCACGTAATCCGACGACAGGATGTCGAGCAGGTCCGCGCGCGCGAGTTCCAGCGCCGACACGTTGCCCGAATGCGAGCCACCGCGCACGATGTTCGGCGCGCCCATGATCGTCGCGATGCCATGCTCGCGCGCGGCTTGCGCGGCGACTCGCGTGGTAGGGAATTCGGCGAGCACGATGCCCTCGGCTTTCGCCTGTTCGACGTGCTCGATCAGCGTGTCGTCGTGGCTCGCGACCGGAATGCCGAGCCGCCGGCAACGCGCGACGATCTCGCGGCGGTGCTCGTCCGCGTAACGCTCCTGTTCGACCGCGAGTTCGGCGAGCGTGCTCGCGACACGCTCGTCGCTCATCTTGCCGTTGCGCTCCTGGAAGCGGCGCCATTGCTCGCGGTCGTGCCATTGGCGCTGGCCCGGCGTATGGTCCATCACCGACGCGAGCCGCAGCAGCGGATGCGCGCACAGCGAATCGAATACCTCGAGCACGTCGGCGGTCGCGATCTCGCAGCGCAGATGCAGAAAGTGCTCGGCGCGCAGCAGTCGACGCGTGGACAGCCGCAGCAGCGAATCGGCGCATTGCGTTTGCACATCGCGGTTACGCAGCCCAACGCTCGAGCGCGAGCCGATGGCGAGCGCGTCGAATACCGTCGTGATGCCGGCTGCGGCGACCTGCGCGTCGTGAATCACGAAGGCCGCGTCGGTATTCCATTCGACGCCGGGACGCGGCACGAGGTGCTTCTCGAGGTTGTCCGTATGCAGTTCGATCAGACCGGGCAGCAGATAATCGCCGTCCCAGTCTTCGGCGTCGCGCGCCAAACCCGCGCCGCGTTCGACGTCGCCAATCACGCCGTCTTCCACGCGCACGGTGCCAATGAATTCTTCGTCTCGCGTCACGATGCGAGCGTTGCTGATCAACATCGACTTGCTCCGTAGTCAGTCGGGACTGGTGTCAATTTAGTGCCGCACCGGCGGCCGCAGTTCCAGGCGGCGCGTCGCGACCTTGTTGCGGGTCTCTTCGTCGTGAAAGATACCAACGATCGCCGCGCCGCGCTCGCGCGCCTCGACGATCAGATCGGCCACAACGTCGCGGTTTTCCGCATCGAGCGAAGCGGTCGGTTCGTCGAGCAGCAGCAGCGGATGTTCGGCGATCAAACCTCGTGCGATGTTCACGCGTTGCTGCTCACCGCCCGAAAACGTCGCGGGCGCGAGGGACCACAGACGTTCCGGCACGTTGAGCCGCGCCAGCAATTCAGCGGCGCGCGTGTTTGCTTCAGGTTCGGCGACGCCGTCCAAGACCAGCGGCTCGGCGACGAGCGCAAGCGTCGGCACGCGCGGGATCACGCGCAAAAACTGGCTCACATAGCCGACCACGCGACGGCGCAGCCGCAGCACGTCACGCGGTTCGGCACGGGTGATTGCAATGGGCCGACCCTGATCGCTGGTGTCGCGAATCGCAATCGAGCCGGTGCTCGCCAGATAGTTGCCGTACAGACAGCGCAGCAGCGTGCTCTTGCCCGCACCCGACGGCCCGACCAGCACCACGCATTCACCGCGCTCGACCTCGAGCGACACGTTCGCGAGCGCGTCGATCCGCACACCGCCCTGGCCGTGCAGCGTGAAAGTCTTGCCGATGCCGATGGCGCGCAGCATCAGCGCCGCGTTGTCGGCGAAAGCGCGCTCGCCGTGGCGTGCATCGCTGCCTGCTTCATTGACTACCTCAGTGGATTGCATCGTGAGCCTCAAACCGGCAGAACCGAGGAAACCAGCGTTTGCGTATACGGGTGCTGCGGATCGTCGAGCACCTGATCGGTCAGACCCGCCTCGACGACTTCGCCCGCCTGCATCACCATCAGCCGATGCGCGAGCAGACGCGCAACGCCGATGTCGTGCGTGACGATCAGCACCGACAGATGCAGCGTCGAGCTCAGCGTGCGCAGCAAATCGAGCAGACGCGCCTGCACGGACACGTCGAGACCGGCGGTCGGTTCGTCCATGAACACCAGACGCGGACCGGTGACGAGATTGCGAGCGATCTGCAGACGTTGCTGCATACCGCCCGAAAACGCGGCGGGGAATTCGTCGATGCGAGCGGGGTCGAGTTCGACGCGCTCCATCCATTGCGTGGCTGTGCGGCGAATCTCGCCGTAGTGGCGCGCGCCGACCGCCATCAACGGCTCGCCGATGTTGGCGCCGGCCGATACGCCGCTGCGCAGGCCGTCGCGCGGATTCTGCTGCACGAAGCCCCACTCGGTGCGCGTCAGCAGACGGCGGCGCGGCTCGGACAGCGCGCGCAGATCGAGCGAGTCGCCATGCGACGCGGTGTAGTGCAGCGAGCCGCTATCGGCCTCGGTCTTCAGCGCCAGCGTGTTGAGCAGCGTGGTCTTGCCCGAACCCGATTCACCGACGATGCACAGCACTTCGCCCGGATACAGATCGAAACTCACGTTGCGGCAACCGTTGCGGCCGCCATATTGTTTGGTGAGCGCGCGTGCGCTCAGAAGCGGCGTCATGCGGATTCTCCTTCGCGCGTGGCGTGGGGCAGCGGCGCTTGCGCTTCGATAGCGCCGTCGCGGTCGCTATCGCCATCGCCGCGCCGCCCGTGACAGTAGTCGCTGTCCGAGCACACGAACATGCGCGTGCCCGCATCGTCGACGATCATCTCGTCGAGAAAGCTTTCCTTCGATCCGCACAGCGCACACGCGTGCTGCCACTTCTGCACTTCGAACGGATGATCGTCGAAGTCGAGGCTGCGCACCGGCGTATAGGGCGGAATCGCGTGAATGCGGCGCTCGCGGCCCGCGCCGAACAGTTGCAGCGCGGCGTTCATATGCATCTTCGGATTGTCGAACTTCGGGATCGGCGACGGCGAGCTCAGATAGCGATGATTGACGATCACCGGGTAGTCGTACGTGGTCGCGATGCTGCCGTGATGCACGACGTCCTCGTACAGTTTCACGCTGATCAGCCCGTAATCGGCGAGCGCATGCAGCTTCTTGCATTCGGCGACGCGCGGTTCGAGCCGGTACAGCGGCTCGGGCATCGGCACCTGATAGACGAGGATCTGCCGCTCGGTCAGAGGCGTTTCGGGAATCCGGTGCCGCGTCTGGATGATCGTCGCTTCGCTCGTGTGCCGCGTGGTCGCCACCCCCGTGGTGCGCGCGAAGAAGCGGCGGATGTTGACGGCGTTGGTGGTTTCGTCGGAACCCTGATCGATGACCTTCAGCGTGTCCGTCCTGCCGATGATCGCGGCCGTCACCTGGATGCCGCCGGTGCCCCAGCCGTACGGCAGCGGCATTTCGCGCGACGCGAACGGCACCTGGTAGCCCGGCACGGCGACTGCCTTGAGCAGCGCGCGGCGCAGCATGCGCTTGGTCTGCTCGTCGAGATACGCGAAGTTGTAGCCGTGCGCGGCGGTGTCGTGTGAGGTGTTGGCAACAGCGGTGTCGGGCGCGTTCATGCTGCCTGCTCCTTGTCGGTGGCGCGGCTTGTTTCATCGTTGCTGCGATGCTGCGCGCGCAAACGCCGCACCAGTTCCAGCTCCGCCTGGAAGTCGACGTAATGCGGCAGCTTCAGGTGCTGCACGAAGCCCGACGCCTCGACGTTGTCGCTATGCGACAGCATGAACTCGATGTCCTGCGTCGGTGACGCGAGCGTCTCGCCGAGTTCTTCGGCGCGCAACGCGCGATCGACGAGCGCCATCGCCATCGCCTTGCGCTCCGAGTGGCCGAACGCGAGGCCGTAGCCCTGCGTGAAGGTCGGCGGCACCGTGCCGCTGCCCGCGAACTGGTTGATCATCTGGCATTCGGTGATGTCGATATCGCCGATGTCGACCGCTTCGCCGAGTTCGTCGAGGTCCATCTCGACCGCGATCGTGCCGAAGCGGATCTCGCCCGCGAACGGATGCGAGTGCGCGTAGCCGCGTTGCGTCGCATAGCCCATCGCGAGCAGAAAGCCTTCGTCGCCACGCGCGAGATTTTGCAGACGCGTCGCGCGGCTCGCCGGAAAGGCGAGCGGTTCACGCGACAGGTCGCCGGGTTCCGCGCCGTCGGGTGTCGGGTGCTCCTGTTCGATCAGGCCTTCCTTGTCGAGCAGCGACACGACGCGCGGCATCGATTCCGCCTCGGGCGGCTCTTGCGGAACCGGCCCGCTGCCCCGCGTCACGTCTTGCTGCGCGTCCTCACCATCGGCGAGCAACGCGAAATCGAGCAGACGCTGCGTGTAGTCATAGGTCGCGCCGAGCAACTGGCCGCCGGGAAGGTCCTTGAACGTCGCCGAGATGCGCCGCTCGACCTGCATCGTTTCGGTATCGATGGCGCGCGTATAGCCGAAGCGCGGCAACGTGGTGCGATACGCGCGCAGCAGGAAAATCGCCTCGACCAGATCGCCGGCCGCCTGCTTGATTGCGAGCGCCGCAAGCTCCTCGTCGTAGACCGAGCCTTCGGTCATCACGCGTGCGACCGCGAGCCGCAACTGCTCGCGAATCTGCGCGACGCTCAGTTCGGCGATTCGCGTATCGCCGCGGCGCGCTTTGTCGAGCAGGCGCCACGACGCTTCGATCGCGCGTTCTCCACCTTTGACGGCAACGTACATCAGTTCACCTTCGCTTCGGTTGTGCGCGGCAGGCCGATCACGCGCGGGCCGCAAACCAGATAACAGTCGATGCCGCACGGAAACAGCGGCGCGAGCATTGCGCGTTCTTGCCAGAACCGCGCGGGAAGACCGACCGGCGAAATCGTTTCGGCATCCAGAATGCCGGGGCCGCTCAGCGTGACCGCTGCGCCGCCCGTCAGCGCGTCGACGCGGATCAGCAACGTGGCCGATTGTTCCGGTGACTCGGCGCTGCCGGGCGCGAAGCTTTCGAGCGATGGCAACGCGTCGGCATCGTGCACATACACGAACGCGGCGTTGCCGGGCGCATCGACGAGCGGCGCGCCGGTATGAAAACGCAACGCCGACGCGAGCGCGGGATCAGGCTGCGCGAGCCACACCGGCGTCGCGTAGTCGCAGAGCGTCAGCAGTGCGGCAAACGCGGCGGGTTCGACCGGCGTGTTGCGCAACTCGGGCAGCACCTCGCGGATCACGCCGATCGTGCCGGGCCGCGACAACGCGTCGAGCAGCGTGCGAAACACGGCCTGGGTATCGTGGACCGGGTCCGCGAAACCCGGCGTCAGCGTGGACAACGCAATCGGTGAACGTTCCATCAGTCGCCTCGCACCATGGTGAAGAATTCGACGCGCGTCGCCGCGACGTCCTGTTGCTGTTGCGCGCCCCGGGCCTGCTGTTGCGCGGCGAATGGCCCGATCAATTGACCATGCAGGCTGTCGTGATGCTCGGGCATCTGCAGCAAGGCGTCGGCGAGCGCGGCAAGTTCGGCGCGACGGCGGTCGCGTCCCAGATGGCAGGCCACGCCGACGGTGGCTTCGGCGTCGCCGCTCGCATGCAGACGCAGCGTCGCGCGCGTAACCGTGGCTTCGCCGAGATTGAACGGATCGCCGCTGCCGCCGATGCGCCCGCGCACCATCGCGAGGCCGATTTCAGGGGGGCGCAGCCAGTCGTAGGCGGGGGTGGGGCGGCCTTGCAGCGCGCGCTGCAGCGCGGCTTCGAGGTCGGCGCGCGGCGTGCGCGCCAGCACGGCCATCCAGGCGCGCCGCGCCGCCGAAGACACGGCCGGCAACGGCGAAGAGGGTGGCCGGGGCGGAACGGAACTCGGGCTCATCGGATTTCCTGTCGATCCAGCGAGTGGGCATTGAAGCATCTATTCATCTAAACGTCTAGACGTTTATAAGCATAGTTGTCTGGACTGTCGTGCGCGGCGGACGTTCATATTTTCATCACGGCTCGCGCACTACAATGCACGTCATGGCGATCATTTGAACCGAAGGGAATGACAGCACCATGACATCGAACGACAGCGCGGCGCCGGCCACGACGCTCGAACGCGGCGCGGGCGTGGCCGTCTGGAGACAGATCGAACAGATTCTCGCCGCAGAGATCACGGCAAGCGGGTTCGGCGAAGAAGGGCGGCTGCCGAGCGAGGGTGAGCTGGCGAAGCGCTTCGACGTCAACCGTCACACGGTGCGCCGCGCGATGCTCGGCCTCGCCGCGCTCGGCCTCGTCAGCGTCGAGCAGGGGCGTGGCACGTTCGTGCAGCCCGGCGCGATCGACTATTCGATCGGCCGCCGTACGCGTTTCACCGAAAACCTGCGTCAACAACACCACTCGCCCGCGGGCACGATGCTGTCGGCCGCGCGCGTGAAGGCCGAGCCCAGTGTCGCGAAGGCGTTGGGTCTGCGCGCGGGCGCGGCGGTCTATCGCATCGAATCGCTGAACGAGTCGGACGGCGTGCCGCTCACATACGCGCGCAGCTGGTATCCGGCCGCGCGTTTTCCGGATTTGCCGGAGGTCGTGCAACGCCTCGGCGGCACGACGAAAGCGCTGGCCGAATTCGGCGTGGACGATTATCTGCGCAAGTGGAGCCGCATCGGCAGCGTGCTGCCCGAGCCGGAAGTCGCGCGGCGGCTCAACATCAACCGTCAGCAGCCGGTGCTGTGGGTCGAGAACGTCGACGTCGATCTGCAGGGCACGCCGGTCAAATACGGCTTCACGCATTTCGCGGCCGATCGCGTGCAACTGCTCGTGGAGCATGACCTGTGAGCGGCCCCGCATGGAGTGCCGAAGCGCGCTTCGCGCTGTACTACGCGCCGTCGGTTGAATCGGCGTGGTGGCAAGCCGGCTCGACATGGCTCGGCCGCGATGCGCACAGCGGCGAGCGCCGCGCGCAGCCGCAGCCGCCAGGCCTGACGCGCCCGCTCGCCGCGTTGACCGACGCGCCGCGCCGCTATGGCTGGCATGGCACGCTGGTCGCTCCGTTCCGGCTCGGCGCCGGCGTCACGCAGCCCGACGTGCTCGCGGCCGCGCGAGCCTGGGCGCTCGCGCAGCGGCCGTTCACGTTGCCGGTAGAAGCGGCCACGCTGGGCGACTTCGTCGCGTTGCGACCGGCCGATGCAGATGGCGAGACGCGCATTCGCGAGCTCGCGTCGAACGCGCTGCAGTCGCTCGACAGGCTGCGCGCGCGGCCGTCGGCGGCCGATCTCGAGCGACGGCTCGCCGCGCCGCTCAGCGAACGCCAACGTGCGTTGCTGTTGCAATGGGGCTATCCGTACGTGTTCGACGAGTTCCGTTTTCATATGACGTTGTCCAGTTCGCTCGCCGATGCCGACGAGCGCGCGACGCTGCTCGCATGGTGGCGGGAGCGCACGCCCGCGCTCGGGCCGCTCGCTGTGGATCAGGCCGCGCTGTTCGTCGAGCCGGCGGCGGGCGAGCCGTTCGTGCTTTGGCAGCCGCTGCCGTTCAGCCACGGCGCGCAACCAGGCGATCGCACGAACAAGCAGCAAGACGAGGTGAGCAGCCAATGACTGGGCGTTTGATCTATGTGATGGGGCCGTCGGGCGCGGGCAAGGATTCGCTGCTGCAGTTCGCACGGATGCGGCTCGCCGGCGAGCCGCTCGTATTCGCGCATCGTTACATCACGCGGCCGAGCGGCAATGGCGAGGTGCATGTTGCACTAAGCGTCGAGGAGTTCGCCGCGCGCTCGGTGCTTGGCCTGTTCGCGCTCGAATGGTCGAGCCATTCGCTGCGCTATGGCATCGGCATCGAACTCGATGCGTGGCTCGCGCGCGGCTGCACGGTGGTCGTCAACGGCTCGCGGCAGTACCTGCAGCATGCGCTCGCGCGCTATCCACGCGCGGAAGTGGTGCACGTGAGCGCCGCGCCGCATATTCTCGAAGCACGGCTCGGCGCGCGGGCGCGCGAATCGTCGGAGCAAGTCGCGGCGCGGCTCGCGCGGCGCGCGCCGTTTGCGTTGCCGGCCGGCGTGCGCTGCACGACGATCGACAACTCCGGCGCGCTCGAAGAAGCGGGGCACGCATTGATCACGGTGCTCAAGGAGCAGGTGAGCGCATAGCGCAAGCACGCGGCCTTACTGCACGGCTCCCATCCGCTCCCGCGTCACCTGCCGCAAACATGCGACGAACTGCTGCACGGCCGGCGTCGGCAGCAGATCGCGTCGCGAGATGATGCTCAGATCGTAGTTCGGCAGCGCGTCTTCGATCTGTGCGACGCGAATGCCGAGCGGCGCGACCCTCTGCGCAAGCGGCCGCGTGAAGCAACTGATCACGTCGGTCTGCGACACGAGTCCGAGCGTGACTGCA
Source organism: Paraburkholderia sp. MM5384-R2 (assembly GCF_014201025.1). Lineage (NCBI taxonomy): Bacteria > Pseudomonadati > Pseudomonadota > Betaproteobacteria > Burkholderiales > Burkholderiaceae > Paraburkholderia > Paraburkholderia sp. MM5384-R2. Next base: position 35,744 of record NZ_JACHDI010000009.1, read on the forward strand.
AACGACGACGGCGCGCGCAGCAAGCGCTTCGGTACCGGCAAGCCGTGCGCGCTGAACATCGCCATCATCACGCTGTGCGGGAAGTGGTCGGCGCCGACCGTGACGATCCACTCGGCGTCGAGCAGCTCGGACAGACGCGTGACGTTCGCGAGCGGATGGCCGGCGCGCATCGTGACGACGAACTGCGTCGAGTACAGCGGCACCTGCACCAGATCGTTATCCAATGCCAGAACGTGATGGATCGCCGCGAGATCGAGCGCGCCGTTGCGCAGACGCGCGAGCGCGTCGGGCACCGTCACTTCCTCCAGATGCAGACTCACGAGCGGCATCCGCTCGCGAAAGCTCGACACCGCATGCGGCAGTACCGTCAGCGCCAGCGATGGCATCGTGCCGACGCTGACCTTGCCGGCCAGTTCGCCTTTGACCTGCTCGACGGCCTCGACCGTTCGGCGCATGTCGCCGAGCAACTGCTCGGCGCGCGGCAACAGCGCGAGCCCGCACGCGGTCAGCTCGATGCCGCGCACGCTGCGCACCATCAGCTCGGCGTTGAGCGCGCTTTCCAGCTCGCGAATCGTATGCGTGACGGCCGGCTGCGTGACGCCAAGCTCACGCGCGGCGGCGCGCAGACTGCGGTGATGCGCGGCGGCGACGAAGGCCTGCAACTGCTGCAGCTTCATAAGGGTAACCCCGTATATAAGGCCTGTTAATCAGGGTGAAAAAAATAGCATCTTATTCGAACAAAACGGCGTGGCTATAGTGCGAGGCTACTCACTGGAGCCATACAAGCTATGAACGAGACCCCGCGTTTGACCGAAGTGTCCGATCTGGAACCCGCCGCCGCGAGCCTGCGCGAGATTCGCCATCACATTCACCACCATCCGGAACTCGCGTACGAGGAAGTGCAGACCGCGGCGCTTGTCGCGGAAAAACTCGAACAGTGGGGCTGGCAGGTCACGCGCGGGGTCGGCAAGACCGGCGTGGTCGGCACGCTGAAAGAGGGTGACGGCAAGCGCAGCATCGGCATTCGCGCGGACATGGACGCGTTGCCGATCATCGAACAGACCGGCCTGCCGTACGCGAGCGGCACCCACGGCAAGATGCACGCGTGCGGCCACGACGGCCACACCACGATCCTGCTCGGCGCCGCGCAACGTCTCGCGGCCACGCGCAAATTCTCGGGCACCGTGCATTTGTATTTCCAGCCGGCCGAGGAAAGCGGCATCGACAGCGGTGCGCTGAAGATGATCAACGACGGCCTGTTCGAGCGCTTCCCGTGCGACGCCGTGTTCGGCCTGCACAACCATCCGGGAGCCGAGCCGGGCGTGTTGCTGTTCCGCAAGGGACCGTTCATGTCGGCGGGCGACAAGGCGATCATCACGATCGAAGGCGTCGGCGGCCATGCGGCGCGTCCGCATCTGACCGTCGATCCGGTCGTGGTCGCCGCGAGCATCGTGATGGCGCTGCAAACGATCGTCGCGCGCAACGTCGATCCGTCGCAGCCCGCCGTGGTGACGGTCGGCTCGATGCACGCGGGCACCGCGAACAATGTGATTTCCAGCAGCGCGCGGCTCGAGCTCAGCGTGCGCTCGTTCAGCCCCGAGGTGCGCTCGTTGCTGAAGAAGCGCATCACTGAGTTGGCCGAGTCGCAGGCCGCGAGCTATGGCGGCAAAGCGCACGTCGAGTACATCGAAGGCTATCCGGTCGTCATCAATACGGATGCCGAAACGGATTTCGCGGTGCAGGTCGCGCGCGAACTGGTGGGCGACGACAAGGTGGTCGAGCAGACCGACATCCTGATGGGTAGCGAGGACTTCGCATTCATGCTGCAGAAGCGGCCGGGCACGTTCCTGCGCATCGGCAACGGCGTCGGCGAGGAAGGTTGCATGGTGCACAACCCGCACTACGACTTCAACGACAGCAGTCTGCCGATCGGCGCGGCGTTCTGGGCACGGTTGGTGGAGCGCTATCTCGCGCAGTGAGCGCTTGATGCACACGACGCGGCGCGCACGAGGCGTGCGCGCCCGGCTGCTCATCACCGCGCGGCCAGAGCCACGAAGCGTTCATTAGCCGCGCCGCGCGACCATCTCCGAGACTGTCTGCGCGGCTCGCTGCAGCGGTTCCAGGAACGCTTTCACCATCTGTTTGGCCGAATTGCGCTGTGCGTTGCCGCTGATGTTCATCGCGGCGATCACGCGGCCCTGGCGATTGCGAATCGGCGCGGACAGCGAAATCAAGCCGCCTTCGAGCTCCTGATCGACGATCGCCCACCCCTGGCGACGCACCTGCTCGATCAGCTTCTTCAACTCTTGCTTGTCGGTGACGGTGCGCGGCGTGTGCGCGTAGAGCGGCGTCGAGTTCAGCGTCGCGTCGAGCGTCTCGTCGTCGAGCGAGGCAAGCAGCACGCGGCCCATCGACGTGCAGTACGCGGGCAGGCGGCTGCCGATCGACAGGTTGATCGTCATGATCTTGTGAGTCGGCACGCGCAGCACGTAGACGATATCGGTGCGATCGAGCACGGCCGCGGAGCAGCTTTCGTGCACCTGTGCCGACAGGCTTTCCATCACCGGTTCGGCGAGATTCCAGAACGGCATCGAGGTCAGATACGCGAAGCCGAGGTCGAGAATCTTCGGCGTCAGACGAAACAGGCGTCCCTCGGCTTCCACATAGCCGAGGGTTTGCAGCGTCAGCAGGATCCGGCGCGCGCCGGCGCGCGTGAGGCCAGTCGCCGCGGCGACGTCGGTGAGCGTCTGTTCAGGCCGCGTCGCGTCGAACGCGCGGATGACCGCGAGGCCGCGCGCGAACGACTGCACGTACGAGTCGCCCGGTTTCTCCGGGGCCGGTTCGGCGTTGGCGGGCGCGACGGAAGACGGCGGCAGGGCTTTGCTCATGGACCTTGATCGTGGGTTCGGAAGAGTGCGTGCGAAGGACGCGCGACGCGCGTTCGTTTCGATGCGGCGCCGCGTTTTGCGTTGCGGCGCAAAGGCGAGACGATAGCTTAAGCCTTCTATTTCGCCAAATAACGCCGATTCGTGCAAAAAACCCAGGGTTTGCGTGGATGCGATTCCCCACTCCAAATTTGTATGATGACCCGATAACCTGACTAGTTCGAGACACCCGGTCCAACGGATCCGCCATGTTCGACAAGATTCCCGCGCGCGCTTTGAGCGACACCGTCGCGCAGCAACTGCTGAAGCAGATCGACAAGGGCACCTTCGCGCGCGGCGCCAGGCTGCCGACCGAAGCCGTGCTCGCACAACAGTTCGGCGTAAGCCGCACGGTGATTCGCGAGGCGCTGTCGCGACTGAAGAACGAGGGGGTGGTCGAGCCGCGTCAGGGCAGTGGCGTGTTCGTCGCCGGGCACGGCGCGATCCGCCCGCTGCGAATCGACTACGCGGAAGCCGTGGAGCCGGGCTCGGTCGTGCAGATCCTCGCGCTGCGACGCGCGATCGAGGCGGAGGTCGCGTCGGAAGCCGCGATGCGCCGCAGCGATGCCGAGATGGCCGCGATCGACGCCGCGCTCGCGCGCATCGAGCGCGCGGTCGGCACTGGCGAAGACGGCGTCGCCGAAGACGTCGCGTTTCATCGCGCGATCGCGGCGGCTACGGGCAATCCGTATTTCCTGAAGACGCTGACGTTCCTCAATCAGTACCTCGAAGCGGGCACGGTCGTCACGCGCCGCAACGAGGCGCTGCGCGAGGACTTCTCGCGGCAGGTGCGCGAGGAGCACGTGGCGATCGCCGCGGCGATTCGTGCCGGCGATCCGATGGCGGCGCGCAATGCCGCGCAGACGCATCTGTACAACGCGGCGCGGCGGCTTGCCGAGGCGGGCATCGTCTGACGCGCTGAAGGCGCGCGGTGATTCCGACGCGCGCGAACCCACGAATGCGGCACCCATCCATAGAGGTCATGCATGTCGAGAAATGTCGGTGTCATTGGTTTGGGGGCCATGGGGCTCGGCGTCGCGCGCTCGCTGTTGCGAGCGGGCTTCAGGGTCCACGCGTGCGACTTGCGGCGCGACGCGCTGCAGGCGTTCGTCGATGAAGGGGGCATCGGCTGTGCGACGCCCGCGGAGCTCGGCGCGCAGTGCGAGGTCGTGATCACGCTGGTCGTGAATGCGGCGCAAACCGAAGCCGTGCTGTTCGGTGAGCACGGCGCGCTCGCGGCCATGAAGCCGGGCGGCGTCGTGATCGCGAGTGCCACGGTCGCGCCGGAGTTCGCGAGCGATCTCGGCAGGCGCGTCGAGGCGGCCGGTCTGCAGATGCTCGATGCGCCGGTGTCGGGCGGCGCGGCGCGCGCGGCGTCGGGCGAGATGACGATGATGACGTCCGGTCCCGCGGCCGCTTATGCCGCGTGCGAAGACGTGCTCGCCGCGATCGCCGGCAACGTGTATCGGCTTGGCGCCACGCATGGCGCAGGCTCGAAGGTGAAGATCATCAACCAGCTGCTGGCCGGCGTGCATATCGCGGTGGCCGCCGAGGCAATGGCGCTCGGCCTGCGCGAAGGTGTCGACCCGCACGCGCTGTACGACGTGATCACGCACAGCGCGGGCAATTCGTGGATGTTCGAGAACCGCGTGCCGCATATTCTCGCGGGCGACTACACGCCGCTGTCGGCGGTCGATATTTTCGTCAAGGACCTCGGCCTCGTGCTCGATACCGCGCGTCGCACGAAGTTTCCGCTGCCGCTGTCGGCGGCCGCGCATCAGATGTTCATGATGGCGTCGACGGCGGGCCACGGTGGCGAAGACGACTCGGCGGTCGTGAAGATTTTCCCAGGCATCGAATTGCCGACGAAGCACTAGGCGAGGGAGAGGTCATGACGGCTCAAACGAAACCCGCGCTGCTCGGCTGCATCGCCGACGACTTCACCGGCGCCACCGATCTCGCCAACATGCTCGTGCGCGGTGGCATGCGCACGGTGCAGACGATCGGCGTGCCCACCTCCAACGCAGCGCTCGGCGCCGACGCGCTCGTCGTCGCGCTGAAGTCGCGCACGATCCCGGCCGCCGACGCGGTCGCGCAATCGCTGGCCGCGCTCGCCTGGCTGCGCGCGCAAGGGTGCCGGCAATTCTTCTTCAAGTACTGCTCGACCTTCGATTCGACCGATGCGGGCAACATTGGCCCGGTGACCGATGCGTTGCTGAATGCGCTGTCCACCGAGTTCGCTGAGCGCGCGTCGTTCACGATCGCGTGTCCCGCGTTTCCAGAGAACGGCCGCACGATTTTTCGCGGTCATCTGTTCGTCGGCGATGCGCTGCTCAACGAGTCGGGCATGGAAAACCATCCGCTGACGCCGATGCGCGACGCGAACCTCGTGCGCGTGCTGCGGCGGCAAACGCAATCGAAGGTCGGGCTCGTGCATTACGACCAGCTCGCGCAAGGCGATGCGGCCGTGCGTGCCGCATTCGCCGCGTTGCGCGCCGACGGCGTGCGCATCGCGATTGCCGATGCGGTGTCCGACGCCGATTTGCACACGCTCGGCGCGGCCTGCGCGGACCTCGCGCTGATCACCGGCGGCTCCGGCGTCGCGCTTGGTTTGCCCGCCAACTTCCGGCGCGCGGGTCTGCTCGGCGAGCAAACCCATGCCGCGCAATTGCCGCGTATAGAAGGTTTGTCGGCGGTGCTCGCAGGCAGTGCGTCGACGGCGACCAACGCGCAGGTCGCCGCCTGGTGCGCGACACGGCCCGCGTTCCGCATCGATCCGCTCGCGGCGGCGCGCGGCGAGGACGTCGTCGGCGAGGCGCTCGCGTTCGCACAACAGCGCTTCGTGCACGCGGAACCGGTGCTGGTCTATGCGACCGCATCGCCCGACGAAGTGCAGGCCGTGCAGCGCGAACTCGGCGTCAACGAGGCCGGGCATCTGGTCGAGAAGACGTTGGCGGCGATTGCGCGCGGTCTGCGCGAACGGGGTGTGCGCAAGTTCGTCGTCGCGGGCGGCGAAACTTCGGGCGCCGTCGTGCAGGCGCTCGACGTGCGCATGCTGCGCATCGGCGCGCAGATCGATCCGGGCGTGCCGGCCACGGCGACGACCGAAGCGGAACCGCTCGCACTCGCGCTGAAATCCGGCAATTTCGGCACCACCGACTTCTTCGACAAGGCGCTGCGCCATCTCGACGGAGCCGCGCAATGAGCGACGCACCGGCACTTCACACCTGCGCCGAAGCGCGCGTTCGCGAGGAAATCTGCGCGGTCGGCGCGAGCCTGTATCAGCGCGGCTATACGGTCGGCAGCGCCGGCAACATCAGCGCGCGGCTCGACGACGGCTGGCTGATCACCCCGACCGACGCGTGCCTCGGCCGCCTCGATCCCGCCGACATCGCGAAGGTCGACGCAAACGGCCACGCGGTGTCGGGCGGCAAGCCGTCGAAAACGCTGGCGCTGCATCGCGGTATCTATGCGCGCAACGGCGAGGCGCGCGGCATCGTCCATACCCATTCGACGCATCTGGTCGCGTTGACGCTCGCGGGCGTGTGGAGCGAAGCGGACGTGCTGCCGCCGATCACACCGTACTACGTGATGAAAGTGGGCCACGTGCCGCTGATTCGCTACGAACGCCCGGGTGATCCCCGAGTGGCCGCGCAAATCGCTGCGCTGGCCGATCGGGTGCGCGCGGTGTTGCTCGAACGTCTGGGGCCGGTAGTGTGGGAGCGCTCGGTCGCGCACGCGTCGTATGCGCTCGAAGAACTCGAGGAGACCGCGCGCCTGTGGCTGATGACGAATCCGCGGCCCGCGCCGCTCGACGCCGCCGCGATCGAACAACTCCGTGCCGCGTTCGGCGCGCGCTGGTAGCAGCGCGCATTGCCGATGAACGCCGCGCACCGTATCGCACTGTCTTGAAGGAGCTGCCGCCATGCCTCGCTTCGCCGCCAATCTGTCGATGATGTACAACGAGCACGCGTTCCTCGATCGCTTCGCCGCCGCCGCGCGCGACGGCTTCAACGCGGTCGAATTCCTGTTTCCCTACGAGTTCCGCCCGGGCGAGCTGAAGGCGCGGCTCGACGCGCATGGCCTCACGCAGGCGCTGTTCAATGCGCCACCCGGCGACTGGAGCGGCGGCGAGCGCGGCCTTGCGTCGTTGCCGGGCCGTGAGGACGAGTTCCGCCGCAGCATCGACACGGCACTCGAGTACGCGCGCGTGCTCGGCAATCGCAAGCTGCATGTGATGGCGGGGTTGATTGCCGGCGATCAAGCGGGCGAAACGCAGCGCAAAACACAACGCGACGTGTACCTGAACAACCTCGCCTATGCCGTGCGGGCCGCGCAAGCCGAACAGATCACGGTCGTCATCGAGCCGATCAATACGCGCGACATGCCCGGCTATTTCCTCAATCGACAGGACGACGCGCAAGCGATCTGCGCCGAACTCGGCGCGCCGAATCTGAAGGTGCAGTTCGATTGCTATCACTGCCAGATCGTCGAGGGCGATCTCGCGATGAAGCTCAAACGCGATATGGCCGGCATCGGTCACATCCAGGTTGCGGGTGTGCCCGAGCGGCACGAGCCCGACATCGGTGAGCTGAACTACCCGTACCTGTTCGATCTGATCGATGCGCTCGGCTACGACGGCTACATCGGCTGCGAATACCGGCCGCGCGCGGGGACCTCGGCGGGGCTTGGCTGGCTGAAGCCTTATCTCGATGCGGGGCGTTGACTCTTTCCGACAACCACTGACGCACACGTAACCATGAAAGTACTGATCACCGGCGGTGCCGGTTTTCTCGGCCAGCGTCTCGCGCGCGAGCTGCTCGCGCGCGGCGCACTGAGAGATGCGCACGGCGCACCGCAAGCGATTACCGGGCTCGTGTTGCTCGACGTCGTGCGCGCACACGATTTCGGCGATGCGCGCGTGCGCACCGAAGTCGGCGATATCGCGGAGCGCAGCGTGCTCGAACGCGTGATCGACGATCAAACCTCGGCGATCTTTCATCTCGCTGCGATCGTCAGCGGCCAGGCCGAGGCGGACTTCGATCTCGGCATGCGCATCAATCTCGATGCGTCGCGGCTGCTGCTCGAAATCTGCCGGCAGCGCGGGCACCAACCGCGCGTCGTGTTCACCAGTTCGGTCGCGGTCTACGGTGGCGATCTGCCTGCGGTCGTGCAGGACGACACCGCGCTCAATCCGCAGTCATCGTACGGCGCGCAGAAGGCGATCGCGGAGCTGCTGCTCAACGATTATTCGCGGCGCGGTTTCGTCGACGGCCGCGTGCTGCGGCTGCCGACCATCAGCGTGCGGCCGGGGCGGCCGAATGCGGCGGCGTCGTCGTTCGCGAGCGGCATCGTCCGCGAGCCGCTCAATGGCGAGGAGGCCGTGTGTCCGATCGCCGGTTCGACGCGGCTGTGGTTGCTGTCGCCGCGCAAGGCGATCGAGGGTCTTATCGCCGGCCTCGAACTCGATGGCGCCGCGCTTGGCAAGCGACGCGTGCTGAACCTGCCGGGCTTGTCGGTCAGCGTCGACGAGATGATCGCGGCACTGCGCGAGGTCGCGGGCGAGGCGGTCGCGAGCCGCATTGTGCGGCAGCCCGACGAGCGCATCGAGAAGATCGTCGGCAGCTGGCCCGGCGCGTGGGATACGTCGCGCGCCGAACGGCTCGGGCTCGCGGCCGAGCGCAGTTTCGCGGACGTGATTCGCGGCTACATCGCCGATGAAGGAATCGAAGTTCGCTGAAGATCACCCCCTCCGCGTATTCCCTGGTGTCGCTTGGCACGGCTGCGGCCGTGCTTGACATGCTTTCGCGCGCCCGCCTATTATCGAGGCTGTTTTGTTCGATATATGACCTTGTGTTCGTATATAGAACACGAGGTAGGGCGAAGAAGGGGCGGCAGCCGTATCGGTCGTCAATCCCAAGCCCATCGTTCACGATCCTGCGCTAAGCTGCTTCGACGTGACGGCGCGTTACGCCGCCGCCATTTTGCAGTTGCCCGTCCGCGGCCGTTGGCGCCCAGGGCCGATGCCTCGGCGCATCGAACCGGCCTCATCGGTGCGAAGCCGGCCGAGGCGCAGCGCACGCAGCATCTCAACTGGAGACATCCCATGACCGAAGCATTCCTGTGCGACGCGATTCGCACCCCCATTGGCCGCTATGCAGGTTCGCTGTCGTCGGTGCGCGCCGACGACCTGGGCGCGGTGCCGCTCAAGGCGCTGATGGAGCGCAACAAGAACGTCGACTGGACCGCGATCGACGACCTCATCTACGGCTGCGCCAACCAGGCCGGTGACGACAACCGCAACGTCGCGCGCATGTCGCTGCTGCTCGCGGGTCTGCCGAAGGACGTGCCGGGCTCGACGGTCAACCGTCTGTGCGGCTCGGGCATGGATGCGGTCGGCATCGCCGCGCGCGCGATCAAGTCGGGCGAGGCCGCGCTGATGATTGCCGGCGGCGTCGAAAGCATGAGCCGCGCGCCGTTCGTGATGCCCAAGGCGACCAGCGCGTTCTCGCGTCAGAACGAGGTCTACGACACGACGATCGGCTGGCGTTTCGTGAATCCGCTGATGAAGAAGCTGTACGGCGTCGACTCGATGCCGGAAACCGGCGAAAACGTCGCGACCGACTACAACATCAGCCGCGCCGACCAGGACGCATTCGCGCTGCGCAGCCAGCAGAAGGCGGCGCGCGCGCAACGCGACGGCACGCTCGCGCAGGAGATCGTCGGCGTGACGATCGCGCAGAAGAAGGGCGATCCGATCACGGTCATGCAGGACGAGCATCCGCGCGAAACGAGCCTCGAAACGCTCGCGAAGCTGAAGGGCGTCGTGCGTCCGGACGGCACGGTTACGGCCGGTAACGCATCGGGCGTGAACGACGGCGCGGCGGCGTTGCTGCTTGCCAATGAAGAGACCGCGAAGCGTTTCGGCCTTACGCCGCGCGCCCGCGTGCTCGGTGTGGCCACCGCCGGCGTCGAGCCGCGCGTGATGGGCATCGGCCCGGCACCCGCCACGCAGAAGCTGCTCGCGCGTCTGGGCATGAAGATCGACCAGTTCGACGTGATCGAACTGAATGAAGCGTTCGCCTCGCAAGGTATCGCGGTGCTGCGCGCCCTCGGCGTCGCCGCCGACGATCCCCGCGTGAACCCGAACGGCGGCGCGATTGCGCTCGGCCATCCGCTCGGCATGAGCGGCGCGCGTCTGGTGACGACCGCGATGTATCAACTGCAACGCACGCAGGGCCGCTTCGCGCTGTGCACGATGTGTATCGGCGTCGGCCAAGGCATCGCGATCGCGATCGAGCGCGTGTGATGCGTGAGCTGGTTTAGCGCGAGCTTCGGTCTCCGCACAAGCTGAATGGTGAAAAGAAGGGCCGGCGTCGAGACACGCCGGCCCTTTGTTTTGATCGCGCCTTGTTGCGCCGGGCGCAGGCGTTATGACGCCGCTTCGACGGTCAGATGCATGACCTCATGCACCGGCGCGAGCCGCGCGCGGATCGTCTCGGCCGTAACGCCGCCATGCGTGCGCACGCTGACGATCGCCGCTCGCGCCTCCGGGCCGATCTGCCAGACGTGCAGGTCGGCGATCTCGGCATCGCCGTGCGAATCCAGGATTTCGCGGATTTCGCCGGCCACGTGCTCGTCGGTTCTGTCGAGCAGCACGCCGGCCGTGTCGCGCATCAGCGTCCATGCCCAGCGCGCGATGACGATCGATCCGACGATGCCCATCAGCGGGTCCATCCAGACCCACTGGAGATAGCGGCCGGCCAGCATGGCCACGATCGCCAGCACCGAGGTCAGCGCATCTGCGAGCACGTGCACGTAGGCGGAGCGCAGGTTGTTGTCGGACCCATGCGCATGGTCGTGATGATGGTGATGATCGTGATGCCCATGGTGCGCATGGCCGCCCGACAACAGCAGCGCGCTGACGATGTTCACGACCAGCCCGATCGCCGCAATCACCGCGGCCTGCCCGAACGCGACACCGGTGGGATGAACGAGCCGGATCGCCGATTCGATGCCGATGCCAAGCGACACCAACGCGAGAATCAGCGCCGAAGCGAAGCCGGCAAGCTCGCCCACTTTTCCCGTTCCGAAACTGAACGCGCGGTTTGCCGAGTTGCGTCTCGCGAACGCATACGCGAGCGCGGCAATGCCGAGCGCGCCGGCATGCGTCGCCATGTGGAAGCCATCGGCGAGCAGCGCCATCGAGCCGGTCACGTAACCGGCCGCGATTTCGCCGATCATCATGACAACGGTGAGCGCGACGACGAAGCGGGTCCGGCGCGCGTTGTCGTCGTGCGAGCTGCCGAGAAACGAGTGCTCGTGTTTGTGGATCAGATGGTCAGTCATACACACTTACTTCGAATAGCGGCGGATTGCGCCGATCAATGCATCAACTCCCTTCTTGCGCTGGCTGGCCGTCAGGTCCGGATGCGCGACATGCTCGCGCGCGTGCGCCTCGACGATCTCGTCGAGCAGGCCGTTCATTGCGCCGCGGGTCGCGGCCACCAGGTGCAGGACTTTTTCGCAATCGGCGTCCGACTCCAGTGAACGCTCGATAGCCTGAACCTGGCCCGCGATGCGACGAACGCGTTTCAATAAGCCGTCTTTGTGTATGCTCAGATGTGCCATACATATACCCCCTATGGGTATATAGGATAGCACGGTACCGCGATGGCGTTTCTGATGGCTGTCGGCGGCCATGCCGATGCATACGTCGGCAAATCGTTCGCGTCATACTGTTGGCCGTGGTTGTCCTGTAGGCGCAGAGTTCATGACGCCGGGCACGAATGCTGCGTAGCACGAAGCGATTGCGCTCGACGCGCATGACCGGCCGTCAAGCCGTATTTATACCTCGCAGGAGGAGAACGCGGATGAAAACAGCGACGATAGCTGCAGCATTGGTCAGCGCGGTGGTGGCCGCGGCCCCGCCGGCGCGAGCGCAGGACGACATGGCGAGCACCGCGCAAGCGATGCTCAGCGCGGCGCAGCCGGTGCATATGACGGCGGAGATCGTCGCCATCGATGCGGGCAACCGTTCGCTGACATTGAAGGCTCCGCATGGCGACGTCGCGATCGTGCTCGTCAGCCAGCAGGTCGCCGGTTTCGATCAGCTGAAGATCGGCGATCGCGTCGACGTGCTGTACAAGAATGCGTTGCTCACCAAGGTCGAGAAGGCAAGCAGCGCGGGCAAGGGGATTCGCGAGCGGGTCGACCGGCGCAGCTATGCGCCGGCGTCGGGTGGGTACGAGTCGGCGCGGCAGACCGAGGTGCTCGCGACCGTGCTGAAGATCGATCGCAAGCAGCGCCTCGTGACGCTGCGCGGCGCGTATCAGACCCAGACCTTCGAAGCAGCGCCCGACGTCGATTTGAGCGACGTGAAGGTCGGCGACACCGTGCATGCGGCGTTCGTGTCCGCCGCCGCCGTGCAGGTGACGCCGGTCGGGCAGTGAGCGGCGGGGCCGCAGTCGATTCCGGCGGCCGCATCTGTTTCGCAAACTATGTCGAAATATGTCGCGGCTCCCGCCGAATGCCCGAAAAACCTTGCCTGGCGGGCCCGCGTCGCCGTGAAACAGCGCGACATATGTTCCGTGATGATTTCCGCGGTGTGTCCTTCTATAGTCCGTTCGTCGCCACGCGGCAGTGACGCAAGTGGCCCGAATCCAGCAAGGACATACCATGAAAAATCGTTCATTCGCAGGTTCCGACAGGGTCTGCGCCAGCATGGCGCGAGGCGCGCTGCGCAAGGCGGCGTTCGGCGCGGCCGCCGCCGTGCTCGCGCTCGGCAGCGCATCGGCGTTGGCGTGGTCGGGTCACGGCACCGCGTACACGTCGCGCGGCGTCTATAACGGCGCGCACTACGGCTCGTGCGGCGGCGGTAGCTGCTCGCATGCGGGCAGCGTGGCCGGCCCCTATGGCGGCTTCGCAAGCAACACCGGCACGGTCACGCGCACGGCGCCCGGCCAGTTCTCGAACTCGGGTACCGCGACGGGCCGCTACGGCAACTCGGTGCAGCACTCGGGCGACACCAGTTGCGCGGGCGGCTCCTGCTCGCATAGCGGCACGCTGACCGGTCCCGACGGCAAAACGGCGACGACGTCCGGCGACGTGACGCGCACCGCGCCGGGCCAGTATTCGTCGTCGGGCTCGATCACCGGGTCGAACGGCAATACGGCCAATCATTCTGCGTCGACGAATTGCGCGGGTTCGACCTGCGCGCGCTCGGGCACGGTGACGGGTCCGGACAACAACAACGTCTATCACTCAGGCACCGCGACGCGGGTCGCGCCCGGCGTCGTGACGACTTCGACGAGCGTGACCGGCACGCAAGGCCACACGGTGACCTCGAGCGGTACGGTGGTAACAGGCGGCGTGGTGGTCGCGGGCGGGACCACGACGGCGACCGGTACGACCGTGGTCGTTGCGCCGAAGCCGGTGGTGGTCGTGGCGCCGCCTCCGCCGGTCGTCGTGCCGCCGCCGGTCGTGTACGTGCCGCCGCCGGTCGTGGTGACGCCTCCGCCGGCCTATGTTCCGCCGCCGGTGGTAATCGTGGCGCCGCCCCCGCCGCCGGCCGTCTACGTCGCGCCGCGTCCTGTGTATGTCGCGCCGCGGGCCGCGGTCTGGGTGCCGGGCCATTGGGTCGGGCGCGTGTGGGTGCCGGCGCATTGGGCCTGACGATGAGCGCGGCGATGAGAATCAGAACCTGCGTAGAATCGTGGCGCTCACGTCGCGCCGCGCGGTGCGACGCGATGTGCGAAATGGCGGGCTCGTGTCCACCATCTGCTGAGGCGGAGCGTCACTCGCGAGCGCAAAGGGCTGCGCGGGGCGCGCTCCGCAAAACGGTCGCGCTCGCGACGATCGTCGTGGCGACGTTGCTGGCGATCAACGCAGTCATCGACGCCAGCGACGCCAGCGACGCCAGCGACGCCAGCGACGACCTTCGCGCGAACCCCGACGCCGGCGCGGCGAGCGACTGTTCCGCGCGCTACGCCGCGTTACTCGATCTGGCCGAACTCGCGCGGCGTGACGGCAAATCGTCCGAGGTGGTCGTGCGTGGCTTGAGCCAGCAGAACGGGGCAATGAGCGAGTGCATACCTGCAGGCCGGGTCAGGCCTGCACCGCCATTACATTGAACGCGGCCGCGTCAGATCGCGTTCCAGAAAAATTGCGGCGGGGATCGGATTGAACACGTAGGCGTCGATGGGCTCGAATCCCAGCGATGCGTAGAGGCCGAGCGCCGCTTGCATCGTCGGCAGCTTGTCGAGACGCATGCGGCGATAGCCCCATCGCGAACAGCGAGAATCCCTTGAAGAGGCATCGGTCCTGATTCTGCACAACCCAGTTTCTGGCTGATTCGTGAAACAGCCACGCCAGTGGCGCCACGCCGCCGCCGCCGCGCCTGGGTGATGGCACTCTTACTCACAAACGACCCATCGGCCACTGGTAACGCAAGGTCCGGTTCATCGAAGACCTCGCTGATTGACTGGTGTGTGGCTGATACCAACTGATGGGATTGAATCGCTTGACCGGGTATTTGTGGAGGAGGCACATGATCAAACTATGTTTCAGTCAGGACTGGTGCATTGCAGAACATCTTTGTCAAAACGTTGCTCAAAATCGCTTCGGCCGAAGCGTTCGACAGATCATTGGGCATCATCATGTTGAAGTAGAGGATGCCGTCGATCAATGCGATAACGGCGAGCGCGTGGTCGGCGAAAGGGCCCGGCAACTGCATGTTGAGGCGCTTGCATAGCTGCTCAATGAAGTACGCGATCATGTCGCGCTTTTGCAGGCATAGGGCGTTCACATGTTGTCGGAATTTCGCGTCACGCATGGCATGCAAACGTGCCTCAGCCCAGATGATGTAGTTGTTGTCGTCGCGATAGCACTGCGCGTACAACAAAGTGAGCTGCACTTGCAGGTTTTCGCTGGACGGTGCGGCGTCTCGCAGCTTCTGCAAGTTTTCTTGCATGTTCTGGTGATCGAGACGGAGCAGCTCGACGAACAGATCGCTCTTGCTGCTGAAGTTCGAGTAAAACGCGCCGCGGGTATAGCCGGCCTGGGCTGCGATATCCTCCACGCTAGTCGCAGCAAACCCTTTTTCGGCGATGCTCGACGCTGCTGCGTCGAGCAAGCGCCGCCGGGTTCGCTCGCGACTTTCTGCTCGCGTCATTCGTTTGTGTGGCATGCGGCAAAGCACTCATATGACAAAGAACGATGGCCAAAATCCACGCTCCTCGCAAATCGTTGGGTGCGCAGGGTTGCTATTTGATGGCGACCGCTTCGGATTCGCGAGGTTGCCATCCGCCACCGAGCGCCTTGAAGGCAGCAACGGCTGCGCGTGCCGATTCCGTTTGCGCCTGCACTCGCTCATCCGAGGCGCGCAGCAGGTTTTCGTCGGCCTGCAGGACTTCGATCAGGCTGACGACACCTTTTTGATAGGCTGCGAACGAGGCCGCTCGAGCCCGGCCGAGCGAGTTCACTCCCTGGGCGAGCACCGCGGCCTCTTGCTCGCGCTTCACGAGTGCCGAGAATGAGTTCTCGACGTCTTCGGTTGCATGAAGCGCGGCGAGCCGATACGCGGCCAGCATTTCCGCCTGCTGCCCCTTGGCCTGCTCGATCTGCGCATTGATGCGGCCGAAATCGAACAGACGCCAGCGCAGCCCCAGCACGCCAGCGGCCTGATTGGCGCCGGTACTGAACAGGTTGCCGCTGGCCACCGAGGTGGCGCTGCCGAGCAGTCCACTGAGCGACACCTTGGGGTAATACTCGGCGATGGCCACGCCGATGCGCGCGTTCGATGCGGCGAGGCGACGCTCGGCCACGATCAGGTCGGGCCGGCGCCTGAGCAACTCACCCGGCGATCCTGTGTCCGCGATCCGCGGGGCGACCGGGATGTCACCAGCTTCGACCAGTTCGGCTCGATGCGTGCCGGGCTGTGAACCCAGCATTACATCCAGCGCGTTCATCGCTGCATCCAGACCCGCCTCGAGGACCGGGACGGATGCCTGAACCTGGGACAGCGCACCTTCGGCCTGGCTCACCTGAAGGTCGGCCGCCAATCCTTTGCTATACAGGAGGTTGATGGTCGAAAGCAGATCCTGCTGCGTCTGCACCTGCCGCCGGGCAACCTTCAGACGGGCCTGCAACCCACGAATCGTGATGTAAATATCGCCAGTCTGCGCCGCCACTGCCAGGCGCGTGGCCACCGCACCGGCTTCCGAAGCCTGGTATTCGGCAAGTGCGGCTTCCCGCCCGCGACGCAGGCCACCAAACACATCCAGTTCCCAGCTCGCGTTGAAATTAGCCTCGTAATCATTGCCGTAGCGATCGAAACCGGGCGTCGAATTCAGGACTCGCCCCAAGGGGGTTTCGACCGACTGGTAGACTCGCGCCGCCTGCCCGCTGACAGTGCCGGACGGCAGCAGCGCGGCATTCGCCGCGCCAAGTCCCGCGCGCGCCTGCGAGACGCGAGCGGCGGCCTGCGCGAGGTCCAGGTTCTGATCCAGTGCGAGCGTGACGAATCGTGTCAGTTGCGGATCATCGAAACCCGTCCACCACGTGACAAGGTCGGCACTGGCCGCCGCGTGCCGGTGATCCACCGCGGCCTGGCCCCGGAACTGCTCGGGCATGGCTACATTGGGCCGGACATAATCGGGGCCTACAGCGCAGCCAGCCGAGAGACTGGCGGCAATAACCGCGGCAAGGATGGGTTTGGGTAGCATGAGCGTCTTCGCAAGATTCCGGTTGTGACTATAATACCAAATAGTCACTGGTTGTCCATTCCTGTATGCTATACCCATGAAAAAAGCCACCAGTTCCCCCATCCCGGCGCGCGGCCCCGCTGACCACGAGGTACGGGATCAGATCGTTGTCGCCGCCACCGAGCACTTCAGCCGGTATGGCTACGAGAAAACGACGGTCTCAGACCTCGCCAAGGCGATCGGGTTTTCCAAGGCCTACATCTACAAGTTCTTCGAGTCCAAGCAGGCCATTGGCGAGATGATTTGCGCGAACTGCCTGCACGAGATCGAAACCGAGGTCAGGTCGGCCGTCGCACAGACCGATCTGCCACCGGAGAAGCTGCGGCGGATGTTCAACGTCTTCACGGAAGCGAGCCTCCGTCTGTTTTTCCAGGACCGCAAACTTTACGAGATTGCCGCATCGGCGGCCACGGAGAATTGGCAGGCGGTGCTTGCGTATGAAGAGCGCGTCCAGAAGCTGCTTCGGGACGTCCTCCAGGAGGGTCGGCAAAGCGGGGACTTCGAGCGCAAAACCCCCCTCGATGAGACTGCGATGGCGATCTATCTGGTGTTGCGCCCCTACCTCAACCCAATGCTCCTGCAGTACAGCTTCGATTACACCAAGGTCGCGCCTGCACAACTGTCCGGTCTCGTGCTCCGCAGTCTGTCGCCTTGATGGAAATCTCGGTTGTGACCATTGACTAAGTTGGTCACTAGAACCATAATGAAAGCCCCGATCACTCCGTCAATGGGTCTTTCATGCTCCGGCGTCGCCTTGCTACCTCTACAGTCGTCTGTGCACTGGCACTTGCGCTAGCCGCCTGCGGCGCAAAAGCACCGTCCGATTCGCGCACCGAAGCGCCCCTGGTGCGCACCGCCATCGCTCGGGCGGCGATCCCAGCCTCCCGTTCGTTTACCGGAACCGTCGCCGCGCGCGTGCAGAGCGAGCTGGGATTTCGCGTCTCCGGCAAGGTGCTCGAGCGGCTGGTGGATGCCGGGCAAACCGTCAAACGCGGCCAGCTGCTGATGCGCCTCGACCCCATCGATCTGAGGCTTGCCGCGCAGGCCCGGCAGGACGCGGTCACCGCCGCGCGAGCACGCGCGCAGCAGACCGCGCAGGATGAAGAGCGCTATCGCGACCTGCGCGGAACCGGCGCGATATCGGCATCGGCCTATGACCAGATCAAGGCGGCGGCCGATGCCGCCAAAGCGCAGCTCAGCGCGGCCGTGGCTGACGCCGACGTTGCGCGCAACGCGACGGGTTATGCCGGGCTGGTGGCGGACGGCGATGGCGTCGTGATGGAAACGCTGGCCGAGCCGGGCCAGGTCGTCAGCGCCGGCCAGCCCGTGGTACGCCTCGCGCACGCCGGGCGCCGCGAGGCTGTCATCCAGCTACCCGAAACCCTGCGCCCCGCGATCGGTTCGGTCGCCCAGGCCACGCTGTTCGGCAACGGCGGCGTTAGCGTGCCGGCGACGCTGCGCCAGCTTTCGGATACGGCGGATCCTCGTACCCGGACCTTTGAAGCGCGGTATGTGCTGCAGGGAGAGCTGGCCGACGCCCCACTGGGCGCCACCGTCACGGTCCAGATTCCGGACGCGCGTTCCGCGGTGCAAGGCGGTTTGCAGGTGCCGATCGGCGCGCTGTTTGACGCGGGCAAGGGACCGGGGGTGTGGGTCATCAACGGCGAGCCGGCAAAGGTTGCCTGGCGGCCGGTTACCGTCGAACGTCTGGACGACGATAGTGCTCGCGTCGCCGGTGAGATCAAGCAAGGCGACCGGATCGTCGCGCTCGGCGCGCAGTTGCTGCGCGAAGGCGAGCAGGTCCGGGTGACAAGTCAAGCCGTCGCCATGACGGCCGAGGGAGCCCGTCCGTGAGCGAAGGCCGTTTCAACCTGTCGGCGCTCGCCGTGCGCGAGCGCTCCATCACCCTGTTCCTGATCTGCCTGATTTCACTGGCCGGGCTCGTTTCGTTCTTCAAGCTGGGCCGGGCGGAAGACCCCGCGTTCACGGTCAAGGTGATGACCATCATCACCGCCTGGCCGGGAGCCACGGCGCAGGAAATGCACGATCAGGTCGCCGAGAAGATCGAAAAGCGCATGCAGGAGCTGCGCTGGTACGACCGGACCGAGACCTACACACGGCCTGGGCTGGCCTTCACGACCTTGACCTTGCTCGACAGCACGCCGCCGTCGGAAGTGCAGGAGCAGTTCTACCAGGCCCGGAAAAAAATCAGCGACGAGGCGGGCAATCTTCCATCCGGCGTAATCGGACCGATGGTCAACGACGAATATGCGGATGTTACCTTCGCGCTGTTTGCGTTGAAGGCGAAGGGTGAACCGCAGCGCCTGCTCGTTCGCGATGCCGAGACGCTGCGCCAACGGCTGCTGCACGTGCCAGGCGTGAAGAAGGTCAACATCATCGGCGAGCAGTCGGAGAGAATCTATGTCGAGCTCTCACATGACCGGCTGGCAACGCTGGGCGTGAGCCCCCAGGACGTGTTCGCCGCGCTCAACGGTCAGAATGCCCTGACGCCGGCCGGCTCCGTGGAGACCAAAGGTCCGGAGGTGTTCATTCGCCTGGACGGTGCCTTTGACAACCTGCAGAAGATCCGCGACACGCCGGTCGTAGCGCAGGGCCGCACGCTGAAGCTGTCGGACATCGCCACCGTCACACGTGGCTATGAAGATCCGGCGACGTTCATGATCCGCAACAACGGCGAACCGGCACTGCTGCTGGGCATCGTCATGCGCGACGGCTGGAACGGGCTCGATCTCGGCAAGGCGCTGGACAGCGAGGTCGGCGCAATCAACGCCGGGCTGCCGCTAGGCATGAGCCTTACCAAAGTCACCGATCAAGCCGTCAACATTCATTCGGCGGTCGACGAGTTCATGCTCAAGTTTTTCGTCGCGTTGCTGGTGGTCATGCTGGTGAGTTTCGTCAGCATGGGCTGGCGGGCGGGCCTCGTCGTTGCCGCGGCCGTACCGCTGACACTCGCGGTGGTGTTCGTCGTGATGGCCGCGACCGGCAAGAACTTCGATCGCATCACGCTCGGATCGCTGATCCTCGCGCTCGGCCTGCTCGTGGACGACGCGATCATCGCGATCGAAATGATGGTGGTAAAGATGGAGGAAGGCTACAGCCGCATCGCCGCCTCCGCCTACGCGTGGAGCCATACGGCCGCGCCGATGCTGGCGGGCACGCTGGTGACCGCCGTCGGCTTCATGCCCAATGGTTTCGCGCGCTCCACGGCCGGCGAATACACCAGCAACATGTTCTGGGTCGTCGGCATTGCACTGATCGCATCGTGGGTCGTCGCCGTGGTCTTCACGCCCTACCTGGGTGTGAAGATGCTGCCCGACTTCAAAAAGGTCGAAGGCGGTCACGACGCGATCTACGACACGCCGCGCTACAACCGCTTCCGTCAGCTGCTCACGCGCGTCATCGCGCGCAAATGGCTGGTCGCCGGTTCGGTCGTGGGCCTCTTCGTGCTGGCCATCCTCGGTATGGGCGTGGTCAAAAAACAGTTTTTCCCGATCTCCGACCGTCCCGAAGTGCTGGTCGAGGTGCAGATGCCCTATGGCACGTCGATCTCGCAAACCAGCGCCGCCACGACGAAGGTCGAAGCGTGGCTCGCGAAGCAGAAGGAAGCCAGGATCGTCACCGCATACATCGGGCAAGGCGCGCCACGCTTTTACCTGGCGATGGGGCCGGAACTGCCCGATCCGTCGTTTGCCAAGATCGTGGTGCGCACGGACAGCCAGGATGAGCGCGACGCATTGAAGCAGCGACTGCGTCAGGCAGTCGCCAACGGTCTCGCCTCCGAGGCGCGCGTGCGGGTCACGCAACTCGTGTTCGGTCCGTATTCGCCGTTCCCGGTCGCCTACCGTATCTCTGGTCCGGACCCGGACAAGCTGCGCGGTATTGCGGGAGAAGTCGAGCAGGTGATGGACGCCAGTCCGATGATGCGCACGGTCAACGCTGACTGGGGTACGCGCACGCCCACGCTGCACTTCACGTTGCAGCAGGACCGTCTGCAGGCGGTGGGGCTGACATCCAGCGCCGTGGCGCAACAACTGCAATTCCTGCTAACCGGCGTGCCCGTCACCGCCGTGCGCGAGGATATTCGAACCGTGCAGGTCATCGCGCGTTCGGCCGGCGATGTTCGTCTCGACCCGGCGCGGCTCGGCGACTTCACGCTCGCTGGCGCGAACGGGCAACGCATTCCGCTGTCGCAGGTGGGCAAGGTCGACGTGCGCATGGAGGAACCAATCATGCGCTGGCGGGACCGGGTGCCGACGATCACGGTACGGGGCGACATTGCCGACAACCTTCAGCCGCCGGACGTATCGACGGCCATCACCAGGCAGCTCCAACCCATCATCGCCAGGCTTCCGACCGGCTACCGTATCGAAGAGGCGGGCTCCATCGAGGAATCGGCTAAAGCGACGAAAGCCATGTTGCCGCTCTTCCCGATCATGCTGGCGGTTACGCTCATCATCATCATCTTCCAGGTGCGCTCGATCTCCGCGATGGTGATGGTGTTCCTGACCAGTCCGCTGGGC
Source organism: Paraburkholderia sp. MM5384-R2 (assembly GCF_014201025.1). Taxonomy (NCBI): domain Bacteria; kingdom Pseudomonadati; phylum Pseudomonadota; class Betaproteobacteria; order Burkholderiales; family Burkholderiaceae; genus Paraburkholderia; species Paraburkholderia sp. MM5384-R2. The sequence continues at coordinate 56,972 of NZ_JACHDI010000009.1, forward strand.
TTGATCGGGGTGGTGCCGACGTTGATCCTGTTCAGGCAGCCGTTCGGCATCAATGCGCTGGTCGGTCTCATCGCGCTATCGGGCATCCTGATGCGCAACACGCTGATCCTGATCGGACAGATTCACCAGAACGAGCAGGCGGGGCTGGATCCGTTCCATGCGGTCGTCGAAGCCACCGTGCAGCGTGCCAGACCGGTGATCCTGACGGCCATGGCGGCGATCCTCGCGTTCATCCCGCTGACCCATTCGGTGTTCTGGGGAACCCTCGCGTACACGCTGATCGGCGGTACGTTCGCCGGGACGATTCTGACCCTCGTCTTCCTGCCGGCGATGTATTCGATCTGGTTCAAGATTCGACCCGAGCGTACCGCCGGCTTGCGCAAAGATCGGCATGAGCAGGTGCAGCCTTCCGAGCAAACGCTGCAGGACGCGCTCGACGCGGACAGTTAAAAAAACACCATCAATTCACCTGAAGGGAGCTGTTCATGTCGAATTCCACTGTTGTCGTTGTTACCGGCGTGTCATCGGGTATCGGACGCGCCGCCGCAGAGAAGTTTGCCAGGCGGGGGTGCCGCGTATTTGGCACCGTGCGCAGCATCGCAAAAGCGGCGCCTATCTCGGGAGTCGAGCTTGTCGAGATGGATGTTCGCAACGATGCTTCGGTCCAGGCTGGAATCCAGTCCGTCATCGATCGCGCCGGGCGAATCGACGTGCTCGTCAACAATGCAGGAACGAGCATGATTGGCGCGGTCGAGGAAACGTCGACTGCCGAGGCCTCGTCTCTGTTCGATACCAATGTATTCAGCATTCTGCGCGCGACACAGGCTGTACTCCCCCACATGCGGGCACAACGCGGTGGAAGGATCGTCAATGTCAGTTCGGTGCTCGGGTTTCTCCCGGCGCCCTACATGGGGCTCTATTCGGCGTCCAAGCACGCTGTGGAAGGGCTGACCGAAACCCTGGATCATGAGGTGCGCCAGTTCGGCATACGCGCAACCCTGGTCGAACCGACTTTTACCAGGACCAATCTCGACATCAATGCGCCCCAGGCGGGTTCGAAAATCGCCGACTATGACCGCGAGCGTGCCCTTGCAATGAGCGCAGTCGTGAACAGTGTCAAAGGTGCCCCCGAGCCCGAGGGCGTGGCAAACACTATTGTCGAAGCGGCGCTTGGCGCCTGGCGGATGCGTCGCACACCTGCCGGACAGGCGTCGTTGCTGAGCAAGTTGCGCCGCTTTATGCCTGCTGGTCCCGTCGATTCAAGCTTGAGGAAAACATTCGGACTTGGTTGAAACGCTCGTCCACGCATCATATTGCGGCCAAGGTTCGGCGCAGCGGAAACCGGATCTCGAACGTGGTCCCCACGCCCTCGCGCGACGCAAACTCGATCTGCCCATCGAGCACGCGGCATAGCTCCCTGACGATCGCGAGCCCGAGTCCCGTGCCCGGAATCTCGTCGCAGGCCGCGCGCTCGAACTCATCGAATACGCGCTCCGCGTCGGCGGGCGCAATGCCGACGCCGGTGTCGGAGACGCGAATCGCCCAGTGTTCGGCGCCATGCATCGCGAACCGGATTTCGACTTGCCCCGACTTCGTGTACTTGATCGCGTTGGTCAACAGATTGACCGCGATCTGCTTGAGCTTCAGCCGATTCGACGTGACGACCGGCAGCGCCGCGTCGAACGCGCTGCGCAACGCAAGCCCTTTCGCCTCGATCGACGGTCGCGTCGACGCGACGAGTTCGTCGAAGAGTTTGCGCAAATCGACGTCTTCGAGCACGAGCGGCGCGGAGTCTCCGAGCACGACCGAGTACTCGACCATCTGGTCGACCAGTTGCTTCATGTCGGCAGCCTGACGGTTCGCGAGCGTCAATGCGGTATCGGCTTTCGACGGCGCTCGCTCGATCAGTTGCAGCGCGACCGAAAACGCGTTGAGGAAATTGCGCAGATCGTGCACGACGCTGCGCGTGATCTGCATCCGCGATGCATATAGATCGCCGACCAGCCGTTGCTCGAGCGTCAATTCGTGATTCGCGCGTTCGAGCCGTCCCGTGTATTCGTCGATCTTGCGATCGCGTTCGGCGACCACTTCCTTGATCGACTCATACCTGACCACGTTGAATGCTTCGGCGATCAGGCGGCGCGCGCGGCTCTCGTGACGGCGCGTGCACGTCCGGTCGCGTTCGACGAACTCTTCGAGCGCTTCGAAGAGCACCTGCTGAAAGAGGTCCAGTTCGCGCACCAGCTCTTCGATCCGGTAGCCCTGCTGCCAACGGACCTTGCCGTGCTTCTTCGCGTCGCGTTCGATCGACGTTTCGACGCGCTCGAGATCTTCTGCATCGAGCGCCCGGCACAGCTCGTCGAGAATATCCGGCAGATGGTCGGCCAGTTGCCGATAAGTGAGCTTGTCCGCTTCGACGAGATCGGCGTCGGCGGAGACGGCATGCATCCATTGCCGCGTCAGGCCGCCCCGTTCCGCGCGGATGAAGTTGGCGAAGTTGCGCAGCGGGCTCACGCGTCTGTCGGTCATGATGGATGCCGGAATGGAGTTTCTACAACATACAACGCGCGAACGGTTCGAACGCCTTGATTTGCGCGGGCACCGCAAACCTGTTTCGTTGCCGATCGGCCAGGCGACCGATGCGCGCCGGCAACCCGCGTCATTATCCGCGCAATTGCCGTTCGTGGAACATCTCTTGCGCGACTCTGATCAGACGAGAAGGCAAATTTTGTCCGCAAAACATGATGTATTCGATATTGCTGGTCGACGACGAACCGGAAATTCTAGCCGCATGGCGGTTGATTCTGGAGAGCGAAGGGTATGAGGTGAGTTGCGCGAGCAATGGCGCCGAAGCACTCGCTTGTGTCGTCGCTCACGTTCCCGACCTGATTGTTACGGACTGGATGATGCCGGTCATGGACGGCGCGGAGTTATGCCGCCGTTTGAAATCGATGCCGTTATCCGTCAACGTACCGATTCTGGTCCATACCGCGGTGCCGCCTTCGGACAGCGATGCGCATTACTGCAGCGCATGCCTGCTGAAGCCGATCGGCGCGGATCTCTTTCTGACCACGATCGCGCAGCTCTGCGCGCCACGTTGCTGATATGGCACGCGTCGCCGCGTTCACCGCCGTGTGATGACATCAACGCCGTGCCACGTCATCGTCCGGCACACTTGCTGAGTCGGCCTTCAGGAAATCGACGAACGCGCGCAGCGGCGCGGGCACATGACGATGGCCCGGATAGTAAAGAAAAGGCCCTGAAAAGCGCTGCCACCACGGTTCGAGAATCGCTTCGAGCGCGCCGCTGTCCAGATGCGGGCGCAGTATGTCTTCGAACAGGTGAATGATGCCGAGGCCCGCGACCGCGCCGCTGACCGCGAGGTCGATCGCGGCGCCGGGCCGCACCAGCAGCGGTCCTGTCGGATTCAATTGCAGCAGCTCGCCGTCGCGCTCGAAGTACCAGGTCGGCATCGCGCCGCCGGCGAATTGCCCGCGCAGGCAGGCATGCGCGAGCAATTCGCCGGGATGTTGCGGACGGCCGTGCGCGTCGAGATACGCGGGCGACGCGGCGGTCGCGAAGCGCTGCACGCGCGCGCCGATCGGCACCGCGATCATGTCCTGCTCGAGGCGTTCATCGTAGCGAATGCCCGCATCGCAACCGATCGATAGCACGTCGACGAAACCATCCTCGACCACCACTTCGACGCGAATATCCGGGTACTGCTTCAGAAAGCGCGCAAGCACGTCGGGCAGCACGATGCGCGCGACGCTCGACGGTACGTTGAGCTTCAATGTGCCGGTCGGCTTGTCGCGAAAGCCGTTCAGCACGTCGAGCGCCGCTTCCATTTCGCCGAACAGCGGCGTCAGCTTCTCGATCAGACGCAGCCCGGCTTCGGTCGGCGCGACGCTGCGCGTGGTGCGGTTCAGGAGCCGCAGCCCGAGTTTCGTTTCGAGGCGCCGCACCGCGACGCTCAGACTCGACGCCGACACGCCGCTCACGCGCGCCGCGTCGCGAAAGCCGCCGGCGCGGGCGACGGAAACGAAGGCGGCTAGATCATTCAGTTCCATGACGATTGATTGTGCAGAATTTTGAACAACCCGTACACGTTAGACCGCTTTATTCAACAACGCAATTCCGGCGATACTGCCGCTCATCACTTCACAAGGAGATCGTCATGCCGAACTTCAGCTCCATCGACACTTTCGCACTAGCCGGCCGCCCGGTGCGGCGCATGGGCTATGGCGCGATGCAACTGGCCGGCCCCGGCGTGTTCGGGCCGCCGAAAGACCGCGACGCGGCGCTCGCGGTGCTGCGTGAGGCGGTCGCGTCGGGCGTCGATCACATCGATACCAGCGATTTTTACGGGCCGCACGTGACCAACCAGTTGATCCGCGAGGCGCTCCACCCGTATCCACGCGATCTGACGATCGTGACGAAGGTGGGCGCGGTGCGCGACGGCGCCGGCGCCTGGCTGCCGGCGCAGGAGCCCGCCGACCTCGAGCGCGCGGTGCATGACAATCTGCGCAACCTCGGGCTCGACGCGCTCGACGTGGTCAACATGCGCTTGATGGGCAACGTGCACGAGCCGAGCGAGGGCTCGATCGAAAAGCAGGTCACGGCACTTGCCGAGTTGCAGCAGCGCGGGCTCGTGCGTCATGTCGGCCTGAGCAACGTGACGGCCGCGCAGATTGCCGAGGCTCAGCGCATCACGAAGGTCGTGTGCGTGCAGAACCACTACAACCTCGTGCATCGCGACGACGATGCGTTGATCGATGCGCTCGCGGAGCAGGGCATCGCCTACGTGCCATTTTTCCCGCTGGGTGGCTTCACGCCGATTCAATCGTCCGAGCTGTCGGAGCTTGCGCGCAAGCTCGATGCGACGCCGATGCAGGTCGCGCTTGCCTGGCTATTGCACCGGGCACCTAACATTCTGCTGATTCCGGGCACGTCTTCGGTGACTCATCTGCGTGAAAACCTGCAGTCGGCGCGGTTGAAGCTCAGCGACGAGGTACTCGATCAACTGGATGCGATCGGCGCTGAAAAGGGCTGATTACACCGATGCCGCGATGAACTCCCGCAACCGTTGATGCGCGGGATCGCGATGCACCCGCTCGTGCCAGAGCATCGCCATCTCGTAGCCCGGCACCTCGACGGGCGGTTCGACCATCCGCAGCGCGTCCGTGCCGCGCACGAGACGCGCGGGCAGCATCCCCACGAGATCCGTGCTCGCGAGCACCGACTGCATGAACAGAAAGTGCGGCACCGACAGCACGACCTTGCGCGCGAGACCCACCTTCGCGAGCGTCTCGTCGGTGACGCCGAAAAAGCCGCCGCCATCGGGCGACACGATCACGTGTTCGAGCTTGCAGCGTCGAGCGCTTCGCGCAATGGCTCGCGCAGTGCCTGCGCTTTCGCGGTGGGCCGCATGCCGCGCGGTCCTGGCAACAGCAGCGGATCGCCGAATTGCTTGTCGACAAAAAAATTGAAAAACAAAAAATGTAATATTTGAAGGCAGATGGCCAGCTCTATGAAATCTTAGTTGCCATTCCAATAGCGGCCTCACGGTCGCGATCAACCGATTTCGTTCCGATATCCTCAGATCTGCGCGGTCGTAGGCTCGCAGACTTTTCTCGTTGCTTTCAACGGCGGTTTCCTATTTTGTTATCACTGTCGCGGTTTCTGTCAAATGCGATTCGTTGAGGTACTGCCGCTCTTAGGAAATGCTATGCATTCCATCCGAAACCAGCGAATGCAGAGGACAACCTCTCCGACGGCGAGTAGCCGGGTCTAGTTCCTCCTTATATTGGTAATAGAACGATTCCCAGCTTTCAAAAAGCCACGCGACCAGCAGACAGGAAACTTATGATCGTTGGCTCTCGAAGATTCCACTGCGCCGCCACGCGGAGCCCCGCGAGATGGCGGGAACGGTGCTGTATCTGGTTTCTGATGCGGCCAGTTATACGAACGGCGAATGCATTGTCGTCGACGGCGGTTTGACGATCTAGCCATTGGCGGCAGGCACGGTCTCAGTCGTTTCAAGCGGACGTTTTGCAAGGAAGAATCATCATAGATTTTGGCTATACCCCCAAGGCGTCCCGCGCATCCGGCAGTGGCACGATGAGGTGAACCAGGGGCAGTATTCTGTGTCATTCATGGAGTCGCTCAAGGAGCAGGCTCGTGCCGAGGGCCTGTGGAACCTGTTCCTGCCGCATCTGCGGGACGACGAGCCGGGCACGCGGCTGACCAATCTGGAATACGCGCCGCTCGCGGAAATCATGGGGCGGGTGTCGTGGGCGTCGGAAGTCTTCAACTGCAACGCGCCCGACACCGGCAACATGGAACTGCTGCACATGTTCGCTACGCCTGCCCAGCGTGACCAGTGGCTGACGCCGTTGCTCGATGGCAGGATTCGCTCGGCTTTCGCGATGACGGAACCTGAGGTCGCATCTTCGGATGCGACCAACATTACGACCTCGATTCGCCGGGACGGCGACGACTATGTGATCAACGGCCACAAATGGTTCATCACGAACGCCGCGCATCCTCATTGCAAGTTGTTCATCGTGATGGGCAAGACCGACCAGCAGGCACCGGCGCACCGGCAGCAGAGCATGATTCTCGTCCCCATGGACACCGCGGGTGTCGAGATCGTGCGCAACATAACGGTGGTCAATCACGTTGCGCCGGAAGGGCACTGCGAGATCGTGTTCCGCGATGTTCGGGTAACCACGGCAATACCTGACATATTGGGAATTCATTTCCAATATGCCTCGGCGATGCCTATCGTGACTGTTTTCAGCCACGAAGGTCCCATCATGAACGTTCTCATCATCTATGCGCATCCCGAACCGAAATCGTTGAGCGTTTCGCTGAAGGACTTCACTGTCCGCCATCTCGAACGCGCCGGCCATACGGTGCAGGTGTCCGATCTGTACGCGATGAACTGGAAAGCGTCGCTCGACGCACACGACACCAGCGAGCGTCACAGCGGCGAGCGCTTCTTCGCGTCGCTCGCATCGAAGCATGCGTTCGAGAACGGCCTGCAGAGCAAGGACATCGCGCGTGAGCAGGACAAGCTGAAGTGGGCCGATGCGGTGATCCTGCAGTTTCCGCTGTGGTGGTTCTCGATGCCGGCGATCATGAAGGGCTGGGTGGAGCGTGTCTATGCGTACGGTCTCGCGTATGGCGTCGGCGAGCATTCCGATGCGCGCTGGGGCGGGCGTTATGGCGAGGGCCGTTTCGCGGGCAAGCGCGCGATGCTGATCGTCACGACGGGCGGCTGGGAGTCGCACTACAGCGCATGCGGCATCAACGGTCCGATCGACGACGTGCTGTTCCCGATCCAGCACGGTGTGCTGTATTACCCCGGCTTCGAGGTATTGCCGCCGTTCGTCGTCTATCGCACGAGCCGCGTCGACGAGGCGAAGTATGCCGAGGTCAGCGAGGCGCTCGGGCGACGGCTCGACACGCTGTGGACGGCCGCGCCGATCGCGTTCCTGCCGCAGAACGGCGGCGCGTATGAGATTCCGGCGCTCAAATTGCGGGACGATCTGGCGCCGGGGCGGGTGGGTTTGCCGCGCACGTTGAAGATGCGGGGCGCAGCGACGGCAACTGAAGCCGATGAAGCGACCGAAGCCTGACTGGATCGTATGTTTCGCTGAAATTTGGTTGTAAGTCGCCATTGCTACAGTCGTTCGCGGACATAGGCCGAGGCATGCCGGGGCGCTCTTCTTCGGACGCCTGACGAACGTAAGCAGCAGGAAGCAAGCGCAAGGGGCGACTCACCATGAATCCGGTCCATACGTTCTGGCTCATTCTGATGCTGATCGCATCGCCGGCGTGGGCGTTCCAGTCGCGCGTCGTCACGATTCCGAGCGCGGCGATGCATCGTACGTTCGAGGCAACCATCGTGCTGCCCGATCGATACGCGCGTGGCAATCAGACCGCGCGCTTTCCGGTCGTCTACGCGCTACATGGCTCGGGCGGCGATTACACGGACTGGACCGCGAATTCGCATATCGGCAAGCTCGCCGACCGCTATCACGTGATCCTCGTGATGCCCGACGGCGGCCGCGACAGCTGGTACATCGATAGCCCCGTCGATCCGCGCAGCCGCTACGAAACCTACGTGGGTACGGAAGTGGTGGCCTATATCGACAGCCATTTCCGCACGATCGCGACGAAGCAGGCGCGCGCTATCACGGGCCTGAGCATGGGCGGCTTCGGCGCGCTACGCATTGCGCTCGACCGGCCCGACGCTTTCGGCGCGGCGGGCAGCATCAGCGGTGCGGTGGACCCGCGCGGCAGCGAGGACGAGCCAGGCATCGAGCGGGTGTTCGGCGACCCGATGCAAGATGCGGACTTCTGGAACAGCAAGGCGATCGTCGCGAGTGCGGAGGATTTCGGCCGCGACCATATCGCGCTGACGATCGATTGCGGCGTGAACGACTCGCTCGTGCAGTCGAACCGGCTGCTGCACGAGCGGCTCGTCGAACTCGGCGTGCCGCACGATTACGCCGAGCGGCCCGGCGGCCATACGTGGAAGTACTGGTCGAACGCGGTCAAATATCAGGTGCTGTTCTTTGCCGGCACGTTCAGGCAGGCGGCGCGCGAAATGCGTGACGCGCGCGCCGCGGCCGCGGCCTGACGGCGGACGGCTATCCGCGTCAATCGATTCCGTGAAACACCGCGTCGTCCGGTCCCAGGTAGACCGGCGGGCGCCACGCGGCATCGCGCATCGAATGCTGGACCTGTTTGTCGACGCCGAGCAGCACCGCGAAAATCGCCATCCGCACCGGAATGCCGTTGTCGGTCTGCCGGAAAATCGCGAGCCGCGAATCGTGATTGAGGTCGGTGCTCAAATCGTTCGCGCCGGGCCGGCTGTCGCGCGGCAGCGGGTGCATGATCAGCGTGTCGGCGCCGCACACGCTATCGACGAGCGCCTGGTTGATCTGGAAGTCGGGCGTGTAGCCTTCGAACGATTCGTCGGTGAAGCGCTCCTTCTGGATGCGCGTCGCGTATACGACGTCGGCGCCGCGCAAGCCAGTGCGCAGGTCGTGCGTCTGTTCGATCACGTGAGCGTTGCGCGAAATCTGCTCGATGATATAGCCCGGCAATTCGAGCATCGGCGGCGAAATCAGCGTGAACTTGATGCCGCGATAGAGCGCCAGCAGCTTCACGAGCGAATGCACGGTACGTCCGTACTTGAGGTCGCCGACCAGCGCGATGTGCGCGCCGTCGACGATCTTGCCGAGTCGCGAAAACTCGCGCTGGATCGTGTAGAGATCGAGCAGCGCCTGGCTCGGATGCTCGCCGGGACCGTCGCCGCCGTTGATCACCGGCACGTTGGTCGCGCGCGCGAATTCGGCCACCGAGCCTTGCTCCGGGTGGCGGATCACCAGCGCGTCGACATAGCCGCTCATCACCCGGCTCGTGTCGTAGATCGACTCTCCCTTCGCCATCGACGAAAACGTGAAGCCGGTCGTGTCGCACACCGAGCCACCGAGCCGGCAGAACGCCGCGCCGAAGCTCACACGGGTACGCGTGCTCGCCTCGAAGAACAGATTGCCGAGCACCGCGCCTTCGAGCACGCGCGAGATTTTGCGGCGCCGGGCGATCGGCTGCATGATGTCGGCGACGCGAAAGAGCGCCTCGACCGAGTCGCGCGAAAACTGATCGACCGACAGCAGCTGCGGCTTGCCCTCGAACAGAATCTGGCTTGCGAGCGATTGCGAGTCTACGCTTTGCGTATATCCTTCGCCCGGCTCCGTGTTCGCGACGATCTCCGACACGAAACGCTCGACGATTTCCGGCATCGCCCGCGATTCCTGCGAGTCGTCCGGCAGCAGCCATGTGTCCAGCGCCCGGCGCGACACGCCGATGCGGTTAGCGAACGTATCGCGCGTCATGTTCAGGCGACGCATCGCATCGCGTAGGAAGGCTTGTTGCGGAACGCTCATGAGGGCACCTGTCGCAAAAGTGGGGTCGGCGGGAGTAAGGCAGCAAAACGCGTTTATGTACGCGGTGCGTATATTAGTTTCCGGCGCGTAGAAGTCAAGCGTTTTCCTCCGCGAGCTGGTTCGCGAGGCGCCGAAGACCCTGCGACGCGGGTTTCGCGGTTACACTGCGGTCCATGCACTCCGGCCCCACGTTCCCGCTCCGTTCTTCGACCTTCGCCCGCGACGCTCTGGCGAGCGCAGCGGTCGCACGCGCGATCGGTGTTTCGCGCAACGTCGGCGCCAAAGCCAAAAAACAGCCGCTCATCTGACCGGAGCACGCTGTTCCGTCGTCAGATGTGCGACGGAACGACCGGTCGACCGCCTGCCTGCGGCTTTCTCCTCTGTTCTCCCTCGCACCGCTGACCCGGAATCGATACGGTCGTCATCGAGGTAGAAAACATGTCTGATTTCTCGGGTATCTGGATTCCGCTGATCACGCCGTTCGCCGACGGCACCGTCGATCACGCCGCGTTGCGTGCGCTGGTGCGTCGCTATGCGGAGGCCGGCGTGGCCGGGCTCGTCGCGCTCGGCACGACCGGCGAGCCCGCCACGCTCGACGCCGCCGAACAGGACGCGGTGCTCGCGACGATTCTCGACGCGGTGCAAGCCGTCAGCGCGTCGCCGCAGCGGCGCGCGTTGCCGGTGCTGGTCGGCGTCTCGGGCAATCACACGGCGAGCATGCGCGCGCGGATCGAGCAGTTGAATCCGTTGCCGATTGCCGGCGTGCTAATCGCCGCGCCGTATTACACACGGCCCTCGCAGGACGGCATCGTCGCGCATTTCAGCGCACTCGCGGACGCGAGCGCGCATCCAGTCGTGCTCTACGATATTCCGCAACGCACCGGCGTGCGGCTCGACCTCGACACGCTGCTGACGCTCGCCGTGCATCCGCGAATTCAGGCGATCAAGGATTGCGCCGGTTCGCTCGACACGACGCTCGCGCTGATTCGCGACGGCCGTCTGCAAGTGCTCGCGGGCAACGACCTCGAGCTCTTCTCGACGGTGTGCGCGGGTGGAAGCGGGGCGATCGCGGCGTCGGCGCATTGGCGGCCCGAGCGTTTCGTCGCGCTTTATCGCGCGTTGACGCAGGGGAAGCTCGACGAAGGACGACGCATTTTTCACGCGCTCGTGCCGCAGATCCAGCTCGCGTTCGCGGAACCGAATCCCGCGCCGGTGAAGGCGCTGCTCGCGGCGAGGGGATGGGTGCGCAACGAATTGCGTTTGCCGATGACGCGTGCGAGCGAGGCGTTGACCGAACGGCTCGCGGCGTTGGGGGAGACGCTGCTCAGATAGAGACTCCGCTTGCGGCCATCGTTCTGCCGCGGAGCATTGCGCCGAAGTCGTCGGCGTTGATCGGCTTGCCGAGCAGGTAGCCCTGCACTTCGTCGCACATCATCGAGCACAGCTTGTCGAGCTGCGATTGGGTTTCGACGCCCTCGGCGACCACGTCCATTTCGAGCGAGTGCGCGAGCGCGATGATCGCCGACACGATTGCGCTGCCCGCGGCGCCGTTCGCGTCGAGACCGTTGATGAAGAAGCGATCGATCTTCAACTGCTTCACCTGGAAGCGCTGCAGATACGCGAGGCTCGAATAGCCGGTGCCGAAGTCGTCGATCGAGATGTCGAAGCCGCTCGCCTGAAACGCGCGGATTACTTCGATGGTGCGCGCGGCATCCTGCATCGCTACGGTCTCGGTGATCTCGAACATGATCTGCTCGCACGCGACGCCCTCGCTCCTGACGATGTCGAGGATCGTCTCGACGAGGTCCGGTTGCAACAGCTGACGCGGCGACAGGTTGATCGCCACCTTCATCGCCGGCAGGTCCTGTTCGAGCCAGCCGCGAATGCGCCGGCAGGTTTCACGCACGACCCAGTAGCCGATCTGCACGATCTGCCCGGAGCGCTCGGCGACCGGGATGAACTCGGCCGGCATCAGCGCGCCCATCTCCGGATCGTGCAGGCGGATCAGCGCCTCGGCGCCCGCGAGCGCGTCGCCGCCGCGCTCAAACTTCGGCTGGAACAGCAGCGAGAAACGATCATTCGCGAAGGCGTCGTGCAGCACTTGCTGGATCCGCAGCGTGCGCGTGGCGGCCTCGTTCATGCTGCGCTCGAAGAAGCGGTAGGTGCCGCGGCCGGCGCGCTTCGCTTCGTACATCGCGGCGTCCGCGTGCTGGAGCAGCGTCTCGACGCTGTCGCCATCGCGCGGATAGAGCGCAATGCCGATGCTCGGCATCACCTGCAGCGGTTGTGCGTCGCTCCACGTGCCCTGGCGCATCCGGTGAAGCACGCCGTCGGCGAGCGCGGCCGCGTCGTCGCCGCACGTAAGGTGTTCCGTGAGCACGACGAACTCGTCGCCGCCGAGCCGCGCGACGGTGTCGCTCGAACGCACGCATTGCTGCAGGCGTTGCGCGAATGCGGACAGCACCGCGTCGCCAGCCGAGTGACCGAGCGAATCGTTGATCGTCTTGAAGCCGTCGAGATCCATGAACAGCACCGCGAACGACGTACGCTGGCGGCGCGCGCCGCTGATCGCGCGTTCGATCCGCTCGGTCAGCGTCGCGCGGTTCGGCAGGCCCGTCAGCGCGTCGAGCGTCGCGAGCCGCACGATCTGGCCGTTCAGCCGCGACACCGCGCCGAGCAGGAAGGTGGTGCGCACGTCGAAGCGCGACAGCATCAGCGTGACGATCAGCACCGCGAACGTGAGCAGGACCACCGAGGTGGCGAGCCATTGCGCATTCATGTCGTTGGCCGCGCCACAGATCGCGCCCGGCGCGAAGTCGGCGGCGGCCATGCCGGTGTAGTGCATGCCGCTGATCGCGACGCCCATCAACAGTGCCGCGGCGAGACGTTTGCGTGCGATATGGCGCTCGTCTTCGTTGCTGAGCGCGCGCGCCATCCACAGCGCGGCGCTCGACGCACCGATCGCGATCGCGATCGAGGCCGCGAACCATGCCGGCTGGTAGTGGATCGCGGGCGCCATGCGCAGCGCCGCCATCCCGGTGTAATGCATGCCGGCGATAGCGATCCCCATCGCCACGCCGCCCATCAGCAGCCGGACCGGCGTCAGGCGCTGCTGGGTCGTCAGCGAGAGCGCCAGATACGAAGCGCCGATCGCGAGGGCCAGCGAGCAGGCGGTCGTCGCCGGGTCGTAGCCGAGCGGGATAGGCAGCGAGAACGCGAGCATCGCGACGAAGTGCATCGACCAGATGCCGACACCGAGCGCGAACGCGCCGCCGAGCCGCCAAGCGTGCCGCCGGCGCGTCGAGCCGAGCAGGAAGATGCGGCCCGTCAGATCGAGCGCGGTGTACGACGCGAGGGTCGCGACCGCGAACGAAATCGCGACGAGCCAGAAATTATATGAACTCTGCATATTGGGTCCGCCGGGAAGAGTCCGGCTGGACATGTTATCGGCACTTTTCGAACTTTTGTTTAACTTATTTGCGATTTGCGAACAGGGGGCAAAACCGGCGCGCGGACGGCGGCGGATGTCGCGCTGGAACGCGTGTCGGATTGCGAGTCACGCTATGCATCGGAGCGTGGATCGGACGGCGGATCGGCGTCCTCGCGGCTCAGCGGGAAGCCTTCGTCCAGCCAGCCGGTGACGCCGCCCGCCATCAGCTTGACGGGCCGCCCCAGCTGCGCGAGCCGCAGTGCGCCGCGCGCCGCGCCGTTGCAGTGCGGGCCCGCGCAGTAGGTGACGAACAGCGTGTCCGGCGCATAAGCCGCGAGCTTCGTCGTGACGATCTTGCCGTGCGGCAGATTCAGTGCGCCCGGCACGTGGCCCTGCGCGAACAGCGCGGGACTGCGCACGTCGAGCAGCACGAAGCCGGGCGCGCCGCTCGCGAGCGCGGCGTGGACGTCGGTGCAATCGGTTTCGAAGCGCAGCGACGCCTGGAAGTGCGCGAGCGCGGCGGCGCTGTCGGCGGCGGGGATCGCGGTGACGGCGTTCGGGACGGTGGTGAGGTTGTCGTGAGTCATGGCAAGCAGGGGTGAGTTGATTGGGTGGTGGGGCGCGCGCGTTTCAGGCACGGTCGATTGTGACGAGCGGCGGGTCGCCCGGTAAGTGGCGTGATCGTCAATCTTCGGTAACATTGCGCCATGCACAATCATCTCGTCGTCGCGCTGGCCTACGACCGGCTTTGCACCTTCGAATTCGGCTGCGTGACCGAACTGTTCGCGCTCGAGCGTCCCGAGCTCGGCGTGCCGTGGTATCGCTTCGCGGTCTGCGCGAGCGAGCCCGGTCCGATCCGCGCGGCGGGCGGCATCACGCTGGCCGCGCCGTACACGCTGAAGCTGCTCGCGAGCGCCGACACGATCGTGATTCCGGGTTGGCGCGATGCCGACGAGGTGCCGCCGGCCGCGCTGCTGCGCAAGCTTCGCGCGGCTTACGAGCGCGGCGCGCGGCTCTGCTCGATCTGCTCGGGCGTGTTCGTGCTCGCGGCGGCCGGCGTGCTCGACGGCAAGACCGTGACGACCCACTGGCGCTACGCGGACAAGTTGCAGCAGCGCTATCCGCAACTGCGTGTGCAGCCCGACGCGCTGTATGTCGATGAAGGGCAGGTGATCACGTCGGCGGGATCGGCTGCCGGGCTCGACATGCTGCTGCATCTGGTGCGGCGCGATCATGGCGGCGCGGTCGCGAATCGCGTCGCGCAACGGCTCGTGGTGCCGCCGCATCGCGAGGGTGGCCAGGCGCAGTTCGTGCCGCGCCCGATGCCGCCCGACGAAAGCGGACGTATCGCGAAGCTGATGGACTGGGTGCGCAGCCATGCGGCCGAGCCGCATACGCTGCGCTCGCTCGCCGGGCGCGCGGCGATGAGCCCGCGCACGCTGCAACGGCAGTTCCGCGACGCGACCGGCATGGCGCCTTATGAATGGCTCGTCAGGGAGCGCGTCGCGCTTGCGCGTGAGTTGCTCGAAGCCGCGACGCCGCTGCCGATGGCGCGCGTCGCCGAGCTGGCGGGGTTCGGGTCAGAGGAGTCGTTGCGGCGGCATTTTCGCCGGATCGCGTTGACGAGTCCGGGGGCGTATCGGCGCAGGTTCGGTGGGCAGGGGTGAGTCCAGCAGATCGTAAGCACAATGGATGCGACACATTGATGACATTGGACATGTATTCGAACCACCATAGCGCGTTCGTCAGCAACAGGAGCGCGGTCGCGTTGAACGCCAACAACGACGCATAGAACTCGAAGTTCGAGCGTGTCGAGCGCGCCCACTGGCGATACCCGTAGGCAAGCAGCCCACCGATCGCCACTGCCGCGACAAGCAACGACAGCCACGTCACTGCATCCGGGTTGAACCCGCATTGAATTCGCGGCACGCCCCGAGGTCACAGCAGCAGGCATGGAGCTCACGTCGAGCTTGCCCATTCAACGGAACCCGCTATGTCCGATATCGCAAAGATCATCGCCAACTTCAACGCCGGGCGAGACCCCGAACGACTCGCGATGAAATACAAAGCCATGCGCGGCTCGCCGTTCGTGTTTCTGCGCGGCACCTGCCATCTGTTCTATGCGCGTCTGCCGCGCGCGAACGTACTCGACGACGCGCCGCACGTGTGGATCTGCGGCGACATGCACCTCGAAAATTTCGGCAGCTACAAGGGCGACCATCGCCTCGTCTACTTCGACAACAACGACTTCGACGAAGCCTGTCTCGCGCCGGTTCCGTACGAACTCGTGCGTCTGTTGGCGAGCGTGCTGGTCGGCGCGGCCAACCTGAAGCTGAGCCGCGCTGAAGCGCTCGCCCTGTGCCACACCACTCTCGATGCCTACGGCGCCGCGCTCGCGTACGGCAAGTCGCGCTGGATCGAAGCGGAGACCGCGACCGGCATGGTGCGCGATCTGTTCGTCGCGCTTGCGAGCCGCACGCGCGCCGCGCATCTGGACCGTCGCACGGTGCTCAAGGGCAAAACGCGCATGCTGAAGGTCGACGGCAAGAAAGCGCTGCCCGTCAGCGATGAACGGCGTGCCGCGGTCGCGCAGTTCATGCAGCAATTCGCGGTGACGGAGCCGAATCCCGAGTTCTACCGCACGCTCGACGTCGCGCGCCGCATTGCGGGGACGGGCAGCCTCGGTGTCGATCGCTATGTGATTCTGGTCGAGGGCAAGGGCTCGCCCGATGGCAACTACCTGATCGATTTGAAAGAGGCGCTGCCGTCATCGGTGAGTGCGCACGTGACGGCGACGCAGCCGAAGTGGCAGACCGAGGCGCAGCGTGTCGTCGAAGTGCAGCGGCGCAATCAGGCGGTCTCGCAGGCCTTTTTGCACGCGGTGGAATTCAACCAGCGCTCCTATGTGCTGCGGAGTTTGCAGCCATCGGAAGATCGCGTCGCGCTTGCCGACTGGAATGGCAAGCTGCCGCGGCTCGAGGCAGTGATCAACAGCATGGCCGAGTTGAGCGCGTGGGCGCATCTGCGCAGCGGAGGGCGGCAGAAGTCGGCGATCGCGGACGATCTGATCGCGTTTGGCAGTCGGCGCGATTGGCAACTGCCGTTGATCGATCTTGCGACGCAGTGTGAGGCACAGGTCGCGGCGGACTGGAAGGCTTATTGCGAAGCTTATGATCGGGGAACCTTCGAGACGAGCGGCACGGGCAACTGAAGCGTTGCATTGGAGGGCCGGCGCGGGCGTCAGGGCTGCGGACGGCGTCGCGGTGATCGGCGGCGATCGATGACGACCGGGGAAGTTGCGCGGGTCATGCGCTCGCGATTGACGAAGCGGGAAGCGGAGCAGGATCACCTGTGCGCGGGCCATACGAGCCGCGCGGCGAAAGTCGCGTTGTCTCATACGTGCCCCAGCACCTTCCACCAAAGCGGCCCAACGACCAGCCAGACCACCATGTAAAACAGGCTCATCAAAAATCCCGCCTTCCACCATTCGCCCTGGGTCACGTAGCCCGCGCCGAACATGACGGGACCGGAGCCGATGCCATATTGCGTCAGGCAGCCGTTCACATTGCTCAGAATCCCGAGCGAGACTGCGGCGACGAAGGGCGGGACGCCGGCGGCGACCATCAGTGCCATGGAGAGCGGAAACAGCGCGCTGATATGCGCGGTGGCGCTGGCGAAAAAGTAGTGAATGTAAACGTAGATCGCCGCCACCATCATGTAGACCGCCAGCATCGGAAAGCCCGCGAGATGCGCGCCGAATTCCTTGCCGAACCAGCTCACCATGCCATATTCGTTGAGCTTGGAGGCCAGCATGATGAGCAGGCCGATCCAGATCATCGTGTCCCAGGCGGACTTCTCGTTCAGCGCGTCCTGCCAGGTCAGCACGCCGCTGATGAACAGCAACGAAACGCCGATCGCCGCCGCGAGCGTCGCGCCGACGCCGAGATCGTCGCCGAACACCCACAGCACCAGCAAGCCGACGAAGATGCACGCCATGATGATTTCTTTGACCGAGATGGGCCCCATCGTCGTGAGCTCTCGTTGCGCGAGGTCGGTGGCATCGGGGGTGCGTCTGACCTGCGGCGGGGCGATCCACAGCATGGCGATCGGAATCACGGCGAGGCACAGCAGACCGGGGATCGACGCCGCCACCGCCCAGTCGAGCCAGCTGATCGACACGCCCTGGTCCGCGGCCAGCCTGACCGCCAGCGGATTGCCCGCCATTGCAGTGATGAACATGCCCGCCGTGATGATGTTCGCGTGGAAGGCGCAGAGAATCAGATAGCGTCCCACCTTCGCGCGTGATTCCGGATCGGCGTGACTGCCCAGCACTTCGGAAATGGCTCGCGTGATCGGCAACATCACGCCGCCGGCGCGCGCGGTGATGCTCGGCATCGCGGGGGAGATCACGAGTTCGGTCAACACGAGCCCGTAGCCGAGCCCCGTCGTTCGCTTTCCCAGCAATCGCATGAACAGAAGCGCGATCCGGCGGCCAAGGCCGGTCTTGATCACGCCGCGTGAAATGAAAAACGCGAGCATCACGAGCCATACGAGGTCGGTGCCGGTGGATTTGGTGACGTCGGCAAACGACAGAACGCCGACGAGCACGCCAATGGTCGAGCCGATGATGGCAACCACCGACATCGGCAGCGGGGCGGTCATGATGCCGGCAATGGTCGCGACGAACACCGCGAACATATGCCACGCCTTCGGCTGGAGCCCGGCGGGCGCGGGCAGAAACCACAGCGCGACGCCGACCGCGATCGGTACCAGATATTTCCAGACGCCGGCCGGCAGTCCGACCGAGGGCTTCGGCGTGGCGGGAGGCGAGCTGGTGGGCTGTGAAACCTTGGCAGGTGTAGGAGCCATGATGGACCTCGTGCCGGCGTGGTTGGGTATTTTCGGAGTGCGCGGGAAGGCGTCACCGCTCGTGGAGCACGCTTTGCGTCGCGTCCTTGACGATGCGCGCGCTACCTAGCAAGGTTTCGCGCTCGATCGGGTCGAGTTCCGGATAGGCGATCAACCGCGCGCCCGCGCCATTGACGACCATCGGCAGCGACACGCACACGTCCGGTACGCCTTCCACTTCGGGCTGGACGATGCCAACCGTAAGGATCAGGTCGGTATCGTGCACGATGGCCTCGCAGATCCTTCCTATCGCGCTGGCGATGCCGTAATGGGTGGCGCCTTTGCCTTCCTTGATGAGCTTCGCCGCCTCGTGGACGGAGCGCAGGATCAGATCCCTGCTGGCGGGGCCCAGCTCCTTGCCGTTGCGCGTCAGGAAAGTTTCGAGGGGCATGCCGCAGACCGTTGCGGCGGACCACTGGATCACGGCCGATTCGCCGTGCTCGCCGAGCACATAGGCGTGAATCGCGGAGGCCACCACGCCGAGCCGCTCGGACAGCAGGGAGCGCAGCCGCCCGGTATCGAGCGAGGTTCCCGTGCTGATGACGCGCTCGCGCTCGCAACGCAGTTGGTCGTAAACGGCGCCGGTCAGCACGTCGCATGGGTTGGTCGCGATCAGATAGATGGCGTCGGGCGCGAGCGGCGCGATCCGCCCGACGATTTCGGTCGCGATGTCCGCATTGGTTCTGGCAAGGTGCAGGCGAGTCTCGCCGGGTTTGACGCCGGCGCCGGCCGTGATCACGACGATGTCGGCGTCACGCGCGTCTTCGTAGTCCCCTGCGCGAAAACGGCTGTGCCCCCAGAATGCCGCGGCGTGGGCGAGATCGAGAACCTGTCCCTCAGCGCGCACCCGCGCGACGTCGATGATGACGAC
Organism: Paraburkholderia sp. MM5384-R2; assembly: GCF_014201025.1. Lineage (NCBI taxonomy): Bacteria > Pseudomonadati > Pseudomonadota > Betaproteobacteria > Burkholderiales > Burkholderiaceae > Paraburkholderia > Paraburkholderia sp. MM5384-R2. The sequence continues at coordinate 76,143 of NZ_JACHDI010000009.1, forward strand.
TTTCGCGCTCGGAATGGCCAACGCCACAAACAGCGCTGCCGATCCCCCGACCAGCCCCGCGCCGACGATAACGATCTTGGCCTGCCGCATAGCGAACCTCGTCAAGTTCGGGCTTCAGCCCCCTCGAAGCATAGTCGCATGCGCGCGTTTGCCATCAATCGGACCTTGGTCCTACACGGCCGCGGCGCGTTTTTTCACGCGGTCCGCTCAACCCATTGACTCCGCCAATCCGGGGCCTCGAACGGATCAGCAAAATACTGCGTCTCGTGGACGACCTTGCCTTCGCGGAACTCCATCACGCTGACCGTGTAAGCGACGCGCCCCTGATAGTTGATCGTGTACTCGGTGATCCACAGATTGCCCTCGCCTTGAATTCGCCTGATCGCGAAACCCGATGGCTTGCCGGGATGATGGCCGCGCAGAGCCTGCAAATTGGTTCGTCCATGAATTCGCTCGCCTGATTGGGGATAGTCGCAGATCGCATCGTCGGCGTAGATAGCGTGTTCGGCGTCGAGATCGCCGTCCGCCGACGCTCGCCAGTGTGCGTTCAAGGCTTCACGTATCGCTTGTTCGTTCATGGAGTGCCTCCAGAGTCGGGTGTTGCAGTCGACCAACCGCGCGTTGCCGTCGCGTTGAAATTTCGCCGACAGCGCATAGTCTGCGCCATAAAATCCCTGGCCCCACCCTTGCTGCAAGTATTCCCCCGGACGTGCAAAAAATGTCTGGCGCCTGCAGGGATTGCTCGCCGGGTAGTCCGGTCATTCGGACTGCCGGCCTGCACGCGCGGGCCGAGACATTCGCTCGCCGTCGCCGTTGTTGCGAAGTCTCTGCAGAGAAGGCGAGCGCTCGGTGAGCATTGGCGACATCTGTTGCTCCGCCCGCCGCGCGCCCGCGAACTGCTGCCTGAATTCAACCGGCGTCATGTCCTTGGCGGCTTTGAATTGCCGGTTGAAATTCATGTATATCGCTTCGCTGCCGGGCTGCGCGAAGAACGATGGGTATCTGAAGCGGCAACTGCCGGGCTTTCTCGAAGGCAGGAGCCGGCCGGATTTTCCGGCCGATCATTTCGAAGTCGATTTCGTCGGCCGCGCGACGCCAGACGATCTCACCGAGCTTGGCCGTGCGCAAATGGGCTTCGATTTGTGACCGGACAGGGCATGGCCGCGTCTGGATCGGGAGCGGAACTTGCTGCCGCTTCAGCATGGCAACGACCTAAGGAGGACCGGCCATGGCAACCACACCGAACAAGGACGAAAACCCGATCCGCCCGGATCAGTCCGACGTCGTGCAGACGGATCTGCCCGACCTCGGTCCATCGCAGGACCCGGATGAGCCGCCGCTCGATCCCGACGTCCACCCCGATAGCGAGGACGACAAGCCATAGACGAGCGCATTCGCCCGATAAAAAGAATCGAAGTGAAATGCGGGCGAGCGCGCGGCGCGACTGGTCGACACCGAGGGACCCGAGAACGCGGTGCGCTGATGCCGAAGAGGAGCGTGTGAGCGCGGCGTGTCCCTGAGCCGCTACAACTGACTCTCGATCGCGGCTGTATCGATGACCGACCAGACTTGCTGGATCTTGCCGTCACCAAACTCGTAGAAGACGTTCTCGGAAAACTGCACCCGTTTTCCTTGCACGGGAAGCCCAAATAACATGCCGATGGGTGTGCAGTCAAAATGCAATCGGCTTGCGATATGTGGCGGCTCGCAAACCAGCATCTGAATCTCGAAGTGCAGGTCGGGAATTTCGCGGAAGTCTCTTTCCAGCATCTCGCGATAGCCCGACAAACCGATTCGTTGGCCGTTGTACTTCACGTCTTCGCCAACGAAGTCTCGCAGCTTTGACCAGTCCTGCGTGTTCAGGCAGGCGATATAGCCGCGGTAGAGTTCCGACAGATCGAATTCGCTCATCGCAATCGTCTTCCATGCTTCAGTGGATAAGCCGATTGTCGGCGATCCGATACTTTGCGTTGCACGGCTGCCAGGGATTTTCGTCGGAAGCCGCAACTATCCGTTGCAGTCGAACAACCTCGATGCGCGCCGCATCACCCTCGCACGCATGCCAGAAATCCCTCCAGACAAACCCGGATTGCTGCGCCGATTTCCCCGCTGCTATCGTTCGCTGGACAGTGTGGAAGCGCTTCCACTTAAGCGTTCACAGTAAGTCCGAACGCCAGCGCCTCGAGCTCCACCACACCCGGTTCAACGACCTCATTGGCAGGAGAGAATCCGTGGTAAACGACGCATCCGCAATCATCGACGCTGCCCGTCCAACCGCTCACGGCGAACCGCATTCCGATCCATTCACACCGCCCGCCGATTCGTCGCTGTGGCGCCAGGATTTCCTGCTCGGCGCGGCCACCGCGTCGTATCAGATCGAAGGCGCGGTCAACGAAGACGGCCGCCTGCCGTCGATCTGGGACACGTTCTCGGCCACACCGGGCAAGGTGTTGGCCGGCGACACCGGCGCCGTCGCGTGCGATCACTACCATCGCTGGGAACAGGACGTCGACCTGCTCGCGGGCCTCGGCCTCGAAGCGTACCGGCTGTCGACCGCATGGCCGCGTGTGATGGATGAAAACGGCACGCCGAACCGCAAGGGGCTCGACTTCTACAAGCGCCTGCTCGGACGGCTCAAAGAGAAGAACATCACGACTTTCGTCACGCTTTATCACTGGGATCTGCCTCAGCACCTCGAGGATCGCGGCGGCTGGCTCAATCGCGAAACCGCGTACCGTTTCGTCGATTACGCGGATCTGATGAGCCGCGAGCTGCACGGCCTCGTCGATGCGTGGGCGACGCTCAACGAGCCGTGGTGTTCGGCGTACCTCGGCTACGGCAACGGCCATCACGCGCCGGGACTCTCGAACCTGCGTTTCGCCGCGCAGGCCATGCATCATCTGCTGCTCGCGCACGGTCTCGCGATTCCGGTGCTGCGCGCGAACGATCCGCGCTCGCACAAGGGCATCGTCGCGAATGTCGGGCGCGGCACGCCGAATAGCGACAGCGCCGCCGACCGTCGCGCGGCCGAGCTGTTCGAAGTTCAGCACAACGCGTGGATTCTCGATCCGCTATTGAAGGGCGAGTATCCGCAAGACCTGTTCGAGTTGTGGCCGGGCAGCGAGCCGCTCGTGCTCGAAGGCGACATGCAGACGATCAATACGCCGCTCGATTTTCTCGGCATCAACTATTATTTCCGCACCAACGTGGCGAGCGACGGTGGGCACGGTTTCAAGGAGGTGCCGCTCGGGGGTGTCGAGCGCACGCAGATGGGCTGGGAGGTTTACCCTGACGGTCTTCGCGATCTGTTGACCGGTTTCAGGAATACCTATGCCAATCTGCCGCCGATCTACATCACCGAGAACGGCATGGCATCGGACGACAAGGTGATCGACGGCCGCGTCGAGGACACGCAGCGCATCTCGTTCCTGAAGCGCCATCTCGCCGCGGTCGATCAGGCGATCAAGGCGGGCGTCGACGTGCGCGGCTATTTCCTGTGGTCGCTGATGGACAACTTCGAGTGGGCTTTCGGCTATGAGCGGCGCTTCGGCATCGTGCACGTCGACTATCAAACGCAGAAGCGTACGGTCAAGCGCAGCGCAGAGCTGGTGTCGAAATTCCTCCAGGATCGCAACGCGCAAGCGCAATAAACACAATTAAAACGACGCAGCAACGATGTAAAACCGGGTGGAGCTGATTGGTATTTCGACTTGACACACGGGCACTCTGCCTGGAGGAGACGGAATGAACAGCAACAGAATGGTCTTGCGAGGCGTAGTTGCGGCACTGGCGCTGTATGGCGTCGTCGCGCATGCGGAACCGCTCAAGGCTAACGTGATTCACTGGTGGACCTCGGGCGGCGAGTCGGCCGCGATTCGGCAGTTTGCCGTCGCGTACGACAAGGCCGGCGGCCAATGGGTCGACAACGCAGTCGCCGGCGGAGATCAGGCGCGCGCCACCGCGATCAACCGGATCGTCGGCGGCGATCCACCCACCGCCGCCCAGTTCAATACGTCGAAGCAGTTTCACGATCTGATCGACCAGGGACTCCTGAATAACGTCGACGACGTCGCCGCGAAAGAAAACTGGAACGGCATTTTCCCGCAGTCGATTCTCGACAGTATCCGCGTGAAGGGCCATTTCTACGCTGCGCCGGTCGACATTCATATGCCGGCGTGGTTCTTCTACTCGAAGCCGGTGTTCCAGAAAGCGGGCATCGCGAGCGAGCCCAAAAGCTACGACGAATTCATCGCCGATCTCGGCAAGCTGAAGAGCGCGGGCGTGATTCCGCTCGCGTTCGGCGGCCAGCCGTGGCAGGAGAAGATCACGTTCGACGCGGTGCTCGCCGATGTGGGCGGCCCGGACCTGTATATGAAGGTCTATCGCGATCACGATCAGAAGGCGGTGAACTCCGATGCGTTCAAGAAGGTGCTCGTGTCGTTCAAGCGGCTGCACGATTTCGTCGATCCGGGCTCGCCTGGCCGCAACTGGAACGACGCGACCGCGCTCGTGACTTCGGGCAAGGCCGGGGTTCAGATCATGGGCGACTGGGCGAAGGGCGAGTTCGTCGCGGCGAATCAAACGGCGGGCAAGGACTTCGGCTGCTTCCCGGGCTTCGGTCCGCGTTCGCCGTATCTGGTCGCGGGCGACGTCTTCGTGTTCCCGAAGACCGACAACGCGTCGGCGATCAAGGCGCAGAATCTGCTCGCCACGGTGATGACCTCGCCGTCCGCGCAGGTCGCGTTCAGCGCGAAGAAGGGCTCGATTCCGATCCGGTCTGACGTCGACGAAAGCAGCCTCGACGTCTGCGCCAAGGAGGGCATCGCGATCATGAAGGACAAGTCGCGCCAGTTGCCGAATCCGGAAATGCTGCTGTCGCCCGATACGCAGGGTGCGCTGACTGACGTCGTGACGAACTTCTGGAACAAGAACGAGTCCGTCGACGACGCGCAGAAAGCGTTCGCCAGCGCGTTGAAGGGCTAGGCCTCGCCGTGCACGCGCTCAAGCTGCCAGCCGAGGGTTCGAAACCACAGGGCAAGTCGCACCCCAAACCGCGAAACAAGCCGCTGAACCGGCGGTTTTCGATCGCGGTCTGGTTGGCCTTGCTGCCGATGCTCCTGACCGTCGTGTTCACGTACCTGGGCACGATGGTCTGGACCGCGCGCGTGTCGCTCACCAATTCGCACACGTTTCCGTCGCACGACTTCGTGGGCTTCACGCAGTACGTGCGGCTCTTTCACAACGACCGCTGGTTGACGTCGCTGCAGAACATCGTGATCTATGGCGCGTGTTTCATCATCGCGTGCATGGTGATCGGCTTGCTGCTGGCGATCTTTATCGATCAGCGCGTGGTCGCGGAAGGCGCGTTGCGCACGGTGTTTCTGTATCCGTACGCGATGTCGTTCGTCGCGACCGGGCTCGTGTGGCAATGGATCCTGAATCCCGCGCTCGGTGCGCAGCAGGTGCTGCGCAATCTCGGCTTCGCGCATGCGCGCTTCGACTGGATCGTCGATCAGGACTGGGTCATCTACACGATCGTGATCGCGACCGTGTGGCAGGCTTCGGGCCTCGTGATGGCGCTGTTGCTCGCGGGCCTGCGCGGCATCGACGAAGAGTTGTGGAAAGCCGCGCGCATCGACGGCATTCCTCGCTGGCGCGTGTACGCGAGCATCGTGGTGCCGATGCTCGGACCGTCGATCTCGACCGCGTTCGTGCTGCTGTTCGTGATGGTCGTGAAGCTGTACGACGCGGTCGTCGCGATGACGCAGGGCGGCCCCGGCACCGCGAGCGAAGTACCGGCCAAATTCATCATGGACTATCTGTTCGGGCGCGCGAACATCGGCCTTGCGTCGGCTGCATCGATCGTGCTGCTCGCGACGGTGCTGGCGGTGCTCGCGCCGTTCTTCTATGCACGCAGCCGTGCGGCGCTGCGCGGGGAGAGAGGATGAATACGCTCGATTCCACGCTCAAAGGCGGCATGCCGCATCGCGCACGCACGCGCCCCCGCCGCTCGGCGTTTTCGCCGGCGCGGCTCGGCATCTACGCGTTTCTGCTCACCGCGGCGGTGTTCTTTCTGCTGCCGCTCTACGTGATGCTGGTCACGTCGGTCAAACCGATGAGCGAGATCCGCCTCGGCAATCTGCTCGGCTTGCCGATGCATTTCACGCTCGACGCATGGAGCGCCGCATGGCAGTCGGCCTGCACCGGGCTCGATTGCAACGGCATTCGCGTCGGCTTCTGGAACTCGGTGCGTATCGTCGTGCCGAGCACGGTGCTGTCGATCATGGTCGGCGCGGTGAACGGCTACGCGCTGTCGTTCTGGCGGCCGCGCGGCGCGGGTCTGCTGTTCGGCGTGCTGCTCGTCGGCGCGTTCATTCCGGTGCAGGTAATGATCTATCCGCTCGTGCGCGTGCTCGCGAGCGTGCATCTGTTCAGCTCGCTGCCGGGCATCGTGCTGATCCATACGATGTTCGGCATGCCGGTGATGACGCTGCTGTTCCGCAACTACTACGCGTCGATTCCGCAGGAGCTGTTCAAGGCCGCGCGCATCGACGGCGGCAGCTTCTGGCGCATCTTCTTTCAACTGATGCTGCCGATGTCGACGCCGATCATCGTCGTCGCGCTGATCATGCAGGTCACGAACATCTGGAACGACTTCATTCTGGGCCTCGTGTTCGCTGGCACGAAGAATCTGCCGATGACGGTGCAGTTGAACAACATCATCAACACGACGACCGGCGAGCGGCTCTACAACGTCAATATGGCGGCGACGATCCTGACGTCGCTGGTGCCGCTCGCGGTTTATTTCATTTCGGGCCGCTGGTTCGTGCGCGGCATTGCGTCGGGCGCCGTCAAGGGGTAGGGCATGGCAAACATGGCTAATACGATCGATGCAGCCGGCGTGCCGGGCGCAAGCGCTGACGCTGACTCCGACGCCGCGGCGCTCACGCATCCCGCCAATGTGGCGGTCCGCAATCTGACGATTCGCCTCGGTTCGAACACGGTGATCGAGAACCTCGATCTCGACGTGCTCGCCGGCGAGTTCGTCGTGCTGCTGGGACCGTCGGGTTGCGGCAAGTCCACGCTGCTGCACAGCATCGCGGGATTGATCGATGTCAGCGACGGCAGCATCGAGATCGCCGGCGAAGACATGACGTGGGCCGATCCGAAGGATCGCCGCATCGCGCTGGTGTTCCAGTCGTACGCGCTGTATCCGACCATGAGCGTCGAGCGCAACCTGTCGTTCGCGCTGCGCATCAACGGCACGCCGAAGGCGGAAATCGCGCGGCGTGTCGCCCGCGCGTCGGAGATGCTGCAACTGGGTCCGCTGCTCAAGCGCAAGCCCTCGCAGTTGTCGGGCGGACAGCGGCAGCGCGTCGCGATCGGCCGCGCGATCGTGCGCGAGGCCGACGTGTTCCTGTTCGACGAGCCGCTGTCGAACCTCGACGCGAAGCTGCGCACCGAACTGCGCCGCGAACTGAAGCAGTTGCATCACAGTTTGGGCGCGACGATGATCTACGTGACGCACGACCAGGTCGAGGCGATGACGCTCGCGACGCGCATGGCCGTGATGCGCGGCGGCGTGATCCAGCAGTTCGGCACGCCGGCCGAGGTCTATGCGCGGCCGAACAATCTGTTCGTGGCGACCTTCCTCGGCTCGCCGGCGATGAATCTGCTGAAGGGCACGCTCGAGACGCGCGACGGCGCGCTTCACTTTTGCACTGGGCAGGTGCGGATCGACGTGTCGGCGTACGCGTTCAAGGGGGCGCCCTTGCAGGGCGTGCGCTGCGTGCTCGGCGTGCGCGCCGAAGACGTGCATATCACGGAAGGCGCCAGCGAGCGCGCGAAAGTTTCGCTAATGGAGCCGATGGGCAACCACCGCGTGATCTGGCTCGACTATCATGGCGAACAGATCGCGTCGATCGATCAGACCAAAGCGCCGATTGCGGAGGATGACACCGTGGCGTTCTCGTTCGACGCCGCGCATGTCTCGCTATTCGACGAAGCGAGCGGCGCGCGCTTATAACGCCGCGGCGCGTCACGCGCGAAGCGGCTCGTCGAGACAGGCTTGATGGAGAACCGCGTGGCAACACTCAAGGACGTCGCGGAACTGGCCGGCGTGGGCATGTCGACCGCCTCACGAGCCATTTCCGGCAAGGGACCGATTTCCGCCGATGCCGCGGCGCGCGTGAAGGCGGCGATCGAGGCGCTGAACTTCCGCCCTTCGTCGATCGGCCGGGCGATGGCGACGCAGCAGCTCGGCATCATCGGCATCTTCGTGCCGACCTTCTTTGGTTCCTACTACGGCACGATCCTGAAGCAGACCGACACCGAGCTGCGCGCGGTGGGGCGCCATGTCGTGGTCGCGACCGGTTGCGGCGAGGTGTCGCCGCGCGAGCAGGCGATCGAGGCAGTGCGCTTTTTGATCGGCCGCGATTGCGATGGCGTGGTCGTGATCAGCCACGATCTGCACGACGAAGACCTGATCATGCTGCATGGCATGCATCCGAAGATGGTGTTCCTGAATCGCGCGTTCGAGCAGTTGCCCGAAGCGTCGTTCAGCGCGGATCATCGGCGCGGCGGCGAACTCGCGGCGCGCACGCTGCTCGATCACGGGCATCGCGACATCGCGGTGATTTCCGGGCCCGCTACCGCGTCGGACAACGTGATGCGGATCGACGGCTTTTTCGCCGAGCTCGCGCGAGCCGGCATTGCGCGCGACGACGTCACGCTGATCGAATCCGACTTTTCGCCCGAAGGCGGCTACGCGGCCGCGCAGAAGCTGCTCGAGACGCAGCGGCGCGTGACCGGCCTGTTCTGCGCGAACGACACGATGGCGGTCAGCGTGCTCGCGCGCTTTCACCAGGCGGGCATTTCGGTGCCGCACGACATCTCCGTGATCAGCTACGACGACGACTACTCGGCCGCCTACGCGGCGCCCGGGCTCACGTCGGTGCATATTCCAACCGGGGAACTTACGCAAAACGCGGTGCGCTGGCTCATCAACCAGTGTTACGGCACCACCTGGGAGATCTTGCGCGAGTTTCCGCTCAGCGTGACGATGCGCGAATCGGTCGGGCCAGCGCCGATGCCGAAGAAAAATACGCGCGGCGCAAAGCGGTAGAAGGGTTTGCCTAATCGTGGCGGTGTGATGCCTGGCGCGCGGACGCGCGCCGTGGCGGCCTATTCGCGTTTTCACTTACGCATCGACGATCTCTTTAAGCCTCCCGTAATCCTGCGCAATAGTGCTTTGCGGTTTTCCCTCATTAAACTTACTTCAAATTTCTTTACACTTCCCGGTAACAAGTTGTTACGGGGTGAGTGTGATGCTGGTCATCTTTCTGATCGCCTGTCCGATCTGCATTGCTGCGCTGTTCGGTTTCGCGCGCCATGTGGACCCGCAGACAGGGCAATTCAAACGGTAGATCTTCTTCGCGCGTTTTCTTCGGCGGCTGCGCCGCGGAGATTTTCGCTTTGCGATTAACGTCCGTTAGTTCGTTGTGCGCTTGAAAGGAGCAATCGTTTGCGTTCTTTCGGTTTGCTTTCTCGTTTTCGTTTTCGTCAATAGCCCGTTCTCCCTTTCATAAGTCTTGCCTTGGCGCGCCGATTCGCGGCACGATGCGCGATCACTTTCGTTTTAGGTCAGCATCGCGTATGCAAGATTCTCTGCAAAAAATGGCGGCGCGTGCCAGCGTGCTGAAGGGCGTTCTTCCTTTGAGCCGGATTGCGGCGGCGCGCGATGCGCTGGCCGGCGTGCAGCTTGCGTCGATGGATATTCCGCAGGTCCTCGGCTATGCGCGCATTGCCGGCATGCCGGCCGTCACCGGGCTCTACACGGTGTTCCTGCCGCTCGTCAGTTTCGCGTTCTTCGGTGCCTCGCGGCATCTGGTCGTGGCCGCCGATTCGGCCACCGCGACGATCTTCGCGAGTCGTCTTTCGACGATGGCGCCCGCGTCGAGCGCCGAGTATGCGGCGCTCGCGGCGATGGTCGCGTTGCTGACGGCCGCGTTGCTGTTCGTCGCGCGCATCTTCAAGCTCGGCTTTCTCGCCGATTTCCTGTCGCGTACGGTGCTGGTCGGCTTTCTTGCGGGCGTCGGCGTGCAAGTCGGCATCGCGATGCTCGGCGACATGCTCGGCGTGCCCGGACATGCGGCGAGCAGCGTGAAACAACTGCTGCTCGTCGTGAGCGACGCCGCGCAGATCAATCGGCCGACCCTGGCGATCTCGCTGCTCGTGGTGACCGCGATTCTCGTCTGCAAACGTTTCTGGCCGCGCCTGCCGGTGCCGTTGGTCGCGGTCGTCGCGGGCATTGCCGCGAGCGATGTGTTCGGATTCGCCGCGCACGGCATCTCCATCCTCGGACCGGTGGAGGGCGGATTGCCGCCGCTGCGGATTCCGTCGGTGACGTGGCAGCAGATGCTCGATCTCATGCCGGTCGCGGCGTCGTGCTTCGTGATGATCGTCGCGCAAAGCGCCGCGGCGAGCCGGGTGTTCGCCGACCGCTATCACGAGCCGGTCGATATCAACGCAGACCTGCTCGGCATCGCGGCCGCCAACGCGGCGGCGGCGTTTTCCGGCGCGTTCGTCGTCAACGGCAGCCTGACGCAGACCGCGATGGCCGATCGCGCCGGCACGCGCAGCCAGTTCGCGCAGCTCGTGTTCGCGGCGGTCGTGGTGGTCGTGCTGCTGTTTTTCAGCCGCTATCTGCAGTATCTGCCGCACTGCATTCTCGCGAGCATCGTGTTTACGATCGCGATCGGCCTGATCAATCTGCAGTCGCTCTTTTCGATTCGCCGCGAAAGTCCCGGCGAATTCGCGCTGGCGTTGTTCACGGCGGCGGCGGTCGTGCTGATCGGCGTCGAGCACGGCATTCTGGTCGCCGTCGCGTTGTCGTTGCTGCGTCACGTGCGACACAGCTACCGCCCGCACACGATGATGCTCGCGCCCAACGGCGACGGCATGTGGGTGCCGGTGCCGGCCGTGCCCGGCATGGAGACCGCGCCGGGGTTGATCGTCTATCGTTTCGGCGCCGATCTGTTCTACGCGAACGATCATTTTTTCGTCGACGATACGCGCCACCTGATCGATCACGCACCGAACGCCGTGCGCTGGTTCGTCGTCGATGCGAGCGCGATTACGGATGTCGATTATTCGGCGGCGCGCTCGGTGGGCGAGTTGTGCTCGGCGCTCAAGCGCAGTGGGATCGAGGTGGTCTTTGCGCGGGTGAATCGCTATTTGCGCTCGGATATGGATCGGCATGGAATCACGCCGATCGTCGAGGAGCGCTGTATTTTCGGCACGCTGCATGAGGCGCTGAGCATGGCGGGAGTGGAGAATCCGCATGAGCGGGTTAAGGGGGCGCCATAACGGGGAGCCCTAGCTTCGCACTGAGGCGGCGCATGCCGCGAACACCGCCTCGGACGGGCAAATTGCTTGCATACGTTGTCAGCGCCTCATTTGTTGTCGCTTGCCTCGATTATTCTGACCTTCCGCGTCGACGAGCAGATATCGATTACAGGAACATGAACAGCTTCGATTCGACCATCGAAACATACCTGTCCAGCATACACTTCGGTCATTTCGCGACCCAATCGATACAAGCCATCGCCGACCTCTACACCTTTAAAGGCCTGGTACTGATTGCCGTGCTTTGGTGGATCTGGTTTCAGCAAGACGGGCGCCCCGAATGGCGGCGCGAAATAGTTCTCGCGACGCTTCTCAGCGGTGTCGTGGTGCTCTTCGTCGGAAGGCTGCTGGCTCACTGGTTGCCATTTAGAGTGCGTCCCATCTATAGCGCCGAACTTCATCTGCAGTTCGCGAGCGGCGCGGCCCAGACTGCGCAGTTGTCAGACTGGAGTTCGTTCCCAAGCGATCACGCTATGCTGTGGATGGCCATCGCCACCGGCATCTTCCTCGTGTGGCGGGGCATCGGCGTGCTGGCGCTTCTCTATACCGCGCTCTTCATTTGCGTTCCGCGGGCCTATCTCGGCTTTCACTATCCGACCGATCTTCATTTTGTGTGTCGAACTCGTCACGCAATTCGAAGAACTGCGTGCTCTGGCGTGCGGAGTGTTCAAACATCTATGACCCGCGCGGAGCGCCACGGCGCATGCCGATATTCTCGAGATTCGCCCTGGCGCCGCCTTTCAGTGAGCCGGGATTAGCGAGCACACTCTATTGCCATCTCATGCAATATTCTGTCTAATGAATTCAGAATAAAACGTCCGATTCATTCGGCTCGCTGACTTAGTCGACGGGGTTCACTTCATGTACTCTCTGCTGCCGCTCAAGGCCCAGGTGCGCCGTCACGCGCGAACGCTCGCCGGGTATTTCCCAGCTCCATTTTCACGCGACGAATCAAGCAGTGTCGACATCCTCGGTGTCATGACCCCCGGGCTGCTGAACGGGAATACCCTGCTGAACCTCAACTACGGCGAAGTGGACCGCTTCACCGGCAAAACCCGCGCGACGGGCACCTTATTCGTCGCAATTGGCGACGACTTCGTGCGCGTCGCCACTTCGGTCAAAAGGCAAACCGGCGAGCGGGCCGTGGGCACGGTACTCGACCGCTCGCATCCCGGCTATCGGATGCTGCGCGGCGGGCAACCCTACACCGGTTACGCGACGCTATTCGGCAAGCAATACATGACACGGTACGAGCCGATCCGGGACAGTTCTGGCGAGGTAATCGGCGCGCTGTATGTCGGCCTCGACGTCAGTGAGGTGTGGAACCTGTCGATCGGAGCCAGACTCGCGCTGCTTACCCTGGCCGCCAATACCGTACTTCTGCTGGGCTATGGTCGGCTGCTGGAGGCGGTGATTCCCCCCGACCGAGCGAGCCCGGGAGCGGCGTTGCCAGCTTTCCTGCAAACCGGGGTGATCGGCTTCGGGCTACTCGGCGCGCTGCTGGTCGGCGCGCTGGTCTTCGTGACGACCCGGCGCGGTCTCGGCATGCAACTGCTCGAAGCGAAGGCCGCCGCCGAAAAACTCGCGGCCGGCGATTTGACCGCGCAAGTTCATGTCAGCCGGCGCGACGAACTGGGCCAGTTGATGCAGGCAATGAACGGCATCAGTGTCGGTTTGGCCTCGGTAGTCGGCAACGTCCGACGTGCCTCCGATATGATCGCGCTGGGCGCGCGCGAAATTGCGGCCGGCAACGCGGAGCTTTCGTCCCGCACCGAGGCGCAGGCTGGCTCGCTCGAGGAAACCGCGTCGACGATGGAACAATTGACGGCGATGGTCTGCGCTAATGCCGAACGCGCTTCGGACGCCAACCAACACATCGCCTCGGCCTCCGATCTCGCGGTCAAAGGCGGCACCGTGGTGGGGCATGTGGTGACCACCATGTCGTTGATCCGCGGCAGTTCACACAAGATCGTCGACATCATTAGCATGATCGACTCAATTGCCTTTCAGACCAATATCCTGGCTTTGAACGCGGCCGTCGAGGCAGCACGCGCCGGCGACCAGGGACGCGGCTTTGCGGTCGTCGCCGCCGAGGTGCGCAGCCTGGCCCAACGCAGCGCCACGGCCGCCAAGGAAATCAAGGCGCTGATCACCGACTCGGTCGGCAACGTCAATGCAGGCGGCGAACTGGTCGACCAGGCTGGCCGGGACATGACCGAAATCGTCACGGCTGTCGATAGTGTGGTCACTTTGATGGGTGAGATTACCCACGCGAGCAACGAGCAAAGTACCGGCATCGGCGAAGTCAACCGCGCGATCGGGCAGATGGACGAGATGACCCAGCAGAACGTTGCCCTGGTGGAGCAGGTGGCAGCCGCGGCAGCCAGCATGCAAGAACAGGCGTCCACATTGGAAGATGCCGTGCAGGTATTTCGGCTGGTAGGCGATGGGCAAACTGACATTCGCCCCATACGATGAGCGCTGCGCGCGAGGTGCACGCAGGCGCTTCTCGCACTTTCCTGGACTAGAATGGGTTATTGCCGACGTCGTAGACGTATCTGGTCAGCCCGACGTGCGGGATTCTCGTTGGAGGAATGCCATGCCGACTTACCGGTACAGGTGTGAGAAGTGCGGTGAGATGTTCGAACATGCCGAGCATCTTGCTGAACATGAAAACGCTCATCCGGCTTGCCCAAAGTGCGGAAGCGAGAAGGTTCTGCACACACCCACGCCATTTGTGCCGAAAACCTCCAGAAAGAGCTGAAACCTGTCTGATCGGGTGCGTGCTGCCAGATTGACGGCGCGGTACGCATGATAGGCAACGTCATTTGCGCGTGGTTGCCGTTATGCGGTTGTTTAACTTCAACGGTGCGTAGTTTCCATCCGCTGACCGTCACGGGTCGGGGCGTAGGCTGGCGTAAGAATGGATCACGCGCAGCGCGTCGAGCGTATTCTATGAAGCTTCTTGCCGAATTCGTCGGCAGGCCGTGAGGGTCCCATGGATACGACAGAGCGGATCATCAAGTGGCGCGATCAGCGGCATGCCGACGGTGTCGGCAGCGAACCTCGCAATCCGCTGCCCGCGGTGTGCGACGTATCGGTGACGAACGTTTGCAACGCCGCATGCGACTTCTGCGGGTTCTCTCGCGAGAAAAATCTGGCGGGGCCACGTCGCTATCTCGACCCTGATGAGTTCGCGCGCGCACTGCCGATCCTGCGCAGACGCCGGATTCGTTACATGACGCTGCAGGGAGGCGAGCCGCTGGTTCATCCCGAGATCGCATCGCTCGTGGCTTCGGCGACCAAGGCCGGCATGCAGTGCGGCGTGATTACGAACGGCTGGTTTCTTCCCCGCTACATCAAGGCACTGGCGGCCGCCGGCCTCAGGCGTCTGCTGATTTCCATCGATAGCGCGGACATGCGCGAGCATGAGCGCAATCGCGGTCTGCGCGGTCTCGAGGCCCGCATCCGCGACGGCATCACTCAGGCCCATAGCTTCGGCATCGAGGTCTGCGCATCGATTACGGTGAGCCGACTGGTCCGTTACGAGTTGCTTCCCGAGACGCTCAACCGGCTTGGCTTCGATGCCGTCGTTTTTTCCTATCCACGGCGCGAGGCGTTTGGATCTACGTCGCTTGTTTACGACGAAGAATCGAAACTCGTCGACCTGAACACCGACGAACTACTCGAAGCGTTGAGGGCAATCGCGCGCCTCAAGAAGCATTTCCGTGTCATGGACCCGAGCGCTGCGCTGGCAGAGGTCGCGCGTTTCGTGCGCGGCGAACAGCAACTGGTTCCATGCATCGGTGGCAGCAAGTACTTTTACATCGACTGGAACCTCGATGTTTGGCGTTGCGAGGCGTGGCCTGAGCCGATGGGCTCCGTCTTCGACCTCGACCGCTTGCCCGATCAACGGCAACCCTGCAATGACTGCATGATGGGATGCTACCGGCATGCCAGCATTCTGATGCACGGTGCCGTCGCCGTGACCGACTCGGTGTACGCGCTGGGCAAGGGGCAGCTTCGGGCTGCTGTCGGCTTGTTGTTCCAGCGCAGCGTTGCGTATTCGCTGTGGGCGCTTTCAGTGGAAGAATTACCTCGGGCGGCGCTCATCTCATTCGCAAGACGGACTGGCCAACGCCATTCCACGCCGCAAACTGAATGAGTTCGATTTCCGCGACTGAGGTCCCCGGGGGGAGACGGCTCGCCCATTCGAACGCCCGTCCGCGTTACTCGACCGGCGCAACCGCGCCTCCCGACAAGGTGTCGATGAGGGCTTTAGATGATTGCGGGCAAGCCGCTTTCACCGCCGAACCCATCGGCTGTGCTCGGCATCGGAAGCGAGAAAACTGTCATCGGACCGATTCCATTGCCTAAGATCAAGCTACGCGCTCCGTGAGGTAAGCACCGCGGCTCGCGAATGGCTTTATTGTCGCGCTCCCCTTTTCCCGCGCGACTTTTCGACAAGGAGGTCACGATGAAATCAGAGGACAAGGGCGACGTGCGCGCTTTCGTGCAAACGGCCGAGCAGGGCGGCGAGCATGTCTGGGTAATCACGCTGGTCGACTTCGCGGCCCGTGAGGTCAAACGCTCGCTCGTTTCGGACGAGACGTATGCGACCTCGGCCGCTGCCAGAGATGCCGGCGAGGCTCATTTGAAGGCACTGGAGCAAGACCGCTAGGTCCACGCACTGCCGCCTTGTTTTCGCGCGTGGACGTACTAACGTTGGACTATAAGTACACGGGCGGTAATGGGGCGGAAGAGGGCAAAGTTCATGGCCAGTACGCAAGGAACCACCGGATCGCCGTTTGCGGTGTCCGTCGAAGCGGGCAGCTATCGCGTCACGCGACCACAAAGCGCAAGCGATGTGATCGGCCTGCTGCAAGCGCGCAATATTCAGATCGTCGATCTGAAATTCACCGACTTGCCCGGACTCTGGCAGCATTTTTCGATCACGCTTCCCGAGGTTCACGACGACCTGTTCAGCGCCGGCATCGGTTTCGATGGTTCATCGATCCGCGGCTTTCAGGAGATCCACGAGTCCGACATGCTGCTGCGGCCTGACCCGGCAACGGCCTTCGTCGACCCGGCTTGCGGCACGCCGACGCTGTCGATCATTTGCGACGTCGTCGATCCCGTGCTGCGGCAGCCGTATTCGCGCGATCCGCGCTACGTGGCGAAAAAGGCGGAGAACTATCTGCGCCAGACGGGCATCGCGACGACGTGTTATTTCGGGCCGGAGCTCGAATTCTTCATCTTCGACTCCATCCGCTTCGGCCAGGATCAGCACTGCGGCTACTACTACGTCGAGTCGGGCGAGGGCGACTGGACCACCGGTCGCGACGAAGGCGCATACGGCGGTGGCAACCTCGGCTACAAGCAGCGCTACAAGGAGGGCTATTTCCCGGTGCCGCCTCATGACACGCTGCAGGAGATCCGCTCGGAAATCGCGCTGACGCTCCAGCAGGCGGGCGTACAGATCGAAGTGCATCACCACGAAGTTGCGACCGCGGGACAGAACGAGATCGACATGCGCTTTGCGACGCTGACCCGCATGGCCGACAACGTGATGATCTACAAGTACATCTGCAAGAACGTCGCGCGTCGGCACGGCAAGGTCGCAACCTTCATGCCGAAGCCGCTGTTCGCCGACAATGCGAGCGGCATGCATTGTCACCAGAGCCTGTGGAAAGACGAACAGAACCTCTTTTACGACGCGGGCGGCTGGGCGCTGACTTCGGACATGTGCCGCTGGTACATCGGCGGATTGCTCCAGCACGCACCCGCGCTGATGGCCTTCTGCGCGCCGACGACGAATTCATACAAACGCCTGGTACCCGGATATGAGGCGCCCGTCAATCTGGCGATGTCGCAGCGCAACCGGTCGGCCGCGGCGCGCATTCCGATGTATTCGGATTCGGCCAACGCGCGGCGCGTCGAATTTCGCTGTCCGGACCCGTCGGCCAATGCATATCTTGCTTTCGCCGCGATGCTGATGGCCGGCCTCGACGGCATTGAAAACAAGACCGATCCCGGCGAGCCGCTCGACCGCAACATCTACGATCTGCCGCCCGAAGAAGCGCGCAATATACGGCAGGTGCCGGGCTCCCTCGACGCGGCGCTGGCCGCGCTCGAAACCGATAACACGTTCCTGCGCAAAGGCGATGTCTTTACAGACGACGTGATCCAGACCTGGATCGACTACAAGCGCAGCCGCGAGATCGACACGATCAAATTGCGTCCGCATCCATGGGAGTTTTATCTGTACTTCGATATCTAGAAGAACAACGCAGGCGGTGACTCGGTCTTGGTACGAGAGCGCCTCGATGCGAGCGCCTCGCGACTCAATCGTCCGCGAAAAAATGGCCGATGAAAATGCAGCCAGCCGCGAGCGCGGCGCCCAGCGCCGCGACCGTATAAGCGAGCCTGACACCGTGCCACAAGCTATCGAACCATTGATGCAACTGCGCCATCAGTACCGCCGCGTTGCCGCCGATCTGCTGTAGCTCGATCTGATAGCGCGGATCGACGATGCCGTACATCGCGACCGCGCTATCGGACGGCGGCACGCTCACGTAGATGAGCACCGCGGCGATCAGGCTGACGACCAGGATCGCCGCGCCGGTGAGATAGAGCCGCTTTTGCAGCGGCGAGCGTTGGTTGGAAGAAGGTGCGTCGTGGTCGTTGCCGTTCATCGTTGCGTGGGTGGGTGCGTTAGCAGCCGTCGTTGATGGAGCCGAACCGCCAGTATCGCAGAGCGCGGCCTCGGGCGACCCAGACGCGCCCGACCCACCTCAACTCTTCGACGTCAACAATTTGACCCCCGCAATGCCGAACATCACCGCGAGCGAGCCATCGAGCCAGCGCCGGATCGCCGTATAGACGCGGCGTGCGGACGCCGTCGAAAACAGCACCGCGTAGCTGCTGAATACCGTCGCGCCGATCACCATGCAGCCCAGCACGACCGGCGTCACGTGCGCGGCGCCGTGTACCGGCGACATCGCGAGCGACACGATCGACAGCCACACCAGCACCGCTTTCGGATTCGTGAGATGCAGCAAAAGGCCACGCAGATAGAGTCGCCCGAGCGGTTCGTCGACGCGCGCCGCGCTCGCGGCCGGCTTGCCGGCGCTCCACGCCGAGCGTGCGGACTTGAAGCCGAGCCACAGCAGATACAAGCCGCCCGCGATCCGGATCGCGACGAGGCATTCCGAGTAGGCGGCGAGCACCGCCGACAACCCGAGCGACGCGAGCAGCGCCCATGAGAACGAGCCCGACACCACGCCGAGCGCGAACACCAGTGCCGCGCGTCGGCCCGCGCTCATCGCGAGCGACATGATCGCGAGATTGCTCGGCCCAGGGCTCGCGGTGCCGACGAAATAGGCGCTGTAGGCGATCAGGACATCGGCGGTGAGCAGAGGGCTGGCGATCATGGCGGGCAAAGGTAAGGGCGGAGCGCGTGTTCGACAATGCAATGCAACGTGCCACACAGCCGGTTGAATGAAGCGACGATTCTGCGCGCTGTCGCGCGCGACTCACAGATACAGTTGCGCGTACGTATGGCAGCACACTCGAAGCGAACCCGAAGCGAACCCGAAGCGAACCCGAAGCGAACCCGAAGCGAACTCGCATCGAATGCGGCGTGCAAAGCGCTCAACCGTGCGCCGCGCTCGCAATACACTCGGCCAACGCATCGGCGACCACCGGCCGGCTATGCCGCGGCCGCAGCACGAGCCCGATCTCGCGCTCGAAGCTCGCATCGCCGAGTTCGAGTGCGACGACGCTCGCTGGCCATTTGCCGAGCCCGGCCGTATTCGGAATCAGCGCGACACCCATGCCGCGCGCGACCAGTTGCACGATCGCCTGCAATTCGTCGAGCTCGACCGCATCGCGCACGCCAAGGCGCGCGCGCCGCAGAAAACGGTCGACGAGCCGTCCGCCGAACGACGCGCGGTCGTAGCGGATGAACGGCTCGCTGCGCAGCAGTTCGCGCCACGAGCGGCCGCCGCGCGCAAGCTGTTTCGGCGCGAGCAGCACGAACGGTTCGGCGACGAGCGTGCGCCATTCGAGTTCCGACGGCAGCGCGAACGGCGGTTTGATGATGACGGCCAGATCGAGCTCGCCCGAGTCGACCTGGCCGAGCAGCCCCAGCGACACGCCCGGCACCACGCGAATCCGCCAGCCGGGACGGTCGTCGCGAAAGCGCGCGAGCGCGTCGGCGAGCAGCGACACCTGCGCGGACGCGATCGCGCCGACCCGCAGCATGCCGCTTTCGGCGGCGCCGCCGCTGCGCTCGGAGAGCCGCGCATAGAGCGTCATCATTTCCTCGGCGAGCGCGAGCGTTTCGCGGCCCGCCTCGTTGAGCGTCGCAGAGCGGCCGGTGCGGTCGAACAGCCGAAAGCCGAGTTCCTGTTCGAGCCGCTGCATCTGCGCGCTGACGGCCGATTGCGTGAGCCCGATGCGCGCGCCCGCGCCGGAGAACGTGCCGTACTGGCTGACGGCAATCAAGGTTTTCAACTCGCTGAGCATGATCGATCAATCGATTTTGGTGATGGTCAGGTCAAATATATATCGTTTCTCAACATTTTTATTCATGATTAAACTTTGCGTCAACTGAACCGGTTGCCAGTCGTGCCAGTCGTAATTCATCCTCACTCCCACCCCAGCGAGTCTTTCTATCATGAGCGTTGCCGAAACCGCTTTGCCGCCGTTCCACCTGGCGTTTCCTGTTCATAGCCTCGCCGCCGCGCGCGAGTTCTACGGCGAATTGCTCGGCTGCCCGGAAGGGCGCAGTTCGGACGCATGGGTCGATTTCAATTTCTACGGTCATCAGATCGTCGCGCATCTGGCGCCGGACGAAGTCGGTCACCGTCATACCAGCGCGGTCGATGGCGACGCGGTGCCGGTGCGCCACTTCGGCGCGGTGCTGTCGATGGAGCAATGGCAGGCCGCCGCGGACAAACTGCAGAAGGCTGGCATCGAATTCATCATCGAGCCGCATGTGCGCTTCAAGGGCGAGGTCGGCGAACAGGCGACGATGTTCTTCCTCGATCCGTCGGGTAATGCGCTCGAGTTCAAGGCGTTCGCCGATATGTCGTCGCTGTTCGCCAAATAAGCGTCGCGGGCGTTGACGCCAGGATACGGATAACTGCAAATGAAGGCCGGTCGACCATTCAGGTCGACCGGCCTATTTTCGTTGAAGGGGATGGCCGCACGGAGCAAAATCGCCCCGTCGTGCGAATCAATCTGAAAGCATGTTTCATATTATTCAGCCAAAAAACATGCCGCGTATCAGCAAACGTTTCATTAACTGCGCGTAAATTTATTCAACAAACGTTTGCTTTGCGGCTAATTCGCAGCTAATTCGGCGAGAGCCCTTCGCCTCCAAAAATGGCACATTTGCTTTCAACAAGCTTCCTGACGATTTCGCCATTTTCATGCCATGCAGGCGTTGGTGCCATCGATCTAGCATAAGCGCAGATTCAATCCCTCCCTCCACCCGCATTTTCTCTGGCCCGTTTCAATGTGGATCGTCAACGTAGCGCTTAAGCGGCCATACACGTTCATCGTGATGGCAATTCTGATCGTGCTGGCGACGCCCTTCGTGCTGTTCACCATGCCCGTCGACGTGCTGCCGGATATCAACATTCCGGTCGTCAGCATCATCTGGACGTATACGGGGCTGTCGGCCGAAGACATGGCCACCCGCATCACGTCGGTCAACGAGCGCAGTCTGACCACGACGGTCAACGACATCGAACATATCGAATCGCAATCGCTCCCCGGCATCGCGATCCTGAAGGTGTTTCTGCAGCCGAACGCGAACATCCAGACGGCGATCGCGCAGACGGTCGCCATCGAGCAGGCGCAATTGAAGCAGATGCCGCCGGGCGCCACCGCGCCGCTGGTCATCAGCTACTCGGCTTCCAGTATTCCAGTCATCCAGCTCGGCCTGTCGAGTCCGAAACTCTCGGAGCAGGATCTCAACGACACTGCGCTGAACTTCCTGCGACCGCAACTCGTGACGATTCCGGGCGCGGCCGTGCCGTATCCGTATGGCGGCAAATCGCGGCTGATCTCGGTCGACCTCGACACGCGCGCGCTGCTGGCCAAGGGCCTGACACCTGCCGACGTGGTCAACGCGTTCAACGCGCAAAACCTGATTCTGCCCACCGGCACGGCCAAGATCGGGCCGAAGGAATACACGATCGAAATGAACGGGTCGCCACCGACGTTGGAAGGCCTCAACGACATTCCGGTGCGCACCGTCAACGGCGCGACGACCTACCTGCGTGAAGTCGCGCATGTGCGCGACGGCTTCTCGCCGCAGACCAACATCGTGCGGCAGAACGGTCATCGCGGCGTGCTGATTTCGGTGCTGAAGAACGGCAACGCGTCGACGCTGTCGATCGTCGATACGTTGAAAGGCATTTTGCCGGCCGCGCGCGCCGCGCTGCCGCCGGATTTGCAGATCACCGCGCTGTTCGACCAGTCGGTATTCGTGAAGGCGGCGGTGCAGGGTGTGGTGCGCGAAGCGCTGGCCGCCGCCGCGCTGACCGCCGCGATGATCCTGCTGTTCCTTGGCAACTGGCGCAGCACCTGCATCATCGCGATCTCGATTCCGCTGTCCATTCTGTCGTCGCTGATCGTGCTGCACGCGCTCGGGCAGACCATCAACATCATGACGCTGGGCGGCCTCGCGCTCGCGGTCGGCATATTGGTGGACGACGCGACCGTGACGATCGAGAACATCGAGCGGCACCTGCACTTGGGCACGAATCTGCACGATGCGATTCTCGAAGGCGCCGGCGAAATCGCAGTGCCGGCGCTCGTCTCGACACTGTGTATCTGTATCGTGTTCGTGCCGATGTTCTTCCTGACCGGCGTCGCGCGCTATCTATTCGTGCCGCTCGCGGAAGCGGTGGTGTTCGCGATGCTCGCTTCGTACATCCTGTCGCGTACGCTCGTGCCGACGCTCGCGATGCTGCTGATGGGCCACGCGCACAAGCCGAAGGCGGGCACGAAGCCGAATCTGTTCATGCGTCTGTATCACCGCTTCGACGCAGGCTTCGAGCGCATGCGCGCGACTTACATCATGATCCTGAGCAGCCTGCTCGTGCGTCGCAAGATGTTCGGCGCGCTGTTCCTCGGTTTCTGCGTGCTGTCGATGGGCCTGTTCTTTGCACTCGGCGAAGACTTCTTTCCGAGCGTCGACGCGGGCGACATCCGTCTGCACATGCGCGCGCCGACCGGCACGCGTATCGAAGAAACCGCGCGGCTGGCCGACGAGGTCGAGAAGGTGATCCGCGAAGTCGTGCCGCCCAGGGAGTTGGGCACGATTCTCGACAACCTCGGGCTGCCGTATAGCGGCATCAACCTGTCGTATAGCAACGCGGGCACGATGGGCACGCTCGACGGCGAGATCCAGATTGCGTTGAACGAAGGCCACAAGCCGTCGCAGATCTACATGGACAAGCTGCGCGCGATCCTGCCGCAGCGTTTCCCGGGCGTCGAGTTCTTCTTTCAGCCGGCCGATATCGTCACGCAGATCCTGAACTTCGGCCTGCCTGCCGCGGTGGACGTGCAGATTTCGGGTGCGAATCAGCAGGGCAACCTCGACGTCGCGCGCAAGCTTCTGAAGCAGGTGCGACTGATTCCCGGCACCGTCGACACGCATATCCAGCAGAAGCTCGACGAACCGGTGATCGATCTGCACATGGACCGCACCCGCCTGCAACAACTGAACCTGACCGCGAACGACGTCGCGCAGAACGTGCTCGTTTCGCTATCGGGCAGCTCGCAGACGTCGCCGGGCTTCTGGGTCAACAACAGGAACGGCGTGGAATACAAGGTGGCGGTGCAGACGCCGCAGTACCAGGTGTCTTCGATCGACGAGCTGTTGCGCACCCCGGTCTCGGCCACGATGAACGGGCCGACGCAACTGCTCGGCAACCTCGTGCAGATCTCGCCGAAGAGCCAGTTCGCGGAAGTCACGCATTACAACATCCGTCCGGTCATCGATCTGTATGTGAGCGTTGAAAAGCGCGATCTCGGCAGCGTGGCGAATCAGGTCGACAAGATCGTCGACGAGGTGCGCGGCTCGCTGCCACGCGGCAGCACGATCACCGTGCGCGGCCAGGTACAGACGATGCGCAGTTCGTTCTTTGGGCTCGGCATCGGCGTCGCGATGGCGATCGTGCTCGTGTATCTGCTGATCGTCGTGAACTTCCAGTCGTGGGTCGATCCGCTGATCATCGTCAGCGCGTTGCCGGCGGCGCTCGCGGGGATCATGTGGATGCTGTTCCTGACCGGCACCCATCTGAGCGTGCCGGCGCTGACCGGCGCGATCATGACGATGGGCGTCGCGACCGCGAACAGTATTCTGATGGTCGCGTTCGCGCGCCAGCGGCTGTCGGCCGGCGCGCCGCCGCTCACGGCCGCGCTCGAAGCCGGCGCGAGCCGGATTCGTCCGGTGCTGATGACCGCGTTCGCGATGATCATCGGCATGATTCCGATGGCGCTCGGTCTCGGCGAGGGCGCCGAGCAGAATGCGCCGCTTGGCCGCGCGGTGATCGGCGGGTTGCTGTTCGCGACCGTGTCGACGCTGTTTTTCGTGCCGCTCGTGTTTGCGGGAATTCATTCGTGGCTCGCGCGCCGTCATAAGAACGGCGGCGACGACGACAACGGCGGTGGCGACGCTGGCGGCAACGGCGGTGGCAGTGGCAGTGGCGGCCATCGTGACACCCCCGCACCGGAACCCAGCAGCGCGGCGACGCTCGCGTAAAAGTTAAACGATGGTTGACTGAGATGACCGAAAAAACTCATGCATCGCTAGCGATCCCCGCGCGGGAAACCGAAGAAGGAGAGCACCGGCTGCCGCCGCGCCATCGCGAATGGAAGCGCGCGAAGATCGCCGTCGTGATCGTGCTCGTGCTGCTCGTGGCAGGCACACTTCGCACCGTGATCGCGAACGTGCTGCAAAACCGCGAAGTCGCGGCGATCGCGCAGCAGAATGCCACGCAGTACGTGAACGTCGTCACGCCGACCCAGACCGAGGGCGGCGGCGACACGCTGCTGCCGGGCACGCTGCGCGGCTATGTCGAGTCGCCGATCTATGCACGCGCGACCGGCTATCTGCTGCACTGGTACGCCGACATCGGCACCCACGTGAAGCAGGGGCAACTGCTCGCCGAGCTCGATACGCCGGAAATCGACCAGGAACTCGCGCAGGCTCTGGCACAGCGTCAGCAGATCAATTCGAGCCTCGCGCTCGCGAAGAGCTCGCTGGACCGTTGGCAGCAGTTGCGCCAGCGTGATGCGGTGTCGCAGCAGGAACTCGATGAACGGCAAAGCACCTACACGCAGGATCTCGCGAATCTCGCGGCCGCCGATGCGAACGTCAAGCGTCTGCAGCAGCTCGAATCGTTCAAGCGGATCGTCGCGCCGTTTACCGGCGTGGTCACGCAGCGCAACGTCGACGTCGGCGATCTGATCGACGCGGGCAGCGGCACGAGCCGTGCGTTGTTCGCGCTTGCTCAATCGGACCCGTTGCGCGTCTATGTGCAGTTGCCGCAGGCCTACGCGCAGAACGTCGCGGTCGGGCAGAAGGTCGTGGTCACGCAGGCCGAGCTGCCGGGCCAGCAGTTCAACGGCAAGATCACGCATATATCTGGCGCGATCGACGTGCCCACGCGCTCGTTGCAGATCGAAGTGACGCTGCCGAATCCCGACGACGAGCTGCGCCCCGGCGCGTACGTGCAGGTCGCGGTGCCGGCCGCCGCGCATGCGCGTCTCACGGTGCCCGGCAACGCGCTGCTGTTTCGCGCGGAGGGTCCGCGCCTCGCGGTCGTCGATGCAAAGGGCAACGTGAGCCTGCGCAAGGTCGTGATCGCGGTGGACCTCGGTCAGCAGCTCGAAATCGAAAGCGGTATCTCGCCGAGCGATCGCATCATCGTCAACCCGAGCGATTCGATTGCCGATGGCGATCACGTGCAGGTGCAGCCGCTGCAGAAGAACGGCAAGGGGGCGTCGTGACGTTCGCGGCCTCACGCCAGGCGCGTACGCGTGGCACCGTCTTCACCGCGCTGAGCGCTTGCGCCGGCGCGGCGCTGCTCGCCGCGTGCACGGTCGGCCCGGACTATCAGCGGCCGCAGGCCGAGGTGCCGCCCGAATGGCACACCGATTCGTTCTGGCGCGTCGCCGCGCCGTCGCATGCGCCGATCGCGCCGGACTGGTGGACGGGCTTCGCCGACCCGACGCTCGCGACGCTCGAAACCCAGGCACTCGCGCAGAACCAGACGCTCGCCGCGGCGAGCGCGCACTACGAGCAGGCGAAGGCGACGCTCGCGAACACCAGCGCGCAGCGCGTGCCGGAAGTCGATTTCAACGCACAGGCCTCGCGCTTCCGTATTTCGCACGACCGGCCGCTGACGAACTACGCGACGCCGACCGAATCGACGGTGCAGAACAGCATCCAGCTCGGGCCGACGATCAGCTATGACACCGATCTGTTCGGCCGCATCCGTCGTCAGGTCGAGGGCGCGCAGGCGTCGGCCGAACAGTCGGCGGACGATCTCGCGAACGCGCGGCTCGTGCTGACGACCGACCTCGCCACCGACTACTTCACGCTGCGTGAACTCGACCGCGAGATCGACGTGCTGAACCAGTCGGTGAAGCTGCAGCAGAGAGCGCTCGACTACGTGAACACCGAGCACGATCTCGGCTCGGTATCGGGCCTCGACGTGCTGCAGCAGAAATCGCAGCTCGATTCGACGCGCGTGCAGGCGCAACTGCTGCTCAATCAGCGCGCGCAGTTCGAGCATGCGATCGCCGCGCTGGTCGGCGTGCCGGCACCGCAGTTCGCGATCGAGCCGAAGGTGCTCGACATCAAGCCGCCGACCGTACCGCTCGGCGTGCCGAGCGACGTGCTGCAAAGGCGCCCCGACGTCGCCTCGGCGGAACGTGCGATGGCGGCGGCCAACGCGCAGATCGGCGTGGCCAGGGCGGCGTTCTTCCCGAGCCTCACGCTGACGCCGGGCATCGGCTGGGAGAGCACCGGGTTCGCCAATCTGCTGAGCGCGCCGACGCTGATGTGGACGCTCGGCGCGACGGTCGGTCAAGTGATCTTCGACGGCGGCCGGCGCGCGGCCAACGTCCAGTACGCGAGCGCGGGCTACAAGGCGACCGAGGCGAATTATCGGCAGACCGTGCTGAGCGCGTTCCAGCAGGTACAGGACGGCATCACAGGACTGTCGGTGCTCGACGGCGCGGCGAAGCAGTCGCGCGAGGCGGTCGAGGACGCGCAGCGGCTGCTGTCGCTCGCGAACGATCGCTATTCGGGCGGCCTCGTCGCGTATCTGAACGTGATCGACGCGCAGGAGTCGCTGCTGACCAGCGAGCGCACGGACGTGCAGATTCACGGCCAGCAGTTGACGCTGTCGGTGGCGCTCGTGAAGGCGCTCGGCGGCGGCTGGGAGGGCGGCGCGCAAGGTGGCGCAATGGCCGGGAACGAGGCTACCCGTACGAACGCGACAGCGAACGTCGCCAGTGCTACGGCATCGCCGCAGCAAGCGCCAGCCGGCGGCGCGCAGCAGAAGGAGATGCCGGCTCCTGCACACTGAATCGCCCCGGCAGAGCTTGCATGCCGAGGCAGTGGGATCGGCGCGAGGCATCAGGGGCGTTTCGTATAATGGACAGTTGACCGCCAAACGTGGCATGGGGACGCCGATGAAATTGCTGATCGTTGAAGACGAGCACAAGGTGGTGGACTACCTGCGCTCCGGTTTGACAGAGCAGGGCTGGGTCGTCGACGTCGCGCTCGACGGCGAGGAAGGCATGCATCTGGCCACCGAATTCGATTACGACGTGATCGTCCTCGACGTGATGCTGCCTAAGCGCGACGGCTTCAGCGTGCTGAAGGCGCTGCGCATGCGCAAGTCGACGCCGGTCATCATGCTGACCGCGCGCGATCACGTGAACGACCGCGTGCGCGGCCTGCGCGAAGGCGCGGACGACTACCTGACCAAACCGTTCTCGTTCCTCGAACTGGTCGAGCGTCTGCATGCGCTCGCGCGCCGCACGCGTTCGCAGGAGTCCACCTTGATTTCCGTCGGCGATCTGTTCGTCGATCTGATCGGCCGCCGCGCGACGCGCGACGGCGTACGCCTCGACCTGACCGCGAAAGAGTTTCAACTGCTCAGCGTGCTCGCGCGTCGTCAGGGCGACATTCTGTCGAAGACCGCGATCACCGAACTCGTGTGGGACGTCAACTTCGACAGCCACACGAACGTCGTCGAAACCGCGATCAAGCGGCTGCGCGCGAAGCTCGACGGCCCGTTCCCGTCGAAGCTGCTGCACACGGTGCGCGGCATGGGCTACGTGCTCGAAGTGCGCGAAGAGGCCGAGACGTCATGAACCGTTCGATTGCCCGCCGTCTCGCGTCGATGTTCGCGCTGGTCGCGCTGTTCGTGTTTACGCTCGTCGGCACGGGGCTCTTTCTGGTGCTGCGCACGCAGCTCGAACATCATCTGCGCGAGTCGCTCGACGATCGCACGCAGATCGCGCGCATCATCGTCTATCACGCGGTGACGCCCGAAAAATGGCGGATGTGCCGCGAAAAACTCACCGACATGACGCCGCACGACGGCAGCACCGTGTACTCGGTGACGAGCGCGGACCCGAGCTATCACTTCGGCACGCCGGTGCAGGGCACCGTCACGAAGAGCTGGCCGGGCGGCTATGCGCGCATCGCGCCGGCGGGCGGCCCCGACATGCTGACCGCGACGGTGAGCTTGCCCGCCAACGCCGCGCGGCCGCCGGTGCAGTTGCAGGTCGCGTCGAGCTATTCACCGAACCTGCGCACGATGCGCGTGTTCGGCTCGGCGCTCGCGGCGCTGTCCGCGCTCGGCAGTCTCGCGGTGCTGCTGCTCAGCTACTCGGTCACGCGCATCGGTCTCGCACCGCTCACGCGTCTGACGCGCGACGCATCGGCGGTCAGCCCGAACAACCGCTCGCAGCGGCTCAATACGGCATCGCTGCCGCTCGAACTGAACGACCTCGCGAACTCGTTCAACGGCGCGCTCGAACGGCTCGACGGCGCCTACGGCCGGCTCGAATCGTTCAACGCGGACGTCGCGCATGAACTGCGCACGCCGGTCACGATCCTGATCGGCCAGACCGAGGTCGCGCTGACCCGCAACCGCTCGGTCGACGATCTGCGCCACACGCTGCAATCGAATCTCGAAGAATTCGAGCGGATGCGCACGATCATCAACGACATGCTGTTCCTCGCGCGCGCCGATCAGGGCGAACGCGCGACGGGGCTCGTCGAGGTGTCGCTCGCGGCGGAACTCGCGCATACGCTCGAGTTTCTGGAGATTCCGCTCGAAGAGGCGCGCGTGCATGCGCAGTTGCACGGCGATGCGTTTGCGCGCGTGAACCGGTCGCTATTCGGCCGCGCGTGCACGAACCTGCTGATGAACGCGATCCAGCACTGCGAGCCGGGCGCGTCGATCAGCGTGACGATCGCGCGCGGGAAAGGACCGATGCGCGACCAGGTGCGCGTCGCCGTGGCAAATCCTGGCGAGCCGATCGCGCCGGACGTCCTCGAACATCTGTTCGACCGTTTCTATCGCGCGGAAGTCTCGCGCACCAATAGCCGCGAAAACCACGGGCTCGGGCTCGCGATCGTGAAGGCGATCGCGGAGATGCATCGCGGCACCGTGTCCGCGCACAGCGCCAACGGCGTCAACACGTTCTCGTTTTCGGTGGCGGCGTCGGCGCTGTCCACGTCAGGCGACGTGCCGGCCATGCGTGCGAACGCGACCGGCGTCGCCGGCGACAGCGCCTATTCGTCGCTCGCGAAAGGCAAGTCGGCCTGAACCGGCAGGCGCGGCTTCAGCGCCTGTTCGCTGGCCGACGTCAGCGTGCTGATGCGCACGCCCAATAGCCGCAGCTTGCGGTTCAACTCCACGCGTCGCAAACATTCGGTCGCCGCGCGGCGGATTTCGCTCGCGTCGGCGGTCGGTTCGTCGAGCGTCAGGTCGCGCGTGACGGTGTGGAAGTCGTCGTAACGCAGCTTGATGCCGATCGTGCGGCCCACGTAGCCCTTGCGCACGAGATCGTCGGCGACACGCACGCACAGCCCCGTAAACGCGCTCGATAACGCCGGTCGATCGTGGCGCGGATGCAGATCGCGCTCGAACGTGGTCTCGCGGCTGATCGACTTCGGCTCCGATTCGACCACCAGGGGCCGCTCGTCGTGACCCTGCGCGACCTGCATCAGCCAGGCGGAATAGCTGCGCCCGAAGTTGTCCTGCAACAAACCGGCGTCGGCGGCGGCCAGATCGCCGACCGTCGCGAGGCCGAGTGTGGTCAGCTTCTGCGCGGCCTTCGGGCCGATGCCGTTGACCTTGCGTACCTGCAGCGGCCACACGCGCAGCGGTATATCGGCCGGCGTCAGGATCGTCAGGCCGTCAGGCTTGTCGAGTTCGGAGCCGATCTTCGCGAGCAGCTTGTTCGGCGCGACGCAGATCGAACACGTGAGACCGGTGGCCTGATGAACGGCGTCCTTGATGCGCCGGCCGATGTCGGCCGGTTCGCCCGCCAGGTCGGTCAGGTCGATATAGATCTCGTCGATGCCGCGATCCTCGATGCGGTCCGTGAACGTCCTGACGGCGGCCTTGAAAAGACGCGAGTAGTGGCGGTATGAATCGAAGTCGGTCGGCAGCAGGATCGCGTCGGGCGCGAGCGCGGCGGCCTTCATCATGCCCATCGCCGAAAACACGCCGAGCGCGCGGGCCTCGTAGGTCGAGGTGGTCACGACGCCGCGGCCCGCGTAATCGCGCAGCTTCGCGAAGCGCCTGCTGCCGTCTTCGAGCACCTGCGGCGCGCTGTTGCGCCCGCCGCCGATCACCACCGCGCGCCCGCGCAACTCCGGATAGCGCAGCAGTTCGACGGACGCGTAAAACGCGTCC
Source organism: Paraburkholderia sp. MM5384-R2 (assembly GCF_014201025.1). Classification (NCBI taxonomy): domain Bacteria; kingdom Pseudomonadati; phylum Pseudomonadota; class Betaproteobacteria; order Burkholderiales; family Burkholderiaceae; genus Paraburkholderia; species Paraburkholderia sp. MM5384-R2. Next base: position 106,523 of record NZ_JACHDI010000009.1, read on the forward strand.
ATGTCGAGGTGCGCGATGCGGCGGGTTGGCGAATTCATGGGAGTTGAAGCGGGCGATGGCAATGAACGAAAGCGGTGACGGCGCGCGTCGCGACGCCGCCAGCCCGTAATGGTACCTTGCCGCGCTCGCCGCCGGTCAGGGCCGGCACGGCCGGCCGCACGCGTGTCGTTCAACGCGTTGTTGAAAAAGCGGGTTCAACGTGAGCGGCGAGGATCTGCGCACGCCGCGCTTTCTTAACCTGATCACCGCGAGGCTCGCCGGAACCGGCCTGCGTCCCGCGCAGATCAGGATCGAAGCGACCGAGCGCAGTTGCCTGAACGCCGATGTGACCCGGCAGACGATCGCGGCCTTCCGAAGCGCCGGCCACCCGGTTTATATCGACGATTTCGGCACCGGCTATTCGAGCCTCGCCTATTTGCAGACTTTCATGATCGACGCTCTGAAGATCGACAAATCGTTCGTCGACACGATCGCCCGCGATGCGGCGTCGAGCATCGTTGCGCCGCATATCATCGACATGGCGCACGAATTGGGGGTGGAAGTCGTGGCGGAGGGAATCGAGCGCGACGAGCAGGTCGGGTATCTGCTGCGCCGAGGCGTTCAGTACGGACAGGGCTGGCTGTTCGCGAAGGCCATGCGCCGCGAGGAGCTGGTCGCGTGGCTGGAAGCGCGCCGCGCGTCGCACGCGCCGGCGCAGCCCGCGATCCAGTAGTTCGGCGCCCGGCCGTGCCGGGCGCGATGCGCTTACTGCTTGACGCCTTCGGCCTGGATATGCAGCGTGGTCTTCATGTTGAAGCCGTACGCCTTGCCGAAGTCGATGCCGAAATCGTCGCGATTGAACGTCGCGACCGATTCGGTGCCGCACACTTCGCGCTTGAGCATCGGGTGCTGGATGCACTTGAACGATTCGATCTTCAGGTTGACCGGTTTCGTGACGCCGTGCAGCGTCAGCGTGCCGATCACTTCGACCGGCTTGTCGCCGTCGAAGCGGATCTGCGTGCCCTTGTAGGTCGCGGTCGGGAACTTCGCGGTGTCGAAGAACTTGTCGCCGACCAGTTCCTCGTTGAGCTTGTCGTTGCCGATGCCGACCGAGGTCAGGTCGATCGTCGCCTCGACCGTGCCGGTCTTCGCCGCGCGATCGAGCACGACGGTGCCGCTGCTTTTCTGGAACTTGCCGCGCCAGATCGACAGGCCGCCGAAGTGGTCGGTCTCGAAGCTCGGCGACGTGTGCGACGGATCGAGCAGGTAGGTTTCGGCGGCGGCCATCGCGTTGAACGAGCATGCAGCGGCGAGCGCGCCGGCGGCGAGCAGAAAGGATTGCTTCAAGGTGGACTCCAGAGGTCGAAGGGTAAGGCGGTGCTGCGGCGTGGTGGGTTATTTCTTCGCCGCGACCAGATGAAATTTGATGACGACGTCGTCGGCGACCACCGACGTGTCTTTCCATTCGCCGGTGCCGACGTCGAACTGCGTGCGCTTGATCGGCAGCGAGCCGTCGAAAGTTTGCGTGGCGCCCTGGCTCGCGATCACGACCGGCACGACGACCGTTTGCGATTTGCCTTTGATCGTCAGCTTGCCGGTCACCTTGTACTGGTTGCCGCCAGCCGGCGCGATCGAGCTCGACACGAAGGTCGCGCTCGGGAAGGCGCCGCTGTCGAACCATTCCTTGCCTTGCGCCTGCTTGTTGTAGTCGTCGGCGCCGAGGTCGTAGCTCGCGGTGTCGATCGACACGTTCGCGCTGCCCGCGGCAGGCTTCGCCGGATCGAAATTCAGTTGCGCGGAGAACTTCCTGAACTTGCCGTCGACGGGCACGTTCATCTGTTTGGTCGTGGCGATGACGCTGCTTTTCGCGAGGTCGACGTCGGCGTGCGCGAGGTTCGCGCCGAGCAGCGCAAGCGCCGCGAAAGAAGCGAGCGTCGCGCGGTGAGCGGAGAGATAAAAGGGTGTCTTCATGATGGTACGCATCCTATCCGAGCTTCGCGGCCTGATTGCACACCGCGAGGAATTTGATTGCCAACCAGTCGTAACCAATCGACAGGAGTTTTGGCTTTCTTCAAGCCGTCATATCGTTATGCGCGGGTCTTCAGAAACGGCACCATGCGCGCGAGCATTCCGTCGCGATCGACGAACTGATGCTTGAGCGCCGCAAGCACGTGCATGATCACGAGCGTGAGCAGCGTGTAGTTGAGCAGCACGTGCACCGTGCGCAGCGCGGCCTTCAGCGCCTGATCGGGACCGATGATCGTCGGCAGCGGCACGATGCCCAGATACACGACCTGAATGCCGGCCGCCGAGCTGTAGAAGTAGCCGGACAGCGGAATCGCGAGCATCAGCAGATACAGCAGGCCGTGCACCAGATGCGCGGCGGCCTTCTGCCACGCGGGCGTCGCGGCATCGAGCGCGGGCGCGCGATGCGTCGCGCGCCACAGCACCCGCAGCAGCGCCAGCGCGAACACGGTCACGCCAATCCATTTGTGCCACGAGAAGTACTTGAGCTTCGTCGGCGTAAAGCCGGGGATATCGGTCATGATCCAGCCGATGTAGAAGCCGCAGATCATCAGCGCGGCGACCAGCCAGTGCAGCGCGATCGCCGCGCCGTGGTAGCGCGTGGGAGCGCAAGCGTGTGTTTGCATCGTGTTCTATCCGTTGCTCGCGAGAAGCCGCGTGAGAATGCGGATAGTAGGGATGCCCATTCAAACTGAATAGGCGGGTGGGCGGGAACAGATCGTTGTCGCGGTGATGTTAATCGTGTCGAGAGATATGCGCGCTGAAAGGTCCGCGCATGAAGGCACGCACGCTGCTATGGAGCGCTCGCCGTGGTACCGCTGTGGTAATTTGTTGCCCCGAACAACAAGGTTGCGCGCTTTGCGCAGCCACCCACATAACCCATTATCCAGGCGTCAAGCCGTGAATTCCATTTTTCTTTCCTGGAGTATTGCCGCGTTCGCCACCGCCGGCGTGATCATACGGCCGTTCAAATGGCCCGAAGCCGTGTGGGCCGTCGCCGGCGCGGTGCTGCTCGTCGCCCTCGGCCTATTGCCCTTGCATCTCGCGGTCGAAGCGATCGGCAAGGGCACCGACGTCTATCTGTTCCTGTTCGGCATGATGCTGCTATCCGAAGTCGGCCGCCGCGAAGGGCTGTTCGACTGGGTCGCGGTGCTCGCTGTCAATCATGCGCGCAGTTCGCCGCGCAAGCTGTTCGTGCTCGTGTATCTGTTCGGCGTGGTGATCACCGCGTTTCTTTCCAACGACGCCACCGCCGTCGTGCTGACGCCCGCCGTGTTCGCGGCGGCGAAGAAAGCGAAGACACCGCCGCTGCCGCTGCTGTTCGTCTGCGCGTTCGTCGCCAATGCGGCGAGCTTCGTGCTGCCGATTTCGAATCCGGCCAACATCGTGCTGTACGGCAATCACACGCCGCCGCTGGGACCGTGGATGCTGCGCTTCACGCTGCCGTCGGTGCTGTCGATTGCCGCGACCTTCGTGATGCTGCGCTGGACGCAACGCGAGGCGCTCGCTGGCGTCTGCGAGGCAAATCTCGACACGGTCGAGCTGTCGGCGAGCGGGCGCGTCGCGCTCGCGGGCATCGCGCTGACGGCCGGCGCGCTGCTGACGGTCTCCGCCTACGACATCCAGCTCGGCCTGCCGACCGCGATCCTCGGCACGCTGACCGCGCTCGTCGTGCTGATCAAGGAGCGCAGATCGCCGCTGCCGATGATGCGCGAAATTTCGTGGAACGTGTTGCCGCTCGTCGCCGGACTGTTCGTGCTGGTCGAGATGCTCGATCACACCGGTGTGATCAACCTGTTCGCGGGTGCGTTGCGCCGCGCGACCGAACACAACGAAATGGAAGCGGCCGGGTGGGCCGGCGCGAGCGTCGCGCTCCTCAGCAATCTGATCAACAACCTGCCGGCCGGCTTGATCGCGAGTTCGACCGTGATGCAGGCGCATAGCCCCGAGCGTGTGATCGACGCGCTGTTGATCGGCGTCGACCTCGGGCCGAACCTGTCGATCACCGGCTCGCTCGCGACGATCCTGTGGCTCAACGCGATTCGCCGCGAAGGCGAAGACGTCAGCTTCATGAAGTTTCTGAAAGTCGGCGCGCTGGTGATGGTGCCCGCGCTCGTGCTGGCGCTTGGGGCACGGATATTAACTGGCTGAACGGATGCCGGACCCGCCCGCCATCAGCGGGCTTGTGCAGGAACCGACGCGCGTCGCGCCGGCGAGCTCGTCCAGTCGCGCGCCGACCGAGCGCAGCCTTGCTTCGAGGCGGGCGACGCGCTGGCGTTGCGCGGGCACCATCGACGAACGGTTCAACACATGCAGCCGACGCTGCCAGTACGACAACGGAAAACGGTCGCGCCCAGAAAGTGCGTTGAAAACGACTTCGAGGTGGGCGATTTCCTTGTCGATATCTTGGTAGCTCATCACAAAGGTCCAGGAAAGAAGGTGGGATAGGGGCGCGCGAACCTGACAGGGATCGCAAGGTCCGTTCCATCCCGCCTATATGTAGTCAATATCAGCCGTGACGGCGCAGGGCGCCACATCGGGCGCGCGCCTGGCGCGGTGCGCGATGGTAAGAAGCGGCAAACTCCATGCAAGCTTTACGCGGCGCTCCACCTTTCAACGGGACAACGGGAATTCACCAGGCGTGCCCGCGAGGCGCGTGTCCTATGCTGAGTCAACGGCGTGGGTCGGTCTCGGGGCGATCGAAACCGCCCGCGCGACGGCCCGGCGCGCGCTTTCAACGCGGCGCGATCACGAGCGGTTGCGCATAGCTGACCGTCGGCGCGGGCACCACCGCATAGTTGAGTGCGAGCGGCGCCGCGACGATGGTCGGGGCCGCCACTGGCACGGCGACAGGCGGTGCCGATACGTACACGGGATTGACCGGCACCGGGTAGTAGACCGGCCGCGGCGGCGGCGCGTAAACGACGGCGGCGGGCAGATACACCACGACTCGCGCGTAGGCAGCGGAAGAACAGGCGAGACCGATGGCGGTGAAAGTCGAGGCGCAGGCGAGACGGATAGTCATTTGGGACTCCTGATACGTGAATGCCGACGAACGGCAGACGGAACGATACGCAGCAGGCCCGCAAAACGAAACCGCGAACTCATTTCATTCGATGTCACGCTGCAGCGGCACCCGGTGCCGTGACATGATTCGACATGATTCTCGAATTGCGATCGCGCGGCGTCTGGCCAACAATTCGGCCTGTCATCGAAACGGCTCGCGGCACCCAGGCAGGCGACGGTCGATGTTCCAACCGAAGGAGTCAGTCATGAAGAAGTTGCTCGCCACCGTGCTGCTGTGCTGCGCGTCCACCGTCGCGTTCGCCCAGGCCGCCGCGCCGCAAGGTATCAGCCAGCAGCGGATGGAGCACATGGAGCAGCAGTTGCAAACGCGTTTTTCAAGCGCGAACACCACCCACGACGGCAAGCTGACGCGCGACCAGGCAGCGGCCGGCATGCCGCTGCTCGCGCGTCATTTCGACGAGATCGACACGCAGAAGGCCGGCTACATCACGCTCCCGCAGATCGAGGCATTCATGCAGGAACGCGGGGCCGCACACTGAGCGGCTCGGTTATCGAGGAGCTTTCGGATGGAACGCCCCGCCAGGATCATCGTGCTCGACGACGAAGCCGAGTTGCGCAACATGCTGCTGCGCTTTCTGCGCGGTCATGGCTTCGACGTGCGCGCGGCCGAGGACGGCAAGCGCCTGAATCGCTACCTGGAGCGCGAGCCGTTCGACCTGCTGATACTCGATCTGATGATCGGCGAAGAGGACGGCCTCGAGATCTGCGCGAAGCTGCGCGCTCAAGGGCAGACCTTGCCGATCCTGATGTTGACGGCGAAGGGCGATCCGCTCGATCGCGTGACCGGCCTCGAAACCGGCGCCGACGACTACCTCGCGAAACCATTTCTGCCGCGCGAACTGGTGGCGCGAATCAATGCGTTGCTGCGCCGCCAGAAGATGGCCGCGGGCGACCTCACCCTGACGTCGCAGCGCGTGCGTTTCGGCGACTTCACGCTCGACATCGGCAAGCAGGAGCTGTCGCGCGCGGGCGAGCCGCTCGAGATTCATTCCGCGCAGATGCTGCTGCTGGTCGCGCTCGCGTCGTCGCCGAATCGTGCGGTGAGCCGCGACAACCTGCTCGCGCGTGCGCGAGGGCGCGACCATGACGCGCTCGATCGCAGCATCGACGTACAGGTGCTGCGGCTGAGGCAGATCGTCGAGGACGATCCGTCGAAGCCGCGTTTCATTCGCACCGTCTGGGGCATCGGCTATATGCTCGTCGCCGATGTCGAATCATGATGCGCTCACTGTCGCGCGCACTGCTGCCGCGCACGCTGCTCGCGCGCAATATCGCGCTGTTGATCGCGCTCGTGATGCTGAGCCAGATCTGCTCGATCGTCGTGCTGCTGCATTACGTGCAGCGGCCACGCGTCGAACGCGCGGCGGCCGTGTTCGCGACCTACGTGACGACGCTCGACAACCTGCTCGCGGCCACTCCGCCCGCCTCGCGCGCGGCGCTGACCGCGCGTCTCGACGCGCGTGAGCAGTTGCCGCCCGAAGCGACCGACACACCGCCGCACGATCTGTTGCGGGTGTACAGCACCTATCAGCGCGGCGTTTTCATCGACAGCCTGCAGAAGCATCTGCCCGCCGATATGCCCGTGCGATGGCAGACCGACGGCGCGCAGCGGCTGTGGATTCGCATGCATGCGCCGGCTGCCGGGTCCGACCACGCGGCCGGTTCGTTGGCCGGCGCGCCATACTGGATCGCGCTGCCGGTTCCCGAGGACGCGCAGGGCAGCGGCCTCGAAGCGGCGATCTTCCTGTCGTTGGGTCTCGGCGTGCTCGCCGCGCTCGCCGGCTACGCGATCCAGCTGCACCTGAACGAACCGTTGCACGAGCTCACGCAAGCGGCGCGGCGCGTCAGCGCCGGCGACCTGCCCGCGCCGCTGCCCACCGACGGCCCCGCCGAAATCGCCGCCGTGGGCAGCGCTTTCAATCAGATGACGCGCGCGCTACAGGACGCCGAAGCGACGCGCGCGTTGATGCTCGCGGGCATCTCGCACGACATCCGCACGCCGTTGACGAAGCTGCGCCTGTCGATGGCGATGGCGATGCCGCAGGGGGCCGACAGCAGTTTCGTCATCGCCGCCGAATCGTATCTCGATCAGATCGAGACGATTCTGCAGCAGTTCATGGATTACGCGGGCAGCGGCGAGCGCGAGGAAGCGCAGCCCGGCGATCTGAATGCGCTGATCGAACGGCTCGCGGGCGACTTCGCGGGGCTCGGGCACGAGTTCGACCTGTCGCTGGGCAGCTTGCCGGCCGTTCGATATCGGCCGATCAGCATGATGCGGCTGCTGATGAATCTGATGCAGAACGCGATCGTCTACGGCGGCAGCGGGCTTGCGGTGCGCACGTGGGCAACGCAGGACGCGGTCACGGTTGCGGTCGGCGATCGCGGTAAAGGTTTGACGGCGCAGGAGTTGGAGAAGCTGAAGGCGCCGTTCCAGCGCGGCCGCAATGCGCGTGCGCATAGCGGCGGCACGGGGCTGGGGCTGTCGATCGTCGATCGGATCGCGCGGCTGCACGGCGGCGGCCTGCAGTTTCATCCGCGCGACGGCGGCGGCCTCGAAGTGTGGGTCGTATTGCCGGTCAAGGCGGCATGATGGGATGAGGACGTGGCGTTCTTGCCGCTCACTCGCGATCGAGCCACGCGTCGAGCCCGACCCGAAACGCGACGCCTGCGATGACCGGCACGGTCAGCATCAGGATGATGCCGAAGTTCGGGATCTCGTCGCCGTACATGATCGGGTTGTACAGCACGACGCCCGACACGATCGTGAACATCACGACGCCAATGGCGACCATCAGGAGATTGCGCACGGACATGGACAGCGTCTTGTGCTTCGGCTTGTCCGTCGTGTCGTGAGCGCCGGGTGCTTCGTCGTGTTGGGCAGGCATGATGGTTCTCGTGGCAAAAAATGCGGCATCGGAAGCGGGTGCGGCGGGCACCGCGCCCGGCATCATACCCGCACCCGCGCGGCTGATGCAGATCGGGGCCGCGCCGTTGCGGTACTCATCCTTACCAACAATATATGCCATTCCAGGCCGCGATTTCAGGCGTCGGCAGTCGACCCCGCTGCAGGCGCCGAATCCGCTCGAGACGCCGATGCAAGCGCGCAACCGCTCAGGCCGAGCTCGTCGAGAATCGCGCTCATCAAGCCCGTGCGGCGCCATTGCAGCCACCTGATGTAGCACGTCTGCGACGGCGGAAACGTGCCGGGCAGCCGATGCCATTTCTCGTTGCGCGTGACGACCCACAGAATCGCGTCCAGGATCTCGCGCGGAGGACGCGCGGGCCGGCCCAGACGTTTCTTCGGGTCCTGCTTGAACAGATGACTGATGCGCGCCCAGGCGTCATCGGAAAGAGGAAGATCTAGCATGCCGCGAACACCTGCCTGACCGGTTTATGTCGATCTTACGGTTTGGGCGGGTCCTTCCAATTCCGGATTTACACGGGGTTTGGCCCGCTGAACCGCGGATTGCTTCGCTTCCGATGATGCTAGCGTTGCGTTCCTGACCTTCATCTGCGACGCGCCGGGGATTACCGCGACCACGTTGAAGGAGCTGACGCTGCTCTCCCTCATAGCATCTAGGACGCCGCTTCGGTGTGGTCGAGCCATTGCGCGAACTCGTGTCGCAACTGCGCGATATCGAGCGGCTTGCCGAGTAGCCGGGCACCGGGAATCGCCGCCCCGATCTCCGCGCTGCGACCGTAGCCCGACACCAGCAGCACGCGTATCTCCGGCTGCACGCGCCGCACCGCGCGCGCGAGTTCGTGGCCGGACATGCCGGGCAGCGTGAGGTCGGTCAACAGTACGTCGTAGCGTTGCGTGTTCGCGAGCGGCAACGCTGCTTCCGCGCTCGCGACCGCGGTGCAAGCGAGGCCTAACGCGCCGAGCAGTTCGCCGAGCGCCTCGCGCGATTCGGTGTCGTCCTCGACGAACAGCACGCGCGCGGCTTCGTGGGCCGCACGCGGCTGGATCGGCTTGTGCGGCTTTTTCTTCGGCTCTTGGTTCGACGCTTTCCGCGGGCCCTTCGCAGTGGCGCACGTGTTGGCGCTTTCGTACGCGGCGGGCGGCACGCATGCGGCGATACGCGCTTCGCGCATCCCGGCCGCGTGGTCCGCGCGCGCGGCGCCCGCGCGTAGAACGTTACGCACCAGACGGGCAAGATCGTCGCGCCGGTACGGCTTCGACAGCAGCGTGATACCGGCGTCGAGCTTGCCGTGGTGGACGATTTCGTCGCGCGTATAGCCCGACGTGAACAGCGTAGGCAGCGGCGGCGTGCGCGCGGCCGCGCGTTGCGCGAGCTCGACGCTCTTCAGCTTGCCGGGCATCACGACGTCGGTGAACAGCAGATCGATCGGCATGTCGCTGTCGATGAATTCGAGCGCCGCGTCGCCGTTCGACGCGGTCAGCACCTTGTAGCCGAGCTGCGCGAGCATTTCGACCGCGGTCAGCCGCACGTCGGCATCGTCCTCGACGACGAGTATCGTTTCGCCGCCGCCGACCGGTGCCGCGGTGCCATCGACGGTCTCCGGCGTCTCCGCCTCGCGGCAGTGCGGAAAGAACAGCGACACCGTGGTGCCGTGTCCCACTTCGCTTTCTATCGACACATGCCCGCCGCTTTGCCGCGCGAAGCCGAACACCATGGACAGGCCAAGGCCGGTGCCGTGGCCGTCGGGTTTGGTCGTGAAGAACGGCTCGAACACGCGTTGCAGCACTTCGGGCGGCATGCCCGAGCCGGTGTCGGCAACCGAGAACTCCACGTATTCGCCGGGCGACAACTCCGGCTTGCCGCGGCAGAACGCGGCGTCGAGCGTGCGGTTGGTCGCGCGCACGGTCAGCACGCCGTCGGCGCGCATCGCGTCGCGCGCATTGATCGCGAGATTGAGCAGCGCGTTTTCGAGCTGGTTGCGGTCGACCTGCACGTTCCACAGATCGTCGCTGAGCACCGTGTCGATCCGCACCGTTTCGCCGAGCGCGCGATGCAGCATCTCGCTCATGCCGGTCAGCAGGCGGCGCGGATTCAGCACGGTCGGCGACAGCGGCTGACGCCGCGCGAACGCGAGCAGATGCGCGGCGAGCTTCGCGCCGCGTTTGACGGCATCGGTCGCGGCGGATAGACGCCGCTGCGTGAGCGGGTCGTCGTCGGCGTCGGCCGCGAGCATCTGCAGATTGCCGTTGATCACCTGCAGTACGTTGTTGAAGTCGTGCGCGACGCCGCCCGTCAGGCTGCCGATCGCTTCCATCTTCTGCGCCTGGCGCAGCTGTTCCTCGGCGAGCGTGCGCGCCGCGATCGAATCGGCGACGCGCTGCTCGAGCGTTTCGGTCAACTGAAGAAGCTGCTGTTCGGCGATCTTGCGGTCGTGAATGTCGATCAGCACGCCCGGAAAGCGCGTCGGTTCGCCGTGTTCGTCGAACTGGCAGCGACCGTTCGCCTGTACCCACATATAGCCGTCGTCAGGCCGCCGGATTCGGTACTCGGCGCGAAACGGCTCGCCGCTGCGGATCGCTTCGGCGGTCAGGCGGTCGTTGAGCGCCTGGTCGTCGGGGTGGATCATCTGCGTCACGGCATCGCGCGCGACGCCCTTCGACGCTTTGTCGCGCGCAAACAGGAAGGTCCGCGCGAAGCGTTCGTCGCCCGTGACCTCGCCGGTGCGCACGTCGAGCACCCAGGTGCCGAGCACCGCGCCGGTGTTCAGAGCGAGCTGCAGGCGTTCGTTGGTCTCGTGCAATTCGGTTTCGGCTTGCTGGCGCATCCGCTCGGTCAGCACGCGCCCGGTGGTCTCGACGACCATCGCGAGCACGCCGGCCGGCGCGCCGCTGTCGCCCGCGACCGGGCTGTAGTACAGATCCATCCACACGTCTTCCGGCTTGCCGTCGCGCAGCAGCATGAGCGCCTTGTCGCGATACGACAGCGTGCCGCCCGCGAGGCAGGTGACCATCACGTGATGGTTGAAATCGGCGACTTCGGGCCAGCCGTCTTCCACCGGACGGCCGAGCAGATACGGATGCCGCCCGCCCGCGAAGAGCGCATAGGCGTCGTTGTAGATCATGTAGCCGGGCTCGCCCCACAACAGCACGAGCGGCACCGGCGAGGCGAGCATCATCTGGACCGTCGAGGTCAGACTGCGCTGCCAGTTTTCGATCGCGCCGAGGGTGGTGGCGCGCCAGTCGAATTCGCTGATGCGTCGCGCCATCTCGCCGCGCCAGCCAGCGCAGCCGCAGTCTTGTGCCGGAAAAGGCATGCAGCGCTCCACGTGAAATCACGTCGAAAATGATTGGCTCTTGACCGAAGCGTCGAGGGTTCGCGCGCGTTGCGCAGCCTCGCGAACCCCAAATATTGTAGGGCACAACGCCTTGTCGTTGATGCATCGCAGACGCTATTCGGGGTTTTGCCGGGTAAGCACCCGTGTCCGAAACCGTACCAATTTGGCACCTCGTTCGATGCGCGGGCGACATTTACCGCGAGGCGCGTTTGCTGCGCGGCGAAAGCGGAAGAAGTGCCCGCATTTCCGGCGTGGCTCGATACCTTGGTGTAAGGCGTGGTCGTGCCCACGGTTAGGTGCGAATCGTGCTGCCGTCCCCGACTCCTGCGCGAGCTTCGAACTTCATGGAACGCACCATACGATGGCGAAGATAAACATCACACGATATCCACTCCCCAAACCCGCCGTCGAGCTCGTGAGCAGCCACGAGGCCGGCTATCTCGAGCATGGCCGGCGCTATGCGACGGAGTGCGAACGAAAGTGAGGGCGGGGGCGACGAGGCTTGCGATTCATCGAATGCAAGCCGCGACCTCAGCCAACGAGTGCGTCCGTCAGTTGGACAGCGACAGATACTGCGACGTCAACGGCACCGGCGGGAACGGCTGCAAGCCGGTCTGCTTGTTGAAGCTGTAGCGCACGTACACGGCCGCGAGCCACTCGCGATATTCATAGGCATTGCCGAGCGACGCGGTCGCCCCGACCGCGAGCTGCGGCGCGAGCTGATATTCACCGACGCCGCTGATCGAATACGACACGCCGGTCTTGCTCTGACCCGGGTAGACGGCGGTCAGACCGTTGCCGAGGGATTGCGCGGCGGCGGCCGCGTCGCCTTGCCGCGTCGAGCCGTCGTTCAGCGGGAAGTAGTTCGACGCATCCTCGCGATAATGCTGCACGCCGATCGAACCCTTCACGTCATATGTAAACAGGCCCGCGCGGCCCGACCATTCGACCGGCAGATTCAGGATCACGTACTGCTGCGGACTGAAGTAGCCGCCCTGGCCGTAAGTGAAGTACGACAGATTGCGGTTGTAGCCCATGATCGTCGTGTTCACGCCGACCGTCAGCGTCTGGTCGGCGTCTTTCAGCAGACGCGTGTAGACGCCGCCGCCGCCCTTGACCGCGTTGTTGCTCGGCACGTTGGTGCCCATGTAGTGCTGATACGACGCGTTCACGTACAGGCCGCTCGTGCCGTCGTCCCAGCTGAGGCTGGCAAGCGCGCCGTTCGACGTGACGCCGCCCCATTCGAGGCCGGCGGCCGCATCGCGCGCGCCCGCGTACGACAGCAGGCTGTCCGTCACCGCGCGCCGCGCGACCGCGATCGAGTACGAGACCTTGTCGGTGATGCCGCCGTTGTATTTCGCGCCACCGACGATGTTGGTCTCGCGCAAGCCGATCGGCGTCACGCCGATATCGCCGCTGATGCTGCGACTGTCATAGCCGACGGACAGGCCCACACCGCTTGCGGTCTGGCTGCCGTAGTTGTTGGTGCCGTTCTGCGCCGCCGATTTCGACGACGCGGTCGAAAGCCCCGCGCCGAAGCGCGCGAGCGTCGACGTGCTGTTCGACGCGGTGCCTGCGTCGAGCGTGACCGGGGTCGCGGTCACGACCACGTGACCGTTGCCCGCCTTGATACGCCCCTGAATCGGCGCCTCGATGTCGGTGAGCGACGACAGTCCGTCCTCGCCGACGCGATTGCGGAAGATCAGGCCGCCCGACACGGTGCTCGACTGCTCGCGATTGACCTGCGCAAGCTCCTCGGCGACGCCGAGCGTCTGCGCGTTCGCGACGTTCGACTGCGGGTTGTTCTGCGCGTTGCTGCCGGGCGGGTAGTACGGCTGCGCGTAGCCGGCCGGCGGTTGCGGAATGTACGGCTGCTGCGCGTAGTAGCCCTGGTTCGGGTAAGGCTGCTGTTGATAGGGCTGTTGCGGCGGGTACGGCTGATACGGCTGCGCGTAGCCCTGCTGCTGCGGATACGGCGGCGGCTGCGCGTAGACCGGCGCGGGTTGGCTCGTTTTCGCCGTGCTCTTCTTGGCGCTCTTCTGCGTGCTCGTGCGTGTCGATCCGTACGGCAGCGCCGTCGTCGACGCGGCGTTGGCCTGCGCTTGGCGCGCGGCCGGCGACATAGGCCACGGTGTGGCCGCATAGCCGTCCTGCGCGCCGTAGGGCTGCTGCCCGTATGCCGGCTGCCCGTACGCCGGTTGCCCGTACGCCGGTTGCTGCGGATACGCTTGCTGCTGCGGGTAAGGCTGTGGCTGCGGATACGCTTGCTGCTGCGCATAGGGCTGCGGCTGCGCATAGCCCGCGTCGTACTGCTGCCGCGGCATCGGCTGCCCGGGCGCCTGACCTTGCCCCGGATAAGGCTGCAACGGCGCGCCCGACTGGCTCGATCCGTTGGATTCCTGTCCGTAGCCGCCGACCTCGGCGGCGGAGCGGGGCGCTCCGTACGGTGCGGCGACCGGCGCGGGCTGTGCGGCAGGCGCGTTATAAGGCGTCGCGGCGGGCGCCGTATAGGGCGCGACATACGGCGCGGGCTGAAGGGGCGGCGGATAGTTCGGCACGGTCTGCGTCGGCGAGGAAGACTGCGTATTCAGGAACGGAAGCGCGGGACGCGCGGCATTGTCGGCCTCGCCCGAAGGGACGATCGCCGTTTTGCCTTCGAATGGATTGGTGCCCGGCAGCGGCGTCGCGCCGATCTGGCCCATCGCCGCTTCCCAGCCGCGCGGCACGTTGGTGCCTGCGTTGCGGGGCGCGTTCGCCGCCAGCGGCGTATTGGCCGCGACCAGCGAGCGTTGCAGATAGGTCGACGCGAGCGACAGCTTGCCCTGGGCGCGATACATGCGCCCCACGGTCGCGAGCACGCCCGGGTCGTTGGGCGCGAGGGCGAGCGCCTGGTTCGCGAGCGTTTCGGCGTAGCTGAACTGCTTCGCGCCGGCCGCGGCCGAGATCGCCGCCTGCAGCAGATTCAGATCGTCGGGGCGGCGCTGCAGCGCGACACGCAAGCTCGTGAGCGCGTTGCGGTCGTCGCCCGCGCTCGCATACATGCGGCCGAGCGCGGCCTGCAGGTCGGGGTTGTCGGGCATCGCGGCGAGCCACGGCGCGATCACGTCGTAGGCGCTCGCGAGATCGCCGCGCAGGCGTACCGCGTCGGCTTGTCGGATGACGATGCCGAGATTCAGGTTGTTGAAGTCAATCCGCTGTTGCGGCGTCAGTTGCATGCCTTGCAACTGGCGCATCACGGTGCCGAGCTCGGCCTGCTGGTTGGCCGCGGACAGAATGCTCGCGTATTGCAGCAGCAGATCGGTGTTGCCGGGCGCCGCGCTCATTGCGCCGCGCACGAGTGCGAGCGCGCGGGTCGGGTCGCCGGCCTGCTGGTAAGCGCCGGCGATCACGCCGATCAGCTCGGGGTTGTTGCCGGCCACCGGCTCGGCGGCGCGCAAGGTCGCGATGGCCTGCTGCGTCTGGCCGTGCTTCGCCATGCGCGTCGCGAGGTCGGCCTGCCGATGCACCCACAGCCGATGCTGCAACGTCGTCATCGCATCGGTGCGCTGCGCGGGCGCAATACGGTCGAGCTGCGCGAGACCGGTCGACCAGTCCTGCGTTTCCGCCGACAGCAGCGCGCTCGCGTACAGCGCATCGGTCATGTCCGGATGCGTGGCGAGCAGACCGTCCATCATGCTGCGCGCATTCGCGACCGCGCCCTGGCGCACGTAGATGCGCGCGAGGTCGAGCCGCAGCCACGGATCGTCGGGCTTGTTCAGCAGCGCGTCTTCGAACAGGCTGCGCGCGCTGCCGAGATCGCCGCGCGCTTCGGCCGCGCGCGCCTGCGCTGCCTGCGCGTCGCCGCGCAAACGGTCGATGCCGCCGACCTTCGCCTGTTGCTGCGCGTTCAGCTGATTGGCGAACCGCAGCGCCTCGTCGGCACGGCCCTGCGCGGCGAGCGCACCGACGAGGCCGCGAATCGCGTCCGGGTTGTCGGCCTGGCGGCGCAATGCCATCCGGTATGCCTGCTCGGCGCCGGCCGGGTCGCCGGTCGTGAGCAGCATTTCACCGAGCTGCACCTGGGCGGTCACGTCGGACGGATTCAGCGCGATCGCGCGCTCGAACAGTGCCTTCGCCTTCGCGAACTCGCCATTGCTGCGCGCGCCGATCGCTTCGCTCGTGTAGGTCCAGTAGGTCGCGCTGTCGAGCGCGGTTTTCCAGCGCGCCGGATTCGGTCCGCGCGAGGCACGCTCGAGGTAGTTGCGCGCCTCGGCGAAACGCTCCTGCTTCAGCGCGGCGATGCCCATGCCGCCGAGCGCGTCGGTATCGTTAGGACTGTTCGCGAGTACCGACGAGAACCGGGCGCGCGCGCTCACGATGTCGTCGCGGTCGAGCGCGGCGAAGCCGTCGGCGATCACGCGGCCGCGCGCGTCGGCGGCGGCGTTTTCCTGCGCGCGGGCGCGCGCCGCGCTGTCCTGCTGCACCATCGAATCGAAGCGCGCCTTCACGGCGGCATCTTCACCGGCGGTCTGGAAGTACGACTCGTACAGCGCGGCGTCCGAGGGCCGCGCGTCGAGCCACAGCAGCGCCTGGCGCCAGCTCTTTTTCGCCGCCGCGCCGACCGAGGTGTCGCCGGCGAGCTTTTGCAGCCGCGCGATACCGTCGCGCCGCGTAACGTCGCGATAGGTCAGATGCTGCGCGTACGCGAGTGCGAAGCGCGGGTCGTTGGGATTGTCGTGCGCGAGCTGTTCGAGGCCGCGGCGTGCTTCGTCCCAGCCTTGCGGCGTCGCCGACAGCGCCTGGTAATACTCGAGCTGCAACTGGGGCGTGGCGGGCTTGCCGGCCAGCGCGCGCTGATACTCCTGCACCGCGCTCGCGCTCTGACCGGCTTGCGCGAGCCGGCGCGCCTCGCTGATGGTCTGGTCGCGCGGGCTCGTTTCGCCAAGGCGGCGGCCGAGCTCATCGAGATTCGGATAATTCGGCGCGGCCGCCTTCAGCCGCGCGAGGTATTGCTGCGCGCCGGCGCCGTCCTTGCGGTCGGCCAGCAGCATGCCCATGCCGAACAGGGCGTCGGGCTGCTTCGGATCGATGCTGAGCACCTTCTGCCAGGCCTGCTCGGCGAGGTCGCCGCGCTGATGCGACTGCCAGTACTTGCCCTGATCGATCAGCACGGTCAGCGGATCTTTGCTCGCCTGCGCGAGCGCATCGGGCGCGGCCGCGGCCGCGCACAAGAGCGCGCCGACGCACAGCGCGATATGCAGCGACCCGGCGAGGGCGTTCAATCGCATGCGGTCCTCCAGGCGGGCACGAGACCGCCGGCTTCATCGAAGCGATAGCGGCCATCGATGAACCCCCTGCCGAACAGACCCAACACACGATCGTAGTACACCGGTTCACGGCCCGGAACATTCGCCTCGAGCGCGGCGAGCCGCGTGCGCGCGAGGCCGAGTCCGTGCTCGTCGCCCAGTGTCTTGAAGTATGGCGCGAGCGCGCCCCAATAGCTGAGCGGGCCTTCGCCGCTCGCCGCGCCGGTGGTCGACGACACCTTCTCCGGCGGGAAGCCGTTCTGCGCGACCTTCGCGCGCATGCCGCCGAGCGCGCCGAGCCACGGCTTCGCGAGCGGATCGGCGGGCGAAGCGAGGCCGGCCCACAGATAGACGCGGATCGCATCGTAGCTGCCGACGTCGCCGTTCTTCGGATCGACGACGAACCGGCCGTTCTGCCACCCCGCCCAGTCAGGCGCGAAGCCTTGCGGCGACACGGTTTTGACGAACTGATAAGCGTTGTCGGCGAGCTTGGCCCACGGACCGTCCGGCACCTCGTGCGCGAGCGCGCGCAACACCGGCAGCGGCAGATAGCTCGGATTCAGACGCGTGACGTTGCCGTTCCTGAAGCCCTGCGCCCCCGGCAGCAGCATCGGCCCGAGGCCAGATAGATTCGCGACTTCGTCGTGCGCGATGCGCTCGGCAAGTGCCTGGCCCAGTTGCGTGTAGGCGGGGTTGTGCCACAGGCGGCCGGCCTGCAGCAGATCGTAGGCGATCCAGAGGTCGGAATCCGATGCCGAATTCGGATCGAGCACGCCGTACGAGCCGTCCGGCTTCTTGCCCCATTGCCATGCGGGCAGCCGCAGGTTCTGGGCGTCGAACTGGTTGCCCGCGAGATTCGCGCGGATCCAGCCGAGCAGCTTGTCGAAGGTCGCGCGGTCGTTGGCGACCAGCGCGAAAAAGAGCGCGTAGGACTGGCCTTCCGAGGTGGTCTGCTGGGCCGGCGTCGAGTAATCGATCACGCGGCCGTCGGCCTGGACGAAGCGTTGCACGAAGCTTTGCCAGGCGCCCCAGTCGCCGCATGCAGCGCCGTTCTGCGCGGCCTGAGCGGCGCCGCTCAAACCCGCCAGACTGGCCGACGCCGTCATGCCGATACCGAGCGCCAGCGCAAAAGAGGTTCTTCTGCTGATCCGAAACCGCATTCGAGTCATATCCGTATCAGTCCTTCAGCCGACGCGCGGCGATCGCGCGAAGCGTCCGGTAGAACAAGGCTGCAATGATCAGCGCGGCGAGCACGCCGCCGAGCAACAGCAGCAGCGGATGCGACGACAGTGCCCAGCGCAGATACTCCTGCGGCGACAGACGGCCCACGTAGTATGCGGTGCCGTTCGACGTGATGGTGACGGCGCGGCCATGGATCACGGCCATCGCGCCTTGAATCTTCGGCAGCACGTCGGCGTCGAGCAGCGCGGCGGACAGATCGGCATCCGACGGGCCGGCCGCGCTGATCAGCGCAACCGCGCTGCGGCCTCGCTGCAGCGGCGACTCGAAGCCGGTTAGCAGCGCCGCGCCGTTCGAGCTGACCATCGTCAGATCGGCACGCGCGGGCGTGCGCTCGACGCCGCGCTCGCCGTGCCACCAGTCCCGCAGCTTGAACACCAGGTCGGTGAGCTGGAACGTGTGCGCGGCGCCGTCGCTGGAGAACGGCATCGACTTCGACCAGCGCTGCAACAGCGGCTGCTTGCCAGGCGCGCCGAACACCAGCAGGTCCTTGTCGGCGAGGCGCTCGACGTCGGCCGCATGGGTGACGCTCACGCCGGAGACCGGATAGCCCGTCGATTCGCCCATCCGGCCCATCGTCAGCAGATACAGGCTGTAGTCGCTCGCGTCCGGGTCGTCCGGCAGCACGACGGCGGTCTCGGAGAGGTCCGCCATCCGCGTGAACGGAAAGCCGCTGTTGGCGAACGCGGCCAGATCGGGCAGCGCCATGTAGTGCGGGAACGACGACAGGTCGATCGTCGAGTTCGGATCGATCGCGCCGACCACGTTCTGCAGCAGGCGGCCCGCGCATTCGCCGGTGTTCGGGATGTCGTAGTAGAAGTGCAGCCGCAGCTGTGTGCGCGGCGTCATCAGCAGCGGCGGGATGCGGATGTTGCGGCGCGCGTCGGCGGTGCCGTCGGGCATGATGAGGTTGAAGTAGCGGCTCAGGTCGAACACCGACGCAGGGCGCGCCGGAATCGGCAGCGCCTGCACGAAGCCGTTGTTCACGCTGATGTTCAGCGACGAGCGGTCGCGCACCGGCCGCACCGTGTAGCGGTAGCGCAGATCGATCGGCACGCCGCGCGTGTGCCACATGAACAGATCGGGCGGCACCCGCATGTTGATGCGCACCGCGTCGGCGTCGTAGCCGAACACGGTCAGGTCTTTCGGATCGGCGAGCTCGCCGAAGCGCACCGCGCGGTCGGTCGGCAGCCAGTTCGGCGCGTCGTACGGCACGCGCGGCGCAATTTCGTTCAGTGACGTGATCGTGGCGCTCGCGCCGGACAGCGCGCTATGGCCGATCCCGAGCGACTTCGCGGCGGTCTTCAGCTCGGCCTCGTTGCGGCCGAGCACGAGCAGCAGCTTGCCGCGCGCGTTCGCGTCGCGCTCGACCACCGCGATGGTCGGCCCGGTGATCTCGGGAATCGTCACGCCGGCCGGATGCTGGTCGCTGGTCGCGAACACGACCGCATTGCCCGACAGCGGCGCGTTGTCGAGCTGGGTGGGAAACACCGCGCCGCGGTAGCCGGCGAGCGAGCCGAACCACGACGCGACGATGCCGGCGGCTTCGAGCGTGCCGTTGCCCGGCTTCTGCGCGAGCACGAACGGCAGCTCGAGGCGGCGCACGTCGCGGCGGTCGAAAAACGGCTGCGGCAGCGCGGCCAGCTCCGCCTTCGTCGCGAGCGACGAGTAGGTCAGGTCGAGCGAGCTCGCGTTGCTGATCGTCGCCCACAGCGACGAGTTCGCGGGGTCTTCGCAGGCCGTCGTGTAGTGGCCGATCAGCTGCAGGTTCAGGTGGTTGAAGTCGGTGATGAAGCGCGGATCGATCGTGATCTCGCGCGCGACCAGCATGCCGGCCTGCTCGTGGGGCAGCGGCAGTGTCGCCGCGACTTCGCCGTTGATCAGCACCTTCAGCTGTGACAGATTCGCCAGCAGCGCGGGAGAATAACTGTAGATCAGATGCAGCGTCGCGCCGGTCACGACCTCGTCGCCGCGCACCGAGAACGCGATGCCGTTCTGTCCGTCGACGCCGCGCAATTGCAGCGGGTCGAGCGCGCCGAAGTCGGCGAACGTCAGCGTCTGGCGGCGGCCTCCGGGCACCAGCGTGCCGGGCTCGGCGGTGGTCGGCGTGCGCATGCCGGGCGCCTTCACCGACGCCGCCGCGAGCGCGGGCGTCGGCGTGGCGAGCTGGCCCTGGGCGATCGCGTTCGGATCGAACGGCACCGCCGCGCTCGGCGCGGGCACGTTGCCGACACCGGTCGCGACTTGCGGGGTTTGCGGCGCGCCGGCGGGTGCCGCCGCGTCCGACGCCGGTTTGGCCGCGGCGGCGGCAGGGGTGGCCGCTTGAGCGAGCGGCACGAACGACGCCAGCGCGGTCTGCAGCGCGAGCCAGCAGGCGACGCCGCGCAGGATTCGCCGCGAGTGTCGCAAGCCGTGACAAGCAGACAGGCGCGATTGGGGTCCAATGCTGTTGCGCCCGTGTGCCGGGCGTTCGATATTGTCCGTGGCCATCCGGTAGCCCATAGATCAGTCTTTCGTTTTTAGCTTCTTGACGTCCGCGGGACGGCTTTTGATCGAACTGCGCAAGTCGTCGTACAGATGTTCGAACAGCCCCGCGATGCCGCGCACGCCGACCTTCAGCACGTGCGACAGACCGCGCAGCGGGGTGTCGTGCTCGCGCCCCTCGGCCCAGCCGGTCCACGCGTCCGCGCGCGCGAAGGTGGTTTTGACGAACTCGTACTCCTGTTCGCGCGACATCGACGAAAAGCGCAGCCCCACGCGGCCCGGCTCAGTAAAGCTGACGGTGGCGGGGAACGCGTACTCCTCGTCGCCGCGGAACAGCGACACGGTCACGCGCTCCTGCATCGGCACTTCGATGGTGCTGGGCAGCGCGACACCGACGCCGCCTTCCGAGTAGTCGATCGTTTCGCACGCGAGCGTGCGGCCGGTCGAGAACTTCAGCATCACCGGCATCTTCATCGCGACGCGCGGCACCGCGCGGATCTGGCGGCGCTCGCTCGCGGCGGCCACGCTCGCGCCGAGGATCAGCATGTTGTAGCTGGTCCACGCGAGATTGAGCAGTGTGGTCTCGACGATGCTGCGCACGTGCCAGTTCATGTAGATGTGCACCAGACCGGCGAGGAAGCCGAGCAGGTTCAGCAGCAGCAGGAACAGATACGGCCGCGAGATCGACCAGTCGAAGTAGCTCTTCTCGATCACGCCGCCCTTGGCCGTCACGTTGAACTTGCCGAGCTTCGGGTTGATCAGCGCGAGCAGCGTCGGCGCGGTGATGTACGACGCCAGCACCGACTCGTACACCTCGGCCCAGAACGAATGGCGGAACAGGCGCTGCATCCGCGAGTTCGTGATGCTCGCGTGCATCATGTGCGGTAGCGCGTAGATCGCGATCGTGCCGGCCGCCGCCTCGATCACATGCGCGCCGAAGAACAGATACGACAGCGGCGCGGTCAGGAACACGAGACGCGGCACGCCGTAGAAGAAGTGCATCATCGCGTTCAGGTAACACAGCCGCTGGCCGATCTTCAACCCCTTGCCGGTGAGCGGATTGTCGATGCGGAAGATCTGCGTCATGCCGCGCGCCCAGCGGATGCGCTGGCCGATATGGCCCGACAGGCTTTCGGTCGCGAGGCCGGCGGCCTGCGGAATCGCCAGATACGCGGTGGTGTAGCCGAGGCGGTGCAGCTTCAGCGCAGTGTGCGCGTCCTCGGTGACGGTCTCCACCGCGATGCCGCCGATCTCGCCGACCATGCTCCGGCGCAGCAGCGCGCACGAGCCGCAGAAGAACGTCGCGTTCCACAGATCGTTGCCGTCCTGCACGAGGCCGTAGAACAGCTCGCCTTCGTTCGGCACCTTGCGGAAAGTGCCGAGGTTGCGCTCGAACGGGTCGGCGGAGAAGAAGTGGTGCGGCGTTTGCAGCATCGACAGCAGCTTGTCGCGCAGGAACCAGCCGAGGCCGATCTGCAGGAACGAGCGGGTCGGGATGTGATCGCAGTCGAAGATCGCGAGGTACTCGCCGCTCGTGATCTTCAGCGCCTCGTTGATGTTGCCGGCCTTCGCGTGGCGATTGTGCGTGCGGATCGTCCAGTTCACCCCGACTTCCTCACAGAACGCCTTGAACTCGGCGCGGCGGCCGTCGTCGAGCACGTGGATCGACATCTTGTCGGCCGGGTAGTCGAGCGCGAGCGCCGCATAGACGGTCGGCTTCACGACGGCGAGCGGCTCGTTGTAGGTCGGGATGAACACGTCGACGGTCGGCCATTCGTCGCGATTGGCGGGCAGCGGCATTGGCTTGCGCTTGAGCGGCCACGCGGTCTGGAAGTAGCCGAGCATCAGCACGATCGTCGCGTAGAGCTCGGCGGACACGAGCAGCAGACCCCAGGCGGCGTCGAGCGGATGCTCCCAGTACGTCGTTTCGGTCAGCCGCCAGTACATGTAGCGGCCCGACGCGACGATCGACAGCATGATCATCACCATCGTCGCGTAGCGGCCGGGCAGACGGCGAAACAGCAGCGCGAGCACGAAGCACAGGGTCGCGAAGGTCAACTGCTGATAGAACTCGAGCGGCACCGTGAACACGAAGTACAGCATGTACAGCGCGAGCATCGTGACGAGCCCGGTGACGATGCGGCTGTTCCAGAAGCTTGCGTCGATGAAGCGTTGGAACCGCGACGGCTCGCCGGCCTCGGGCTCGCGCGAGGAGGCTGGACTGCTCATGCGACGTTCCTTGGCTTGGCGGCGATCGCGTCGAGCGCCGCCATGAGCCACGCGGCGCATGCGCGGAAATCGGCGGCGGCCTGGCTCAGCGGATCGTAATGGATCAGCGTGGTGTCGCAGGCGAGCGCTTCGCTGACGCCTTCGTCGAGATGGATCACGCCGGGGAACACCTTGCCGGCGAGCATCTGACGCAGCACCTTCAGCACGTCCTTGGTCAACTGGCGGGATTGATCGATCTGGTTGATCACGTAGCCGACGCCGCCGAAGTCCGCGCGCGGCGCCGCGTAGGTTTCGATCAGCCGCTCCATCTGCGGGATCGCCGCGTACGACGCGGCGTCGGCGAGCACGATGTTCAACGCGAAGGTGGCCGCGCTCAGCGCGGTTCGCACGTAGGTCGACGAGCCGGGCGGCGTATCGACGATCACGATGTCGGACGCATCGAGCCGCAGGTGCTGCAGCGACTGCGCGAGCCATTGCGGATGCTGGTCGATCTGCGCCTCGAGGCGGCGGCGGTCGTCCTCCAGCAGCGCGCCGTACGGCAGTACGGTCACGCCGTCGATACCGTCGAACATCACCGTTTGCCACGGGTTGCCCGAGAGAGTCGCGCGCGACAGGCCGTCGATGCTGTCGAGCGGCACGCCGAAGTGCAGCCGCAGGGCGTTCTGCGGATCGAGATCGAGTGCAATCACACGCCGGCCGCTGTTGGCGAGCACGGAAGCGAGATTGGCGGCGAGGGTGGTCTTGCCGACCCCCCCTTTGGCGGACACCACGGCAATGACTTTCATGAGCGACGCGGACCGTTGGTGAGCCACGAGGCGAAGCCGCCGCGCGCGGTGCCGGCGGGTGCTTGCGTGCCTTGGGCGGACGTGCCGCGCAGACGGTCGAACACCGAGTTCAGCGACGCGGGCGCGGCCGCTTGCGGCGACGCGCTCGGGGTTTGCGCTGCAAACAGCTTGCCGAGGATCGACGGCGGTTGGGCCGGTTGCGCGGGTTGGGCCGTATAGGTGGGTTGCGGCGCTGTTTGCGGTGGCATCGACGATGCCGGTGCCGTGCTCGCGCTGCCATAAGCGGGCGCGGCGGGGCGTGTCCTGCCTGGCGCGACAGGCGCAATCGTTTGCGCGGCCGCTTCGTCGAGTTCGTCAGCCGTGCGGAAGCGTGACGCGCCGCTCGGCGCCGCGGGCTGGGCTGCGGCCACAGGTACCGGTGGAATGTCACGCCGGTGCGGGCGCGTGAACAGCGGTGCCTTCGCGCGCGTCACGGATGCCATGTCCTTCGGTGTCGTGTCCTCGTGGACGGCGGCCAGTGGCGCCACGGTTATCGGCGGCTGTGGTTTCGCGTCGCGAAGCTGGCCGATTGCCGGAATGGCCGGTTGCGTCAGATCGAGCGTCACGAGCAGCGGCCAACGAGTGCGCGCGGCGCGCGCGTCGTTCTCGCGGCCAATCTCCTGGTACGCGTTGGCGTCGCCGCCAAATTGCTCGAACAGTTTTTCGATGTCGCTCGATGAACTCATGATGCCGTTGTCAGTTACATACCGTGCATGGCCCCAAACCGACCGCTCGGGGTGCTGTTTATTTGAACTGCGTTCCCTGATTCTGCGTGGCGGCTGTATCGCCGTCGCACGCTCGTTCGCACGTATGCGTGCAGCGCCCGCTGGTGCTCAGGCGGGGTGACGGCCGAGGCGGAATTCGAGCGAGCTGTCCTCGCCGAACGCGCTCGTCTGCACGACCGACAAACCCTGCGCGCCCAACGCGCTCAACCACGTCTGATAGGCGCCTTCGAGAAATGCCGGCGTCCAGGCGAGCGCCGATTCGCCGAAGGCGGGCAGCGGCGCGCAATAGTGAATGATGCGCAGCGACTCCGCCTCATCGGCGAGCGCGATGTAACCCCAATCCATCTGATGCCAGTAAGAATTCAACACCTGCTCGAGCTCGGCCGTCGATGCGCAGGCGGGCAGCGGATACGCGAGCGCGAAACGGCTGCCGACGCGATGCATCAGCTGGCGCAGCTCGTCGTGTCCGATTTGCGCTTCGAACTCGCTCGCCAGCGCGCTCAGCATGCCGCGCCATTGCGGCGAGATTTGGCGTTCGAGCAGATAGTTGAGGATTGGGACCATGTTTCCCGGAAGTGGTCGCGGCCCGTTGCACATTGCGGACGTGACAGCCATTGAGCATCGGAGTCGTTCGGCAATGGGGCGCCGATTACGTCATTTCTACCGGGTTGTCCAGGGTGCCCGGCACACATTGCAAGCAGTCTACTTAAGACACAGGCTTTTAGCCACTCTCCATTGCTCGGCTTATACGGTAATAAGCGCGCAATCGAGCCACATGAATTACGTAATTTTTGCTGCTTAAAGGAAATTGAAAGGTTAATCTTCGCCTGGCGCGCGAAAAGGCTTGCGGAACCATAGGTGTATTAGCCGGCAATCCGGCCTGCTTTGAGCTTTAGTCTTTTAATCGTGCATTCGGCGGATGGTGAGTCGCGCGAAAGATCGGCGCGGCGTCGTTCGGCACGCAGGCGCCGAATTTATACGTCGTGTTACGTTAGCCCTAAATGTTTATCGAACGTTTGCCGATAACCATTGGCGGAGTGACCGGAAACCCTGATCAGCCATCTATGTCTGCCATCCCGACGCAGCACCTGCCCGAGCCAAGCATGCGTGAGCGCTTTCACCGGCGCTCGCTCGACCATCAGCGGCCGCTTTCCCTCGTGACGATGGGCTTCACGGTGGTTGCGTTCCTGTGCATGGTAACGGCGCGCGAACTGGTCGGCGCACCGGCCGGGCCGCTCGCGTACCGGCTGCTATGCGCGCTCCTGCTCGCGCTGCTGGTGCTGGCGATCCCGCGCGCGAAGTCGACGGCGCTGTTCGGCGCGATCGGCGTCGCGTACGAACTGGTGCTGATCGCCGGGCTCGTGCTGAATGCGAAGGGCCTCGCGTATCCGTTGCCGTGGCTATTGCCCGCATTCGTGGTGATACCGATCTGCGCGGCGCCGCTATGGCTCACGCCCGCGCATTTCGTCACCGGCAGCGTGGTGTTCTACGCGGCGGCCATCGCGCTGCTGCGCGGCAAAGCTCATGCGCCCGAGGTCGACGCGGCCGTGTGGACGTGGGTCATCGCGATCGGTGCGCCGACGGCGGTGGTATTCCATTTCGGCTTCTACCGTTTCCGGCGCAATCACTTTCTGCTCGAGAGCCAGCTCGCGCAACTCGCGGCGACCGATCCGCTGACCGGGCTGCAAAATCGTCGCTCGTTCGTCAAGCACGCGCAGGGACGCCTCGAGACGCTGGCGCCAGGGGCGCAGATCAGCGCGATCTTTCTCGACATCGACAGCTTCAAGTCGCTCAACGACCGCTTCGGTCACGCGGTCGGCGACCATGCGCTATTCCAGGTCGCGCAGGTGCTGAAGGACGCGGTTGCGCTCTACCAAAGCGTGAGCCGCATCGGCGGCGAGGAATTCGCGCTGCTGCTCGACGATGATCTCACCGGCGCGCTGCAGATCGCCGAGCGGCTGCGCCTCGACATCGCCGCGATCGAACGGCCGGACGGCCATCTGACCGCGAGCTTCGGCGTCGCCGAGCATCGGCGCGGCGAAAGCTTCATGATGCTGCTCGATCGCGCGGACGAAGCGTTATTGCGCGCGAAGCAGACGGGGCGCAACCGTGTCTGCGCGGAGCGCGCGCTGCCGTTCGACGCGCTGCAGTCAGCGTTCGGCGATCCGAGCGCCGACCCGGCGCGTTACCGCTGGGAAGACTTCTATCTGATCTCGCACTTTCAGCCGCTCTACAGCCTATCGCATCAGAAGCAGGTCGGCTTCGAGGCGCTGCTGCGCGGAGAGCATGACGACGGCACGCTGGTGCCGCCGGTCGTAATGTTCGCGCCGAAGCCGTCGAGCGACGAAGGCGCGCTCGACCGCGCGAGCCACGCGGTGCATCTCGGCAACGCGCGTCGTGCGCTGCCCGGCGACGCGTGGCTGTTCCTGAACATCCTGCCGTCCACCTTCGTCGCCGAAGGCTACGCCGACCAGTTGACGAAGATCGTGCGCGCCGCGGGGCTCGAACCCGAGCGCGTGATTTTGGAGATTCTCGAATCGCATGGCGGCAGCGTCGACGAGATGTCGCGCGCGGCGGCGCGCTATCGCCAGCACGGCTTCCTGATCGCAGTCGACGACTTCGGCGCGGGCCAGTCGAATCTCGACCGGCTGCTGCGGATCCGGCCGGACCTCGTCAAGCTCGACGGCGAGCTGATTCGCGCGACTACGTACGGCACGCAGCAGCCGATCCTGCCGAAACTCGTGTCGCTGCTGCACCAGGCGGGGATGCTGGTGGTCGTCGAAGGCGTCGAGACGACCGACGAACTGATTCTCGCGGTCGAGTCGAATGTCGATTTCGCGCAGGGCTATCTGCTAGGGCGGCCCGCGGCAGAGATCGCGCCGCCCGAGTCGGTGCATCGCCAGATCGACGATGCGTTCGACGTGATCGCGCAGGGCCGTGCGCATCAGCATGCGTTGTTCGAATCCGAAATGGAGCCGTACCGGCTCGAACTGCGGCGCGCGGCCGACGGCTTGCGCGCCGGCGCCATGATGGACGATGCGTTCGCGCTGCTCGCCACCTTCAAGCGTTGCATCAGCTGTTTCATCCTCGACGACACCGGCCGCCAGATCGGTCACGAGGTGCGTGGGCCGGCGTGGTGCAAGGACGCCGCGTCGCTGCAGCCGGTCGCGAATCCGCGCGATGCGCGCTGGGATCATCGGCCTTACTTCCGCAATGCGGTGCTGCTGCCCGGCGAGGCGATCACCAGTAACCCTTATCTGTCGCTCGCGAGCGGGCGGCCGTGCATCGCGGTGACACTTGCCGTGCAGCTGGCGAGCGGGCGCTGTGTGATGGGGGTCGAGCTGGATTGGTCGGCGCGAGGCTTGCCTTGGCCGGCGGGCGAGTAAGGGAAGTGAAAGGCTTTCGCTTCAATACCCGCCTTTGACCTGCGGCGCGCTCGCCGCCAGGTTCTTGTACGACCCGGCGAGGTCCGCGGCCGCGCGGCTCAGCAAGCCGGTGTCCGTGCCGACCGCGACGAAGGTTGCGCCCGCCGCCAGATATTCGGCCGCCAGCGCGGGATCAGGGGCGAGCACGCCCGCTGCCTTGCCAACGGTGCGCACGGTGTCGATGCCGTGGCGAATCGCGTCGCGCACGCGCGCGTCGCCCGGCTTGCCGAGCAATCCCATCGACGCGCTCAGATCCGACGGCCCGAAAAACACGCCATCGACGCCATCCACATGCGCGATCTCCACGAGATTGTCGAGGCCCTGCACGGTCTCCGCCTGCACGATCACGCACAGTTCGTCGGCGGCGGTGTCCAGATAGTCGGGCACGCGATTCCAGCGCGACGCACGCGCGAGCGCGCTGCCGACGCCGCGAATGCCTTGCGGCGGATAACGCGTGGCCGCGACCGCATCGAGCGCTTGCGCGGCCGTGTCGATCATTGGCAGCAGCAGCGTTTGCGCGCCGATGTCGAGCAACTGCTTGATCAGCGCGGCGTCGCTGCGTACCGGCCGCACGACCGGATGCGACGGATACGCGGCGACCGCCTGCAATTGCGACAGCGTGCTGCGTACGTCGTTCGGTGCGTGCTCGTTGTCGATCAGCAGCCAGTCGAAGCCGGCGGTGGCGAGCAGCTCGGTCACGTAGGCGTCGGCGAGCGCGGCCCACAGGCCGAACTGCGGTCTGCCTTCGGCGAGCGCGCGTTTGAAGGAGTTTTTCGGCAAAGACATATCGATGCGTTCAGATGAAATTCAAACCGATGCCGCCGAGCGGGCCATAGTCGATGTGGAACGTGTCGCCCGCGCGGGCGGGGATCGGGCTCGTGAACGAGCCGCTCAGGATCACGTCGCCCGCATTCAACGATTCGTCATACGGAGCAATTTTGTTGGCGAGCCACGCGACGCCGGTGGCCGGATGGTTGAGCACCGCCGCCGCGAGCCCGCTTTCCTCGACCGCGCCGTTCTTGTACAGCAGCGCGCCGACCCAGCGCAGGTCGACGTCGAGCGGACACACCGGCCGGCCGCCGAGCACGACGGCCGCGTTCGCGGCGAAGTCGGAGATCGTGTCATGGACTTTGCGTGGCGCGCGTGTTTCGCGATCGAACTGCTCGATGCGCGCGTCGATGATTTCGACGGCCGGGCTCACGTACGCGGTCGCGTCGAGCACAGCGAACAGTGTGACGCCGGGGCCCTTCAGCGGTTTGTTCAGCACGAACGCGAGTTCCACTTCGACGCGCGGCGCGATGAAGCGATCCACGCGAATGTCCTGGCCGCTTTCGATGAACATGCTGTCGAGCAGCGGCGCGTAGTCCGGTTCGTCGATCTGCGACGAGCGCTGCATCGCGCGCGACGTCAGGCCGATCTTCCTGCCCTTGATTACGTGGCCTTCGGCGAGTTTCAGCTTGACCCACTCGCGTTGTATCGCGTAGCCGTCCTGTACGGTCATCTCTGGATACTGCGCGGAAAAATGGCGCAGCTGCGTGCGGGTCTTTTCCGCGTGATCGAGTTGCGCGGCGAGGTCGCGAATGGTTTGTTCGTCTAGCATGATGATGTCAGCCCTTGAAGCGCGCGTGCAGATTGTTGTGCTTCCAGGTGCCCGCTTCGCTGAACTCGTTGATTTCGAGCGACAACGCGAGCCCCTGCCGTTCGAACTCAGTGGCGAAGCGCTGCTTGATCAGCGCGAACAGCGCGTCGCCGGTCGCCTTCTTGACGGCCTCCGGGCGGCCCGCGCCGATCTTCAGATTGGCGTGCAGGAACGCGGCGTCGGGCCGCCCATCGGCGATGCAGTACTGGTCGCAGCGCAGCGCGCGCACGCGGATGCCGCCGAGCGGATAGACGCGCTCGCCGTTATCGCGCTGCGCGTCGAGGCACTGCGCGAGGTCTTTGCATAGTTCGCCGAGGCGTTGCACGTCCGCGAGGTTGGCGCTGTATTCGAGTGTCAAGTGAGGCATGGCGATTCCTTCGCGAGTGTCAGACGGGTAGCGGCGTGACCGGGAAGATCGCGTTGATCTGGCCGGTGCCCGAACTGCCGAAATAAGGCGTGACGACTTCGACCTTGCCGTCGTAACGATCCCAGCCGAGCGCACCGAGCAGCATCGCGGTATCGTGCATGCCGCCTTCGCCCCAACATTTCTCGCTGTAGAGCGGCAGCATGTCGCAGAAGGTCTTCCAGTCGCCGGCTTCCCATATGCGCACCACGCTGCGATCCATCTGTTCGAGGAACGGGCTCCAGACTTTGTGCATGAACTGCTCGGCGGTGCCGTTGTTCGCGAAGTGATGCGACAGCGAGCCGCTCGCGAGAATGGCCACGGTACCGTCGTAGCGTTCTTCGATGGCCTTGCGTACCGCGAGACCGAAACGCGCGCTGGTCGCGAGGTCGTGCCACATGCACCAGCCCGCCACCGACACCGCCTTGAAGTGCTGATCGCCGTTCATATAGCGCATCGGCACCAGCGTGCCGTATTCGAGCTCGAGCGTGGTCTCGCTGTGCGCGCGGCTTTTCACGCCCATTTCGTTGGCGACGTCCGCGATCAGCTGACCGAGCCCGACATTGCCCGGATACGCGTACGGCATGTTCCTGATGAAATGCGGCAGCTCGTTGCTCGTGTACACGCCTTCGAACTTCGGCGCGCAATTGATGTGGTATTCGCTATTCACTAGCCAGTGCACGTCGAACACGACGATCGTATCGACGCCAAGTTCGCGGCAGCGTCGGCCGATTTCATGGTGTCCGTCGATCGCGGCCTGACGGCAACCCTTGTGCGGACCGTCGAGCTCGGATAAATACAACGACGGCACATGTGTAACTTTTGCTGCCAACGCGAGTTTGCCCATCGCGGTCTCCAGTGTCGAGCGGAGTTAGAGCGTCAGCTCTTACTCCGGTCCCATGCTTTAGCAATTTCGTTTGACGTCGCGATCAAATGCCCCAGCGCGGAATATGATGCGAGCCGAGCGACACGCAGACGTTCTTCGGTTCGAGGAACACTTCGTAGCTCCACGTCCCGCCTTCACGGCCCACACCCGACGCCTTCGTACCGCCGAACGGCTGGCGCAGATCGCGCACGTTCTGGCTGTTCACGAAGCACATGCCGGCTTCGACGGCGGCCGCCACGCGCAACGCGCGGCCCGAGTTCTCGGTCCAGATATAGCTCGACAGACCATACGAAATATCGTTGGCGAGACGGATCGCGTCGGCTTCATCGTCGAACGGAATCAGGCACGCGACCGGTCCGAAGATCTCTTCCTGCGCGATGCGCATACGGTTGTCGACGTCGACGAACACGGTCGGCGTGACGAAATTGCCGTGACGCAAGGCGTCGGGCAACTCGGGCGTATCGAGCCCGCCGCACGCAAGCGTGGCACCTTCCTTCGGGCCGAGCTCGATATAGCTGCGCACTTTCGCGAGATGCCCCTGGCTGATCATCGGGCCGACGATCGTGCTGTCCGCGAGCGGATCGCCCACCGTCAGACGCTTCGCGCGCTCGACGAAGCGCTCGGCAAACCGCGCGTAAATGGAGCGCTGCACGAGAATGCGCGAGCCCGCGGTGCAGCGCTCCCCATTGTTCGAGAAGATCATGAACACCGCGGCATCGAGCGCGCGTTCGATATCGGCGTCGTCGAAGATCACGAACGGCGACTTGCCGCCAAGCTCCATCGAGAACTTCTTCAGGCCCGCGGTCTGCACGATGCGATTGCCGGTCGCGGTCGACCCGGTGAACGACACCGCGCGCACGTCGCGATGCGCGACGAGTGGCTCGCCCGCTTCCTTGCCATAGCCGTGCACGACGTTCAGCACGCCCGCCGGGATGCCCGCTTCGAGCGCGAGCTTGCCGAGCATCGAGGCGGTCAGCGGCGACAGCTCGCTCATCTTCAGCACAGCGGTGTTGCCGAACGCGAGGCAGGGCGCGACCTTCCAGGTGGCCGTCATGAACGGCACGTTCCACGGCGAGATTAGCGCGCACACGCCGACCGGATGAAACAGCGTGTAGTTCAGATGCGAGTCGGTCGGGTACGTGTGGCCGTCGACGCGTGTGCACATCTCGGCGAAATAGCTGAAGTTGTCGGCCGCGCGCGGCACCAGTTGCTTGCGCGTCTGCGAGATCGTCTGGCCGGTGTCCTTCGTTTCGGTCTCCGAGATTTCCGGCACGTGCTTCGCGATCAGCTCGCCGAGTTTGCGGATCAGCTTCGCGCGTTGCGCGGCGGGTTTCGCGGCCCAGGCGGGGAAGGCGCCTTTGGCCGCTTGCACGGCCGCATCGATCTCCTTCGCGCCGCCGCGTGCGACCTCGGCGAGCACTTCCTGGGTGGCGGGATTGACGGTTTCGAAATAGTCGCTCGAGGTGCACGCCTCGCCGTTGATCAGATGGTCGATCGGCATCGCCTTGTCCTTTCGCTGTTCGGTGGGTCTTTGCTGTCGATCAGGCGCGGCCGAAGTCCGCGTCCGAGGCGATCGTGTTGACGAGACGGCCGAGGCCGTCGATTTCGCAGACGACTTCGTCGCCCGTGTTGACGTTGACGATGCCTTCGGGCGTGCCGGTCAGGATCACGTCGCCGGGCGCGAGCGTCATGAAGCCGCTCAGGTATTCGATCAGTGCGCGGATGCCCGTGACGAGATCGCGCGTATTGCCGCATTGCCGACGCGTGCCGTTGACGAACGTGCGCAGCTCGAGCTGCGTGACGTCGGCGATGTCGGCGGCGTCGACGAACCAGGGGCCGAGCACCGTGCCGCCGTCGCGATTCTTCACGCGCAGATTCGGGCGATAGTAGTTTTCGAGGTAGTCGCGAATCGCGTAGTCGTTCGCGATCATGTAGCCCGCCACGTGCTGCATGGCGTCTTCACGCGCGACGTTTTGCGCGGTTCGCCCGATCACGACCGCGAGCTCGCATTCATAGTGCATGAACGTGACGTCGGCGGGGCGACGCGTGAGGCCGCGATGGCCGAGCACCGTGCCGGGCCCCTTCAGAAACACCAGCGGTTCTTCCTGTTTGCTGAACTGCAATTCTTTCGCGTGCTCGGCGTAGTTCAGGCCGAGCGCGAAGATCGTGCCGACTTCGATCGGCGCAAGCCAGACCACTTCGTCCTCGCGACGCACGCGGCCGTCGGCGAGGCGCACACCCTGCTCGTGCGGATACGCTTCGTGAATCGCTCCCGCATAGGCGACGCGGCCGCGCATCATGACGGTTCTCCGTTGTGTTGATCCATGCCGATGAACGATATGGTCAAGGGCGGCAGCGTGCCGATCGACAGCGTGGCCGTATCGCCGACGTGCGCGACCGGCGAGCCGTGCCGGACGCCGAGCGTGAGCACGTCGCCCGCGTTCAGCGTCATGAAATCGGTGACGTCGGCGAGCAATTGCGCGACGTTGCGCACCGAGGTTGCGGTGCTTGCCGTGAACGGTTCGGCGCGGTTCAGCGAGACGGCGATGTCGAGCCGATCCGGCGCGGCGACGTGGCGCGCGGCGACGAGCGCCGGTCCGATCACGCAGAAGCCGTCGCGTGCGCGCAGTCGCACGTTCGGGCGATACACGTTGGTATGCGGCACGCTCAGATCGCCGACCAGCGTATAGCCGGCGATGTAGTCCGCCGCGCGCTCGACGCCGACGCGCGTCGCGGTACGGCCGATCACGATGCCGAGTGACGCGCCGACCTCGACGCCGAGCGTGTTATCCGGCACGACCACGCGCGCCCGATGCCCGGCCAGCGTGTTGCGCGGCTTCAGATACAGAATCGGCGCTTTCGGCGGCGCCTTGTACGGTGCCGCATGCACTGCGTCGCCCAGCGCGTTCAAGGCGGCGCGATCGTTCAGCAAGGCACCGTACACGACGCCGCTGACCGGCGCGCGACACGCAACGCCGCGTGCCAGCAACGCGGCCGCGGTGTGGGCGTCCACGTCGCGAGGCAGCGCGTCGCCTTCGGGATGCAGCAGATGATCGGCAAGGGCAAACATAAATGCGCAGCCTCGTGGCGAAAGTTTTGCGAAAACACTAAGATGTTAGTAGTATCCCGCTTGATATCATCGACGGTCAATAGGCTGCCGGTTGATCGCGGGTTTTCCCGTAAGCTTCGACAGCTGTTTTTTTCTGATTCCTTGCCACTATGTCCGCTGCGTCCACCCGAGTTTTGCACCGCAATTTGCCGATGCTGTTGTTACGCGCCCGCGAAAAAATGATGGAGCGTTTTCGTCCGTTGATCACCGCGCATGGACTCACCGAGCAGCAATGGCGAGTGATTCGCGCGCTCAACGAGCACGGCCCGATGGAGCCGCGCCACATCTCCGACATCTGCACGATTTCGAGCCCGAGCATGGCCGGCGTGCTCGCGCGCATGGAGAGCATGGAACTCGTGACGAAAGAACGTTTCGCGGAGGATCAGCGGCGCGTGCTCGTGTCGCTGACCGATACGAGCGTCGAACTGGTGCGCGTGATTGCGAAGGATCTCGAGGCGCACTATCGCGAGCTCGAGCGCAAGGTGGGACCGGAGATCGTCGAGCGCGTGTATCGCGCGGTCGACGATCTGTTGGCGGGGTTGTCGGAAGAGGATGAGTGACGCGATGACCTACCAGCCGTAAAATCGCTGCCATTCGACGCTGCTGCCGTCCGGCGCAACCGCGTGATACTCGGGGAACTGCGCGCCGGTCGCACAAGCGTGGTTCGGCAGGATGCGCAGTTTCATACCGATCGGAAAGCGCTGCGCGATGTCGTCGGTCCGTGCATCGGCTCGCGCATCGGCCGGAACCGCCGCAAGAATCCCATGCTCCTGATTGGCGCCGCGCACGACATAGTCCGGCAGCAACGTGCCATTGAGCAAACACGGCTGCCCATAGCCGAAATCGTGCGACTGCCGCGACGTACCGCGATCACGGCTTAACGCCATCCAGCCCGCGTCGAGAATCGCCCAGCCTTTGTCTTCCTGATGACCGATCACGGTCGCGAGTACGCTAAGCGCGATGTCGTCGAGCGTGCAAACGCCCACGTTGTGCATGACCAGATCGAACAGCACGTAGACGCCGGCCCGCACCTCGGTGACGCCT
This sequence comes from Paraburkholderia sp. MM5384-R2, assembly GCF_014201025.1. NCBI lineage: Bacteria > Pseudomonadati > Pseudomonadota > Betaproteobacteria > Burkholderiales > Burkholderiaceae > Paraburkholderia > Paraburkholderia sp. MM5384-R2. The sequence goes on from NZ_JACHDI010000009.1 coordinate 141,164, forward strand.
TCGAGATGCCGCGCGGCGAGCGCGGTCGGCGTCGAACCGACGCTGACGGCCGGACACGCGATGCCCGCTTCGCGCAACCGTTCGGCGGCGCGCACGCAGCCCGCGCGCTCCTGCTCCGCGAGCGCGGCGAGCGCCTCAGGCGTATTCAACTCGTAGCTCGAACCCGCATGGGTCATCACGCCGCCGACCTTCACGCCGTTCTCGTGCAGAATCCGCCCGACGTCGAGCAGCGTCTGCTGTTCGGGCTGGATGCCCGAGCGATGTCCGTCCGTATCGAGCTCGATCCAGACCTCGAACGTTTCGCCGTGCTGGTCGCCGAACGCGGCAACCGCCGTGGCGGCGGTCGGATTGTCCACCACGAGCTTCAGTTCGCAGCCCTGGCGGCGCAGCGCGAGCGCGCGCGGCAGCTTCGACGGAACCATGCTGACGGCGTACAGGATGTCGTCGACGCCGGCCGCAAAGAACGCTTCCGCTTCCTTCAGCGTCGACACCGTAATGCCGCGCGCGCCGGCGGCGATCTGCGCGCGCACGACGTCGATGCACTTGGTGGTCTTCACGTGCGGCCGGAACGCGACGCCGAGCGCATTCATCCGCCCCTGCATCCGCGCGATGTTCTTCTGCATCCGCGCGACGTCGATCAGCGCGGCCGGGGTTTCGATCTGTTCGAGTTTCATGTTTGCACCTGAGGAGCGAGGTGAGGTTGGAGATTCAGTGACGACGATCGCGGCCAAAGCCTGCGAGCCACGGCACCAGCCCATCGAACGAGGCCGCTTCGACCTCGGGCGCCTGCGCTCCCGTGACGAGCGGCAGGCCGGCGTGGTTGTGCCAGTAAGTCCGCAAACCGACGGCCGCGGTGCCGAACATGTCGTAGCTCGAGCCGGCGACGAAGGCGGCGCGGCGCGGCTCGACGCCGAGCTTGTCGAGCGCGAGGCGGTACGGTTGCGGGTCCGGCTTGTAGACGCCGGCTTCCTCGGCGGTCACGATCACGTCCCAGCGCACGGGCAAGAGCGCGGCCGCCTGCGAGCCGAGCCGCGTCGAGCAATTGGTGACGACCGCGAGCTTGCAGTGCGGCGCGAGCGCGCGCAACGCACCGAGCGCGCCGGGCCACGGCGTCAGGTTCAGCCAGTTCGCCTCTAGCGCGTTCGCGGCCGATTCGGACAAACCGACTTGCGTGGCGGCCTCGCGCACCAGTTGTTCGTAGGGAACGTAGCGGCCGCAGCCGTATGTCAGACGCAGATAGGCGGCACGCCATGCGCGGCCCGCTTCGTCGGAGCCTGCCGCACGGTTCCATGAGGTCCACGAGTCGAGCAGGGCGGTTAGCAGGTCGAACAGGACCGCGTCGGGGTAGGCGGGGGTGTCGGTGGAATGGGCGGCGGCAGTCATGATTGCATGGGGCCGGCTGTTGAGGATGAGTCAATTATAGGTTTTCGATAGTACTTCAGCGTTCAGATAGGTTGACTGTTAGATTCAGATCGACTGAATCACCGCCGCCACGGCGGCAACGGCCTGAAGCGGCCTTGCAGATACTGCATGAAATGGCGCGTGCGCGCGGGCAGTCCCGCCCGCTGATGCGTGAGCGCGATCACGTTCGCGTCCGGCGCTTTCCAGCCCGGCAGCAGACGCACGAGTTTGCCCTTCGCAAGATCCTCGGCGACGTCCCATTCGGAGCGCAGAATCACGCCGCGTCCCTCGCAGGCCCATTGGCGGATCACGTCACCGTCGTTGCAGCTCAGATGCGCGGACACGCGCACGCCGCGGCGCGTGCGGCCCTTGCTGAACTGCCACAGTGACACGTCCTCATTGTTTTCGCGCAGCACGATGCATGGCAGCCGGCTCAACGCATCCGGCGATTCGGGCTGGCCGATTCGCCTGACGAGCGCGGGCGCCGCGCAGACGAAGCGCGCGTTCGGCGCGATCGTATAGCCGACCAGGTTCGACGGCGGCAGCTCGCCGATATGCACGACGATATCGAAGCGATCGAGCGTTTCGGTCAAGGGCCGGTCGGACAGCGTCAGCGCGACGTCGATGTCGGGGTTCTGCTGCTGGAACTCGCCGATCAGCGGCGCCAGATGGCGTCGTCCGAAACCGAGCGGCGCATTGATCTTCAGCGTGCCGACGAGGCCGCCGCGGCGCGTTTGCAGATCGTCGAACAAGGCGTCGAACTGCTCGATCAGTTCGGCGCCGCGCTCGCACAGCAGCAGGCCTTCGTCGGTGAATTGCAGGCGGCGCGCGCTGCGGCTCACGAGCTGCATGCCGAGCTTCTTTTCGAGTTGCTGCAGGCGCTGCGTGACCGCCGACGGCGACAGCGCGAGTCGGCGCGCGGCGGCGATCAGGCTGCCGCTCGCGCGCAGCGTGAGCAGGAAGCGGATATCGGCCGAATCGTTCATGGGTGCGAGCTGGGAGCAATGGCGGGAGCGGGGAATCTCGCAGCATAATGCGTCCGGATCGATCACAGGGTAAAGTGGCGCTTCCAGTCTATTGATCCAACCATTGGAAGAGAAGTCCCATGCCGTTGCCTCATGAGTCGTCCGCGTACGGCGCCACGCCCAATACTCCGCTGAAACAGGCGTTTTTTCTGCACACGGGCTGGCGCAGCGCGGGCACGTGGGTGTGGTCGCGGCTGCGCGAACACGAGCGCGCGGCCGGTTTTTACGAGCCGCTCAGCAATGTGCTCGCCGATCTCAAACCCGCCGACGTGCCCGCCTCGCGGCCGACCTTGACCTCGGGGCACCCGCCGCTCGCCGCACCCTACTTCGACGAATACCGCCCGTTTCTGCGCGAAGATGCGCGCGGCGTGGCGGGTTACGACCGGCGCTTCAGCATCGATCGCTTTACGCGCGATCCCGATGCGACATTCCCGTCACTGCAGGCCTATCTGCGTGCGCTGAGCGAGCACACGATCGAGCAGGGCCGCGTGCCCGTCTTCAAGTTTTGCCGCACGGGCGGTCGTCTGCCGTGGCTGAAGCGCGCGTTTGCCGAGGCGCTGCACGTGGGCGTGCTGCGCAATCCCGCATCGCAGTTCGCATCGGGTTGGATGCTGCGGCAGCAGTGGAGCAATGCATTCTTTGTCGCCGCGCCGTTTCGCGTGCTCGGTCTGAATCAGATGGATCCGCTGGTGCGCGAAGCGATCGGTGTGTGCGGCGTACGCCTGCCGCCGCTACCGTCGATGCCCGATGACGCGTATGCCGTCGCCTGCGAGCAATTCGCGCGCACGGTGGACAGCGACAACGCGTATCGCGCGTTCATGGCGTTGTGGATCCTCTGCGCGCTGCGCATGGGCGAGGGCGTCGATTTGCTGATCGATATGGAGCGGCTCGGCGAGTCGCGCGACTACGCGGCCGGTCTGCGCGCCGCGTTCGACGCGCAATGCGGCTTGTCGCCCGACTTCACGAGCGCGCGCGATCTGGTCGAGGAAACGCGTCGCGGCGCGGCGCGCATGACGGGCATCGACGGCGGCGCGTTGCGCGCCGTGCATTCCGCCGCGCTTAAATTCCTGAAGACGCAGGCGGGCCTCGACGCTGCCTTCGTCGAGGCGGTGCGCCAGAAGATGGTGCTGGCCAACGAGTTGACCGAAACATGGCGCTAGCCGTGCGAGGCCAGCGCCGCGCGGCGCGTTCCCGTGGCTAGCCCGCCGCCGATACCGCCGCGCGCAGCCCGAGCAGATAGCTGTCCACGCCGAAGCCGCAAATCTGTCCTTTGACCAGAGCGGCATGCCCGCCTCGGCCGCGAGCGCGGCGGCCGCGGGCGACGGGTCGACGATCGCCGACAGCGTGCATGCGTCGCTTTGCTGCGCGACCGTCAGATGGGCGCGGCCGATGTACCCCGCGCCGGCGACGGCGATCCGGGTGCGGTTCATGAGCGGGTTCCCTGAAAGTCCTGATCAAGACGCGTTAAAGGGCAAGCGGGCTCAAGCAGCGGCCTTTTTCGCGTCGGCCATGCTCTGCGCGCGCATTGCGTCGTAGCTGAGCTTGTCGAGCGGCACGACGTTCTTTGCGCCGAGGTCGCCAAGCCGCACACGGAAGTTCTCACGCGCGCTCCATGCGGCGATCGCGCAGACGATCGTGATGGCGAACGTGATCGCGCCGATCGTCAGCGGCACGTTGTGCGATCCCGGCGGCGCGACGTAGGCGAACAGCGCCGGCAGCAGCGCGGTGATCGTCGTGCCGATGTTCTGGCCGATCGCCATCGCGGAGACGCGCGAACGGGTCGGGAACAGTTCCGGATAGAAGCTCGGGAAGATCGCGTTGTAGCCTTGATAGATGACGCCCCACATCAGGATCGACACGACCATCGCGAGCGGCACGTTGTGGATGCTGATCGCGTACAGATACGCGAAAGACAGCAGCCCTGCGCCGAGCGAGCCGACGATGATCGGCAGACGCCGCCCGATCCGGTCGGACAGATTGCCCACGTACGGAATCACCAGCACCGCAACGATGTTGCCGATCACTGGAATCCACAGATACAGGCTCTTCGAAAAGCCGATGCCGTACGACGGCTGCACCGCGTACGCCGCGCCGAAGATCGTCGCGACGACCGGGATCACGTTCATCAGCGAGCACAGCACGACGCGCAGCATGTCGCCCCAGTTGTACTTGAATGCTTCGACGATCGGCGAGCGCGGCACGCCGCCGCTCGCGTCCTCCTTCTCGAACGCGGGCGTTTCCTCGACTTCGCGGCGGATGATGTACCCGGCGATCAGCACGACCGCGCTGAGCAGGAACGGAATGCGCCAGCCCCACGCATTGAACGAGGCGTCGTTCATGAAATAGGCGAGCGGCAGGAAGACCGCGGCGGCCAGAATCTGGCCGGCCTGCACGCCTTGCAGCGTGAAGCTCGCGTAAAAGCCGCGTCGCCCGAATGGCGCGTGTTCGAGGATCATCGAACTGGCGCCCGAGATTTCACCAGCGACCGCGAAACCCTGGATCAGTCGCAGCACGACGAGCAGCACCGGCGCGAGAAAGCCGACGTGCTGATAGGTCGGCAGCAGACCGACCGCCATCGTCGACAGACCCATCAGGAACATGCAGACGAGCAGTACGTTCTTGCGCCCGTGCGTATCGCCCCAGTGCCCGAGCACGACCGCGCCGATCGGCCGCGCGACGTAGCCGACGCCGTAGGTCGCGAGCGATGCGACGATCGCGATCCTGGGATTACCGGAAGGGAAGAACAACTGAGGAAAGATCAGGGCGGCGGCCTGCGCATAGATGAAGAAATCGTAGTACTCGAGTGCCGAGCCGATCCAGCCGCTGGCGGTAGCCTTGCGCGCCTGCGAGCTATGCCCGCTGCTTGCCGATGCGTTCGTTTGCATGACGCCTCCTGAATGGGAAATGTTTTTGTCAGCTTCTACGGCTGAATCATTGGCGCCTTTAAACGGGCGCCGCGCAAGCCAGGATTTTCCTGGTCTCGTTGCCGCGGTGCGGCACAACGGGATGGATCGACGCGTGTCACGAGCTGGCGCGGAGCACTCCGGGTTAACCACGGCCTGAGTGCGCCGGGCATTGCATTCAAACCGGCTTCAGGCGACTGCCCCTTGCCCCACTGTTTCGCGGCCGCGACGACCGCTTCGGGGTCTGGCGCCTGAGCGGGCCCCATGGTGAAAGGAGCGTGAAGGTGACGGGCACGGTCGCGTCGAATCTGAGCGACATCGTCGTGCAGTGGGCGAAGGAGGGATACGGGAGTGTGGGCGGTGACGGCCGAGCGCTTGTCGTCGTCGGCGCGGATTCAGGTGTGCATCGAGTTTCTCAGGGAGCAACTGACGCACGGACCGTGTGCACGGGTGACGCGCGGCGTGGGCGGACTCTGGGCTGCGCCTGCCAGGATCCGGTGCTCACACGCTTGCGCTGTTACACGCTCGAAGCCGTATCCTCTTCCGCCTCGTCCAGCTCGCTACGCTGAACCGTCGTTACGGAGTCGGGAACGACCGTGGTGGCCGTGACGGGCCGCGGATCTTCGATGCTGTAACGCAGGCGCCAGCCTTCGCGATAGAAACGCAGTTGCCGGTATCGCATCAGATAGACAAGTCCGACGAGCGCGGCGCCGAAGCCCGATGCAGCGCCGACGCCGAGCGCCCAGCGCGGCCCGAAACGGTCGGCGACCCAGCCGACCACCGGCGCGCCGAGCGGTGTGCCGCCGAGCGCGATCGCGAGCAGGATCGCGATCACGCGGCCGCGCATGGCCGGTTCGGTGGTCAGTTGCACGAGGCTATTGGTCGAGGTGGTGAAGGTCTGCGTCGACACGCCGATCGCGATCAGCACGATGCCGAACAGCACGTAGTTCGGCATCAGCGCAGCCGCCATGCAGCCGACGCCGAACATCGCGCCGGCGCCAAGCAGCAGCCCCATGGTGGGCCGCGCGCGGCGCGCGGCGAGCAGAGCGCCGGTGACCGAGCCAATCGCCATCGTCGAGCTGAGCACGCCGTACTCGCCCGCGCCCGCACGGAAGGCGGTGACGGACATCGTCGAGATGAAGATCGGGAAGTTCAGGCCGAAGGTGCCGATCAGGAACAGCATCAGGAGCGCCGCCTTCAGATCGGGGCGTGTCCAGACATATTTGAAGCCTTCGACGAAGCTGCCGCGCGAGCGCACATTGCGCGGCTTGATATGTAACTGGTCCAGCCGCAGCATGCGCAGTGCACCGAGCACGGCGACGAACGAAAGCGCGTTGATCAGAAACACCCAGCCACTGCCCACCGACGCGATCAACAGACCCGCGACCGCTGGCCCGAGCATGCGCGCGGCGTTGAACGACGTGGAGTTCAGCGCGACGGCATTCGCGAGATCGCGTTCGCCGACGAGGTCGGATACGAAGGTTTGGCGTGCGGGGGAATCGAACGCGGTCACGCAGCCGAGCAGGCCCGCGAATACGTAGACCTGCCATAGCTGCACGAGCCCCGTGACCGTGAGCAGACCGAGCGCGAGCGCCAGCGTACCCATTGCCGCCTGGGTCGCGAACAGCAGCTTGCGGCGGTCGAAGTGATCGGCCGCGTAGCCGGTGAGCGGCAGCAACAGCATCTGCGGTCCGAACTGCAGCGACATCACGATGCCCACCGCCGTCGCGTTGTGATGCGTAAGCTCGGTGAGTACGAGCCAGTCCTGCGCCGTGCGCTGCATCCATGTGCCGATGTTCGAGACGATCGCGCCGCTCGCCCAGACACGATAGTTGAATATGCGCAGCGAACGGAACGTGGTGCTCACGGCAGGGGTTTCCTCAACGCGGGGTGGGCCGCATGCGGGTAGCGGCCCGCTTCAATTCAGGCTTTCAGCGCGCGAACGTTCGAGCAGATCGAGCACTTCCCGCGTCGTGCCGGTTTCGCCGAGGCGCGGGAAGATGCGCGTGATGCTGTTGGTGTGCGCGTCGGCGTTCAGATCGGTCATCGCGTCGACGACGAGCGTGACGTTCAGGCCCGCCTCGCTCGCGAAGCGCGCGGTCGATTCGACGCCGATGCTGGTCGCGACACCGACGAGCACCACGTGCGTGACGCCTTGCTGCTGCAGATACGCGGCCAGGTCCGTGTTCGTGAAGGCGCCCCACGTGCGCTTCGTGACCAGATGGTCCGACGGCTGCTGCTTCAGTTCGGGCAGAAGGTCGGCGAAGCCGGGCGGGAAGTCGGCGGAGTGGCGACCCTGGTCGGTGCGGCCCGGTGCGCCGGCGGTGACGTTCACGAGCACGACGGGCAGGCCGTGGCGGCGGAACGCATCGAGCAGCGTAACCGAGCGTTCGACGATTTCGCTGGCCGGATGGGGGGCGGTGGGCAGCGCGACGATGCCGCGCTGCAGGTCGACGACGACCAGTGCGGTTTTGGCGTCGAGAGTCGTGAGTGCCATGAAGTGCTCCTGCGAGTGGCGAGACGCGTGTGCGCGAATCGCGAGTTACAAATCGACGAGGCGTTTCAGCAGATCGACGCCCGTCGCGAGTTGTTGCTGTTCGGCTGCCGTGAAACGCGTTTGAATCGTGCGGTACAGCCAGTCTTCGCGTGCCGCGCGGCTTGCCTTGACCTTCTTGCGAAAGGAGGGTGTCAGCGACAGAACCGTCTGCCGTCCATCGTCAGGATCGGGCGTGCCGCTGACGAGCCCCGCGGCTTTCAGTACCGCGAGCGTTTCTCCCATCGACTGCGGCCGCATGCCGTGCGCACGCGCGAGCGAGGTGAGCGTGGTTGGACCTTCGCGTTCCAGCAGGCTCAGCACCTGCACCTGCGATGGCGTGAAGTCGCCGACGTGCGACTCTTCGCGCAGACGCCGGCGCAGCTTGCCCGCCAGCATGCGCAGATCTTCGGCCAGAGTATGAAGCTCTTCCGGCGTAACTGGGGGAGGGGATTTGCTCATGCGATGAGCTCGTGCAATGACATGATGTGAAGGTTTCCTCATAAGGTTACCTTCGTATCTCGCGCGGGTCAAGTTTTGAGGTGGCGGGAGGCCGTACGCCGGGACGTCGCCACGATGGCCTCAGCGCGCCCGCATGCGCCGGTTGAAAAAGCGCCATACCGCTCCTCCGACGAGCATCGCACCGCCGAGCGCGAGGCCCAGCAACACCAGCGAACTCAGATGCTCGCGCACCACCGGCACGTTGCCGAACAGATAGCCGCCCGCGATCAGCGAGACCACCCACAGCGCCGCGCCCGCGGTGACGAACGTGACGAAGCGCGAGAACGTCATGCGCGACACGCCCGCGGCGAACGGTGCGAACGTGCGCACCACGGCGATGAACGGCGACAGCAGGAAGGTCAGGCGGCCGCGCGTCTCGCTGAACACGTGGGCGCGGCGCAGCGCATCGCGATTGAGCCAGTAGTAGTTGCGGGTATAGACCTTGTCGCCGACCGCATGGCCGATCGCGTACCCGACGCTGCTGCCGGCCACCGTCGCGACGAACAGCACGGGCGCGATGATCCACACGTTCAACGCGCCGGTGGCCGCGAGCGCGCCGCAGATGAAGATCAGCGGATCGCCGGGCAGAAAGAACAGCGGCAGAAAACCGTATTCGACGAACACGACGACAAACAGCAGTGCGTAGATTGCCGTGCCGAACTGCACGATCAGCGCGCTCAGGTGCTGGTCGAGGTGCAGCGCGATCTGCAGCACATTCATCAGGTTCATCTTGGCGTGGCCTCGGGCGGCGTTCGGATGTGGTGAGTGTAGTCCCGCGAGCGTGCGTGCAGGGCGCTTGCGCGAGTTTATGCCATCTGCCGCTTGTCGATGTGGCGGTGCCGATGTCAAACTCGGGCGGTCTTCATCGGACGCAACGCCATGTCGCACGACTCCGCCATCACCTTCCGTTTTGCCGCGTCGCACGAAGCCGAAACGATTCGTGCCATCGAATTCGAAGCGGGCCAGCGTTTCGTCAGCGTCGGCATGACCGGGATTGCCGACGCGCCGCCTATGGCGCGCGAGGTCGTCGAGCGCAAGATCGAGGCGCGCGAGATCATCGTCGCGCTCGACCAGCAGACGATCTGCGCGGGCTTCGTGATGTTCGAGCCGCAGCCGACGCGCATCTACGTTCAGGAACTCGATGTGCTGAGCTCGCACGCGGGCAGGCGCATCGGCGCGGCATTGATCGAAGAGGTCGCGCGAATCGCGCGCGCGCGACAATTGACACAGCTGGTGCTGTCGACGTATCGCGACGTGCCGTGGAATGCGCCGTATTACCGGCGGCTCGGGTTTCGCGATCTCGACACGTCGGAGCTCGACGCGGCGTTGCTCGCTCGGCGCGACGCGCATATCGCGCGCGGACTCGATGAATCGAAACGGGTGTTTATGCGGCGCGAGCTTGTCTAGCGCACAAAAAGCGGCGGGCGTGACTGGAATTCAGTCACGCCCGCCGCTTTGTCATTTCATACAGCGGACATGAGGCCGCTGTCGCTACCGATTACACCGTTTCGAGCGCCGGATAATCGGTGTAGCCGACTTCGCCGCGCGCATAGTACGTCGCCGGAACCGGCTTGTTCAGCGGCGCATCTTCAGCGAAGCGGCGCACCAGATCCGGATTCGCGATGTACAGCTGACCCCAGGCCACCGCATCCGCTTCACCGGAGTCGAGCACCTGCTGCGCGCTTTCCCTGGTGAACTTCTCGTTCGCGATATACGGGCCGCCGAACGCTTCCTTCAACTGCGGGCCGAGGCGGTCGTCGCCGAGCGCTTCACGTGCCGCGATAAACGCGATCTTGCGCTTGCCGAGTTCGCGCGCGACATAGCCGAACGTTGCGGCCGGATCGGAATCGCCCATCGTGTGCGCGTCGCGGCGCGGCGCGAGATGCACGCCGACGCGGTTTGCGCCCCACACGCTGATGCACGCGTCGGTGACTTCGAGCAGCAGACGCGCGCGGTTTTCGATCGGGCCGCCGTAGGCATCGGTACGCTTGTTGGTGCTGTCCTGCAGGAACTGGTCGAGCAGATAGCCGTTCGCGCCGTGCACTTCGACGCCATCGAAGCCCGCGGCCTTGGCGTTTTCCGCGCCCTTGCGGAACGCTTCGACGACACCGGCGATTTCATCGAGCTCGAGCGCGCGCGGCGTCACGAACGGACGCTCGGGACGCACGAGGCTCACGTGACCACCCGCCGCGATCGCGCTCGGCGCGACCGGCAGTTCGCCGTTCAGGAACACCGGATCCGAAATACGGCCGACGTGCCAGAGCTGCAGGAAGATCTTGCCGCCCGCGTCGTGCACGGCCTGCGTGACGAGCTTCCAGCCTTCGACCTGCTCCTGCGACCAGATGCCCGGCGTTTCGGCGTAGCCGACGCCTTGCGGCGTGACCGACGTCGCTTCGCTGAGGATCAGACCGGCGCTCGCGCGCTCGGCGTAGTAGCGCGCCATCAACGCGTTCGGCACGCGGATTTCCTCGGCGCGCTGACGCGTGAGCGGCGCCATGATGATGCGGTTCGGCAGCGTGATATCGCCAATTTGCAGCGGATCGAAAAGAGTCGGCATAAGAGTTCACCTTTGGCGGCGGGCAAGGCCCGAGCCTCAAAAAACTGCGTGAAAAAGGAAGCGCGGCGATGCGAATGCGGCGCTCAGAGCTTCGCGTTCATGTATTCGAGGAACGCCTGAATGACGGGCTCGTTGCGTTTGAAAAACACCCATTGACCAACCCGTTTCGACGTGACGAGCCCCGCACGCTGCAACGCGGCCAAGTGCGCCGACACGGTGGACTGCGACAGACCACAGCGCGAGTCGATCTTGCCCGCGCACACGCCGTGGTCGAGCGGCAACTCCTGATCGGCAAAATGCGCGTGCGGCTCGCGCAGCCAGCCGAGAATCTCCCGGCGGACCGGGTTGGCCAGCGCTTTGTGGATCGCGTCGAAATCGGGCGTCATGTGGATGGTTTTCAGGTGATTCGGCAACCGGCACGCCGCATGGCGTGCGCGACATGCATCGCTACAGAACGAATCATATATCGGAACTTAACGATATGGGTGAAAACACTACTGCGGATGGGGCGATAGGTCTGGGCGTGCAAAAAAGCCCGCACCTCTGTCGAACAATTTATTTCGCACAAAAAGGCCTGAACTTCTCATGCCGCATTATGAAATTTGTCCATAGAAGTCTGTTTTGATTGAATAAATCTCCGGGGGCGGCGTGCGGTTCACACATTTAATATTGAGCACACGATCCGCCGGGTGCGAGAATATAAATTAGGTTTGCGAAATAAAAGGCTGCACTTGCTAGCAGGGATGCGGCTTTGCTGGATTGTTTCGATAAACCCTGGTTTGGTATGACAGATGGGAATTTGTTCGTACATCGACGCGACTCGTGTGCGGCTAAGCGACAGAGAAGCGACATCTGGCGACGCGCAGTGACCTGACGCTTGACCTTGAAAACGGTTTGGCCGGGCGGTTTGGCTTACCCGATCGGGGGCGTCTGCTGCTGTTCTTGGACATCGATGGGGTACTGCACCGGCAGTCTGTTCTCCGGGGGAGAAGATGTGCCGTTGGCCGCTTGTCGAACGGGCGCTGGATGCTGCACCGTTCGTGGACGTTGTTTGGTCACAGCTGGCGCTACCTGAAGCCGTGGACCAAGCTGATGTACGTGGTACCGCATGCCCGGGAAGAGGTGAACTTCAGGCGCGCGCGATACTTTGCCAGCCCGGCCAAGATGCCGTAACCACTTTCAAAATGTTCGCGCAATTCATTTTCTCCAACTTCAAGGACGGCTTCGCTGAGTACCTGAACATCCTCGATTGCTTCAAGCGAAAAGGTACGGAGAGAATTCTTCTCGTGGCATCATGCATCGAGGATCCAGTTCTCCCGATAATGCACCAGCCGCTGCGGGGAGATATTGCGCGTGGTCCGCTCCCGCTTGTCGCGGTTCCAATACTGCAGATAAAGTCGCTTACCTTCGAGCAACGCGCCAGCAATAAACTGGAAGTGCCTTGGCTCGACCCTGCTCGGGGCAAAGTGGATCAGTTTGACTTTTTTTCTATCGGCGTCGGTGAGTTCGTACCTTCTGAAAGCATGTTGTGCAGCCGGTTCTTCAATGGCCCTACATGGTCTTCGAGAAGAGTCGGTTGAACGCCCTCGACGAGGTGCAGCATTGTCAGCAGCGCGAGCACCTCGGAAGCTTCGAACCATACGCCGGCTAACTCGAAGCGTCCTCCCGGCGCGAGTTGGTCACGTATCACATAGCCACTTTTGCTGGGGTCCCATTCTAGCGGGCAGTTCAAGCGATCCCGCAGGAAGTCGATGTCACGTTTGACAGACGCTTCCGAAACCTCCAGTTCCTTCTTCAGGAATGGCATCGATACCGAGCCACGTTTGCGGATTAAACGCACGATCTTGTCGATGCGTTCGATGCTAACCTTCGAGACGCGGCTTTTCTTGCCGTGGACGCCATTTTCGGTGGCCGCTTTGGGGCTTGCTTACTGGCGGAGTTGCGGGCATCGTTGTTGTGTCGCCCAAAATCGGAGCGTGCGTTGCGATGTTCAATAATGTCACGGAATCGTATTGACGAGGTCGATTGCATGTCGAAAAAACACTCCCGGGTTTGACAATTTGATGTGGTTAATCGCATCCAGCGTTGACGTCTAAAGTCGCGTTACTGACGCGCGCGGCCTTTGCTGCTCGCTTTGTGTTCATATACGGCTGGCAACCGGTTGCACAGATCCTTGACCAGCGTCCCCACCCATGCGCGATCGTCACTGCTGAGCCGCTCGAGTTGTTCAGCGATCTCCAGGCTGACATCTGTTGGCCGGTCGGACGCGCGTCTGAGCAATGTCGCAACCGGAATTTTATAGAGCTCCGCTAGCTCCAGCAGACGCGGGATGGTCGGCCAATGCGCGCCGCGCTCAAAGCGGCTTACAGTTTCGACAAAAACGCCAAGATGTTCGGCCACCTGCTCCTGCGTTAGCTCTGCGTCGGCTCGGGCCGCTGCCAGCGCGCGCCCCAAATGCTTTGCGGTCTTCTGCTCGTTCACGGCAGTCAAAAGTCACCATTTCATGTTGTCATTCAACATGGAATGGTCTCTTCAATGTGTCGATCTGATAACATCGCTTTATATTGGTAGGCAACATCAATTGTTGTCTTGCCGTGTATTTTGCGTTCCAGAGTCACCGTAAGGGAGAGATATGTTGTTTACAGATGCAAACTGGGCCGAGTCGAGTGCGTTCCGGCGCGCCATCGCGAAGCCGTTCCAGCCTTGGCGGTGTGTGGGATGGACAGGCGACACGATCTGTTTTTGGGTTTTCCCCGCGCCCCAGTCTGACCGGACCGACGCACTGCCCGACGGGTTGCTGGTCGTCGACCCGGCGGCGCTTCTCGATATCGCGAGTGAACTGGCGCCAGGGAGCTTCTCCGTGTACGTCATGGATGCGCCCGCCGAGGATCGGCCATCTGCGCGAATGCAACGCGTGACAGGCTTGCTGACCCAGCAGCAAATCATCGCGCCGGCATATGACTACTGGTACAGGACGGAAGAGGGTAATCTGCATCCCTGCTCCCGGCTGCAGCATCGCCTTTCCAACGACGCCTCATTGCAGCTTGCACTCAACCTAGACGCACAGGATTGCAATGAGCCGGTTGTGGACGCGAGGTAGTCGAATCCGACATGGGGGACATCACCCGGTTGGTCCAGCTTCTGATGGATTTCGCGCCACGCGGAGAGCCGCTCGATCTAGGCCTCCTTGCCGAGTACGGCGTGACGTCGATCGAAGCGTCGGATCTCGTAACAGGCGGCTGGCTGCGGCGACTTTCTGACGACGCCTACCTGCTCAGAGGTGATTCGCCAACTATCGAGGGCGCCGTTGCCTTTTTTGCCCGACGCGTTCCCGGGCTTCATGTGAGCGGCAAGGCCGCACTGGACATGCAAGGCATACGCTATTACCTGTACGCACGCCTCCGGATCAATCTGTGGGGCGCCGTGCCCTTCGAGTTTCCTTCGTGGGCGAAAGAGTTGCTGTTGCTCACGTACGAGCGCGACCGCCTATTCGACGATGCCTTGCCGGCGACGTTCGCGATTTCAGCCTTGCGCGCTCGTAGTGCGAGAATGCCGGTGGCAGCCACAGAACGCGCCATCCTGGAATATCTGGCCGGTTCTGTGCATGATGAAAGGCTGCGCGAGGACAACGTCAATCTCGTGGGCATGCTGCGAAACATCCGCCTCGACGTGCTGCAAAAACTGGTTAATCACTGCCTGCGGCGCGATGTTGTCTGGGCGCTCAAGTTTATCGGGGAAGATGAAGATTTCGAGTGGGCGAAACAGCTCGTATGCTGAAACTTTTCACCGTGAAAACGATGGACCATTAGCTGCTTCTGGTCGAATCCGTTCTGCGACGAACCTGTCTGAGGCAGCGTAAAGCTCCGCGCCACAAAACGTCGAGCCTCGAAGATATCCATACTTGCATACGATGCAGCCGTCTGAACTGAAGCGTGCCCGAGCAGCATCTGTACGACCGGCAGCGGGACGCACTGTTCGGGGACGGCCAGGCACCAGTTAGTGCATCGCGTGCCGTCAAGGGTAACCGACAGATGATCCGACATGCCGAACGCAACTGAAATCGTACAGTTCCTGATGGACTTCGCGCCGCGGTCGCAGCCGCTGGGCTTGCGCTATTTCGCGGAGCTTGAAATTGACGCACGGCAGGTTGGCGAACTCGTGAAACAAGGGTGGCTGCGACAGCTGTCCGAGGACGCTTATCTGCTACGTGGAGACCAGCCAGGCATCGATGGAACGATTGCCTATTTGCAGGCATACACTTCGAATCTCCACGTGGGAGGAAGGACAGCGCTGGAATGGCACCGGATGATGCATCATCTGCGCTTTCGCGACCGGATTGATTTGTGGGGGCGTGGATATTGCAGCATTCCTTCCTGGGCGGTGGAGCGGCTTGTGTGTTTCTACCATTCCCACCCTCTGTTCGATACGCGGATGGACGAAAGCTACGGATTGAAGCCGCTTGCGTGGCGCCATCCACAAGTGCTTGTTTCGGTTCCGGAACGCGCAATTCTCGAATACGTGAGTGTCTCGCTGGATCTGGTCTTGATAGAAGACGTGAGAGATCTCATTGGGAGCCTGAGGAATATTCGGCTGAACATCCTGCAGGAGCTGGCCGATTGCTGTCTCCGAAGAGACGTAGTATGGGGGCTGAAATTTCTCGCAGAAGATGAAGGCATGAGTTGGGCTCAGCAGTTGCGCGTCTGAGCAGACCGTGGTGTGATGGCAGCGGTGATCGTGTCCCGAGGCACACTTGGAAATTCCCGCGATGGGCTCGTATGATCGTTTGAGCGTCAACCTGATTTGCGGGCTTTTGGGATCGCTACAGACAGTGGCGTGAGCGGTTCGATCGAACGCTTACCATAAGTGAGCGTGTCTGGTCCGACCTGACGGCACCCGCGGTACGGCTGCTGTTACCTTGCCGTCAGGCGATGATGTTGTGATCGTTCCACTTCGCGTGGTCGGGGTTGCGCCATGGGCCATCCATATAGGCTGATTCGTCCTGAGGAACTCGCCGCGCCCGGCGAAATGGAGCCTGCTGTTGTTCTGCGGGTATCGTTGAAAGCGATTGCGAACGTCGTCGCAGAGACGGTAGGAAGGAAGGGCGCCAACCTTATTTTCCGCGACCGGGATAGCGATGCGATGTATCTTCGGGTGGATGATGTGCCGCTTGTTTTCGTCTCATTCAATGAGCAGCCGCGCGAGGTGCATGTCTACGTGGCAGATCGGAACGTGCAAGGGGAGAGCGACTTGTTGGAGCTGCTAGGTCGGCTACCGTTGTCTGGGGTAGAAGGAGATTGGTGGGCGCGCGAAGATCAGCCGCGCTGGCCCGGAAACAAGGCTGAAACTTTTGTCATTCGCCAACAAGGCCGCGGTCCCCGGCTGGGGATCTGAAAGTCAAGATCCTTCGGAATTGCTCCATGACAGACCATCCTGAGCATGACCCGGCCACGACGGTGGCTATCGGGTTCCGCGACGAGCTGCTTGGAAAAGGATGGCCCGACGCTCGTCGTGTTGCCGAACTGGCGGGCCTTTCGCCTGAACAGGAGGATACGGTGTACGCGATCCAGGCACGAGCGACAGGCGCTCTGCTCGGTGTCTGGTCTGCGCCCCAGCATCGGTTCATCTATCCGGACTTCCAGTTTAATCGCTCGGGCACCCTCCGGAAGGACGTTGCTGAACTCCTCGCCGTCCTGCCGGCGAACAAGGACGATCGCGGAGGCTGGCGACGTGCTTTCTGGCTCTATTCGTCGCATGCACTGCTCGATGGGCAGACGCCGGCGGACGTATTTGCGAACGCCCCGATTCGCGTGATCAAGGTTGCAAGAGAGGAATTTCTGGGCGATCCCGAGACGTCCTGGTGAATCGGCGACCGGCCGAGCCGATGCGAGCTCTCACGGCAACACCTTCTCTGTTCGGTAAGAGAAGTCATTGCCCGTGAATTTTTTCGCGCGCGCGAAAAAATTGCAGGTGAGCTACGACCGATTACGACGCGGATTTCGCTTTGCGGGCCGTTGAACTGGGCTGACTCGATCGTGCGAACCTCGCCCAGAAGAGATGGTAATGAACACCAGACGGCCCGCTGGCCGGTCCACTGGCAGAAATTTTCCCGGAGCGAACCATCGTGACCGCGCAACTCATCCAGAATGGCCTGGAATATCGTAAAGCCCGGCAGACGCTCCTCGATCTAGTTCGCCTGCCCCGGCGCCCGGCACGCTGGAGGACGACCAACTGCTGGCGCTGGCGAGCGAAGTGGAACGCTACGAGGTGCAGCATGTTCTGGATCTCCCCGCTGGCGCCCAACGGACGATGGTGGCGAAGCGCGGCTGCAGCGCTGACGCTCTCGGGGCTTACCGGTTCCTGCAGCCGGAACGGGAACGACGGCGGCTGCGGTTCGCGCTGGGCCTGCACACCCCTCTGACCCGGGACGACCGTCAGGTTCTGCAGCGAGTCGTGCCTGTTGTTGAGAACGCAGGTGAGCCGTACGCCGTGCGGATCGCCGACGTGCCCCAGTCCTTACAGGACGAACTGAGGGAGTGGTGGCGGATGTGGGGCCTGCCATTGTTCGATCCGGATGGCTGCGGCGACTGCATTTATGTCTGGGACTGGTCCGACTGGCTCGACGGGCGGGTGCCGGATCTCCCGTAAAGCGCGACCGCCGCAGGACAGTACAGTTACAGTGTTTTCCCCGAAGGCAAACCATGACCGTGCATGACATCGAAAACGACGATGAGTATCGCCACGCTCGGAACCGTCTCGATGCTGGTTGCTCGATCCGGCGCGCGGCTCGCCGGATGGCGACCAGCTGGTGGCGCTCGTGCGGTTGATCGAGCAGTACGAGGCGACGTTCATGCAGGATCTCGCCCCCGCGAAACAGCCAGTTGAACCCGGGTAACGAGACCGGCGAAGGCCAAGAATGAGCACCTCAGCTAGGGAAGTCCGTTTCGATGACAGCACCATGTGGGTGGAACTGGTCGACGGTCGCACACTCGGCGTGCCGCTGGCCTGGTTCCCTCGCCTGCTGCTCGCCACACCCGAGCAGCGAGCCGCTTGCGATATTGGCCGCTATGGCCTGCACTGGGAAGCCATCGACGAGGATATTTCCGTTGAAGGGCTGTTGGCCGGTCGTGGCGACATGACTCGTCGGTCGCGCCTCCAGAGTAATGCATTAACGCTTTCTGGATGCAGAGAGGCAGGGCAGTTGCACGGCGTGCCAGCGAGGCATCTCCAGATGTTTGCCTCTAATTTGACGGAAACGGCCAAATTCCAGGGGGCGTGGGGCTATAGCTCTGGCAGCCGCGTTGCGGCGCCGGCCCCGGGCAACGCCGACGCCGTCGGGCACAGCGGAACGAAGGACGTGCCCATGAACGACCCGCGTGTCTGGCCCGTCGCGATGCTCGCGCTGTGGCGGCTCAAGAGCTGTCACTGATTGGCCAGGATGCTCTGGCTCCTGCCGGCTCTGTGTGGCCGGCAGGTTTTTTGGAAGATGGTCGAGGAGAGCACAATGGAAATGCCCAGGCTGGTAGCGGCGGAAATCGAGAAAAGGTATGGCGTCCGGCTGATTTCGCCGCGACCGCCGGTTAGGCCCGCCAAAATCGACCTGAACGGGTCGGAGGGACGTCGCGTATGGATGGCGGCGGCTCGGCGCGTCATGGCCACGCATGCGAAAGTCCTTGCGGCGCTCGCCAAACGATGAGCGCCCGGCGCTCGACCACGTTCCGGTTTGATATGCCGAAAAGTCATCGCCCGTGAGATTCTCGCGGACGCGAAAACAGCGAGTGACACGTGAGCACGACGGCAACAATCAAGGCTTTACGGCCGGATGATTTTCGCGGACGCGAAAATGATGGAGACAATCCCATGACAACGCCTGGGCAGGAAGGCGGCCCGTCGGATGTCAACGCCACTGGCGCAGATGAACGGGCTGCTCGTTGGCAGAAGGAGAACGCCGAAGCGATCGCGTGCTACAACGACTACATCGAGAAGAATGGTCTGCCTCTCGACGAGTTCAGGATGTTCTGATGGCCAACCAGTTCCAATCCTCACCCGCAGGCGCGGCTACACGCGTACGAATCTCACCGCGCTGCGCGCGTTCGCGCAGCGGGTTCCGGCCGCGGCGGTCGCACGCCTGTACTTTGCGCCGGACGACAATGGCAATGACCCTGCTCCGGCGCGACACAGGAAAGAAGGGCGTGCTTCTGGCGATCGCCCGATGATTATCGAACGTCGGCGCTTGTGCCCGGCACGCTGGCCAGGTTAGGGTATGCGGTCGTGCTGTGCGCTTCCTGTCTCACGTTGGCGGGAAGGTTAATTTACTTGAACTTCATAGGGAGAATGTCTGATGAACAAGCAGGAACTGATCGACGCCGTCGCGGCGTCTACGGGTGCAGGCAAGGGCGTCACCGGCGAAGCGATCGATGCGGTGATCGGCGCCATCACGCAGGCCGTCATGAAGGGCGACAGCGTGCAGCTGATCGGCTTTGGTTCGTTCAGCCAGGGCGCCCGCGCTGCCCGCACGGGCCGCAATCCGGCGACGGGTGAAGAGATCCAGATCGCTGCGGCAAAGACGGTCAAATTCACTGCCGGGAAGGCGTTCAAGGACGCGGTTAACGCTGGCAAGCGTTAGGGCAACGCTGAATAAGTACCTGATTTTCGCAAATGGCCACGTAGCGACAAGGCTTTGCGGGGAGCGAAAAGGACTTAAGCAGCGTAGCCTTAGGTCACGCATCCCATCACCGGTTACCTCGTCGGGACTTGCGCCGCTGGCGCCGTTACCGGACATACGGTGCCAACACCCTGGCGACGAACGCGGAACCGGTGTGCTGCCCGAACCGTGTTGCTCCCGCATTTCGGCGTGCGCTAGATGCCTTCTTTCTGAATGCTGGCGTGGAAAAAGTGCCCGATTGCGAGTCTGAGACACTGTTGAGCATTTTTTCAATGGTTGCATCAAAAGGGTTTTGTAGTCTTGTTCCCAGCCACTTTGCCAGTGTCTTGCCAAAGAGCGTTGTGGGACGAACACTGAATGGCCAGAGGCTAAATCTTGATCTGGTTCTTGCCTATCCTGAGGATAACGTCTCCCCCGCCCTTAACTCCGTTCTCCGACGGTGGAATTTGCAATGTTTGAGATAGCAGCTTGCCGGCTCTACGAGACGGGACGTCGACATGTCTGCTTTCCGGATTTCGGCCGATCCAGAAATTCGCCTTGATAGGCCGCTAGTACCGAATGGACTGATATGACTTTGTCGGGTAGCCGCCGTGCATTACTGCGCAGCGGCCCCCTCAGAACCGTGCATGCACCTTTTAATGCACACGGCTCAAGCCTTTCAAAGCCCCCGTTTGGGAGCCGGTTCATCACTGTTAAACCACGGCTATGGATCTGTCGGTGGCAATCAGGATGGACCATGACGAGGTTTGACCACGCATCCGATCCGCCGTCCACGCGGCGGACGATATGATGGACGTGCCATCCGGTCACCGCTGTGATTCGCTGCTGACATACGATGCAAGCCCGGTCCTGATCGAGCCAAAGGCGGATCAGTTTTCCTCGACCCGACAGGGCGTTCGCCATTTTCAAACCGTAACGGTCTTCGAAGTAGCTCTCCCATGCCGGGTCGAAAGGGTTGGCATTGCCATGGACCTGCGTGTGTCGCCGAATTGGGACGTCGGACGCTTTGCGTAGCTTCAATCGTCTTGGCTTTCCCTCTGCTGTTAGTTCACCTGTATGAGCAGCAAATACCCAATGCCGCGCTGCCTCGCGGTGGAAGTATCGTGCTCTGATCCATCGTGCGCCCTTGCTCGGATGCCGCCTGCAGCACCACCGCCACAACGCCTGCCAGATGGCAGTATCGACTGCACTGTAGACTTTTTCGAAACGACGTGTCTGTGGTAGTTCGCCCAGCCATCGATGATCGGATTGAGCAGGCCGATCAAACGTATGCGATCCACGAACGACGCCCCTCAGAGTAAGGTGGCGGAGCGCGTGAGGTGTGGTAGTGATGCGGGTCAGCGAAGGTCGGCCGGCATTTTCCAGGGAAGCAACGCGTCGTAGTCGTCGACGGTCTTCGCCAGAGGCAGGCGCTGGAACAGCCAGGTGAGGTACCGGTAGGGATCGATGCTGTTTGCTTTGCAGGTTTCGACGAGCGTATAGAGATTGGCGCTCGCGTTCGCGCCTCCGACGGTGTCCGAGAACAGCCATCCGCGGCGCCCCACGCAGAATGGTCGAATCGCATTCTCAACAGCGTTGTTCGAAATAGGCCAGTCGCCGTTCTCGACGTAACGAATGAGCTTGGGCCATTGCGCGCGCAGGTAAGTCAGTCCCTTGCCGAGCAGGCTTTTCGGTACGACGCCGGGCGATTGCTCGAGCATCAGCGCGTGGATGGCATTGAGTACGCGCGCGCTGTATCGTCGTCGCAACCGCTGTCGTCGTTGTGAGGTCCATGTCGTACTGCGCGCCTCGGCCGCGAACAGCTTGCCGATCAATTTGATGAAGCGCGTCGCCAACAGATCGGGCGTTCGGGCAGCCTTTGGTACGCTGTCCTCTGCTTTGACGAAGTACCGTCTCAGGTGAACCCAGCATCCAAGGTGCACGAGCTGGTGACGCCGGGCAATGTCGTTGTAGGGTTCGTAGCCATCGGTCATCATGACCGCGCCCTCGCGGATCCCGGTGAACAGCTTGTCGGCCAGCCTGGTGCCACGCCCCGGTGTATAGGTGAAGCATCGGATGGGCACGCCCGAATCGGTCATCTGCGCCCAGAGATAACTCTTCGTTTGCGGTCGACGACCCTTTTCCTTCAACACCTGGAGTGTCGTCTCGTCGCAGTAGATCAGTTCGGCATCGAGCAACGCATCGCGCATCAGGTTGATCACGGGTTGCGTTCCGAGACCCACACGGACCATGCTCGCAGCAATCGTGTTCGACGAGATGTCGCCGCCGAAGCGACGTAGCAGACCGGCCTGGCGATACAGTGGCATCCCGAACTGATACTTGCCGGCGGCGATCCATGCAAGCGCCGATTCGCTCAACAGGCCGCGAGGGATGATGCGAGGCGGTGCCGGCGTCACCTTGATGCCGAGATCGCAGCACGGACACGCATATTTGACGCGTTGGTGCTGGATCACGCGAAGCTGCTCCGGAATTACGTCGAGCTGCTCGCTGATCTCCACGCCAAACTCGACGAGCGCGTGACCATCGTTCATGCAGAAGCGTTCAGCCTCAGGCAGCTCGTGCCGCACCACGTCGCGCGGCAGGTTGGGATCAAGCGGCTTGCGATGGCCCCGCTTCTTGCGCGTATGCGCGCCGACCGTCGATTCTGACGTATCTTCCTGAGCAGGTGAGCTGCTCGCGCCGAGCACCTCGGCTTCGTTGAACAGGCTGGGTTGATCCGAATCTCGTGCCTCGCTCTTTGCGCCGAACAACTCGTGACGGTAGGCCCGGAGTCGTTCCTCGGCGAGATCGCGTTCCGCTGTCACGAGCCGCAGGGCGCCGCGTAACGACTCCTGTTCTTCTCGCAACGCACGAGCGGCATCGCGTTCGGCGAGCAGCTCTTTCAGTTCGTCGGCGGTGATCATGACGTTGACCGGCATGCTGAGTTAGACCAGCACACCGTCTGCCTGTTCAGCTCACACGCAGATATTCCTGCTTCGGATGTCGTCGAATCGTAGTGATGTCATCGCCATCGAGCAGCGCGTGCAGCACGTTGGTCGTCATCGTCACGACCTCAGCCTTGTTGTCGGGCCAGATGAAACGGCTGGCCTCCAATCGTTTGTAACATACCTCGAAATACAGGCTCTGGGGCTGCCACAGAACATCTTGTCCGCGTTACTCACCCGTTCCACCCGCTCAGGGGGCAGCAACTTCTTTGTGTCGGTGAGCGCTATAACCGGTCTGGCCGACGTCTTCTGCTGCGCATCGACGACAAGAGTTATTGCTCCGTTCCGCCGAAGTGGACCGATATGAGCGAGCCTGATCCCGAGATCTCTGTGGGACGAGAGCGCGCGTTGTTCACGGTCAGCGACTTGATGGATCTTGCGCTACTCGTGAGACGTCTTTCGTGCAGGCGTGCCGGGATCGGTACTTGACCGTAAAGAGATTTTTGCCGCAGATGTAAGATAATTAACGCCGCTGGACTCGAAGCCGCGTCTCAAATTGTGAACATACAGCGGCTTTAATGATGGTTAAAAACTGAACGTCCTTGAGCTTGACAAAGCCTGTGTCGCGGCATATTTTAATTACACTGAAATGCAACCATTTGGAGTGAATGTGCCGCCCAGTGAACGCAAGCGCTCGAAGACGGATGTCCTCGCGGAGGACGGTACGCTGAATCCAACGCCGTCGAACGTTCTCGATGCCAAGTTCCACGAGGGTGGATTCTTCGATCCCCATGACGCCGTGCAGGTCAAATATGAGATGTTGCGTCGCGTCTCTGTCGAGAAGGCCTCCATAACGCAGATCTCCGATGAATATGGTGTTTCGCGGCCAACCTTCTATCAGGCGCGAACGGACTTCGAGCAAGGAGGAATTGCAGGGCTGGTTCCGAGGAAACGAGGGCCGCATGGTCCGCACAAGATCCAGGGCGAGGTGTTGGCGTTCCTCAAGTTACAACACACGCCCGGAGAACCACTTCGGGCGCGCGAACTGGCAAAGCTGGTTCGCAAAGAATTTGGTCTGGATGTACACCCGAGAACGATCGAGCGAGCGTTCGGTGTAAAAAAAACGGTGGAATAGCGGGATGCTGTGCCTGGCCGTCGACCGTGTCGGCGCCGATCGCCGCGCAATACGAGGTGATGCGTTCCGCTGCTCTTGGCCAGGCCTTGCCTGTAGAAGCCCGGCGCGGACTCAGCGTCTTCCTTACGCGAGGGATGTGGGCGTGGGCACGCATGATGGTTCCGGGGCGTGCGCCGCCCGAACCAAATGTTACTCGGTCATCGCCGAACGCTCAGCCCATCGAGCGTCAAGGCTTTATTTGCGTACTTGCAGGCATGGCTGTGACGGTCAATGAGCGGAGAACACCATGAACGCGTCCCTTAAAGTTCAGCCTCACCACCTCGAACGGAGCGCTTACCTCTACGTCCGGCAGTCGTCGATGCGGCAAGTTCTCGAGAACGTCGAGAGCACAAAGCGACAATATGCCCTGCGTGGACGTGCGACGGCGCTCGGCTGGCGTGACGAGCAAATCGTCACTATCGATAGCGACCAAGGGGAGTCTGGAGCATCGGCATCCTGGCGGGAGGGGTTTCAACGATTGGTCACTGACGTGGGCATGGGCCGCGCAGGCATCGTCATGGGCCTGGAGGTGTCGCGCCTGGCCCGAAACAATGCTGACTGGCATCGACTTCTGGAAATCTGCGCGCTCGCTGATACGCTGATTCTCGACGAAGACGGGATATACGATCCAGCAAGCTTCAATGACCGGCTCCTGCTTGGGCTCAAAGGAACAATGAGTGAAGCGGAGCTTCATGTTCTCAAAGCGCGCCTACGAGGCGGCATTCTAAACAAGGTGAATCGAGGCGAGTATCGGTGCGTGCTACCGACCGGCTTCGTATATGACGACCTTGGCAACGTAGTGCTTGACCCAGATTCCCAGGTCCGAGAGACCATCACATACTTCTTTGAGACGTTCTTGCGAGTCGGCTCTGCCAGCCAGACAGTCAAGGTCTTCAAAAAGGAGGGCCTCCTGTTTCCATCCCGTATGCGCAACGCGAAGTTCCTGGTTTTCCAGCACCTCACTGCGTCGACGGCACTTCGCATGTTGAACAATCCGCGCTACGCAGGCGCTTACGCCTACGGCCGGAGGCACTATCGCAAACTCGCAGACGGGCGGAAAGTGCCAAGAAAGCGTGATCGCAATGACTGGCTTGCTTGCATTCCGGACGCCCATCCTGGATACATTACCTGGGAGCGGTATGAGCAGAACCTTGCTGTTCTGGAGACGAATGGTCGCGGGTATAAAGTCGCGCGGTCGTCGCCACCTCGCGAGGGAGTTGCTCTTCTGCAGGGCCGCGCCGTTTGCGGACGTTGTGGCCGGTATCTCCGGCTCCGATACGCCACGCGACGCGGACGACAGGAAGCCTGGTATGTCTGCGATCGAGCACAAGGCGCTCGTGGCGAACCTACCTGTCAGTCAATTGCCGGAGCGCCGATTGATGAAGCAGTTGGCGCATTGATCGTCGCGTCGATGACTCCGGCTGCCGTTGAGTTGGCATGGGAGATACGCAGGGAAATCGAAGCGCGTCACGATGAAGCCGATCGATTACGCCTGCGCGCTATCGAACGCGCCCGGTTCGATGCAGATCTTGCGCAACGACGCTTCATGCTGGTCGACCCAAGCAACCGACTGGTTGCCGACACACTGGAGCACGAATGGAACGACAAGCTGCGCATATTGGCCGACGCGAGAGAACAAAGGGAGCGTAGCCAGCAGCAGGAGCGTCTTATACTCGACGATGCGATCCGCGACCGGCTCATCGCAATGACAGCGGACTTCAAAACACTGTGGCGTGATTCATCGTTGGCGAATCGAGAGCGAAAGCGGCTGCTAGCCTACATCGTCGAGGACATCACACTGGTCAAACTTCCAGACGAAGGGACAACAAAGATTCACGTTCGCTTCAAGGCCGGCAAGACTGAAACGCTCACGGCACAGAATCCAAAAACATCTGCACAACAGGTCAAAACTCAGCCAGAGGTCCTCGAGCTCATCGACAAGCTTCTCGATGACCATACATGCTCTCAGATTGCGCAGCTCCTTAATGATCGGGGCATCCGTCCCGGCGGTTGCGTCCGTCCAGGTAAGAGCAACATTCGGTTCGACGCTCTGCGCGTCTCATACATCGCACAGCGGAACGGACTTCGATCCCGCCGCGAAAGACTGCGCGACCGCGGCATGCTCACAAAACTGGAGGCTGCGGCTCGACTCGGCATCCACGAAGCAACCCTCACCAGGTGGGTCGAATACGGCCTTGTCAAACGACACGCCTATAACGATTATGCGTTCCTCTATGAAGTCCCGGATTCCCAGCCGCCTGTGAAGCACAGCAGCAGATGGGATCGACTCACTGACCGCGCGACAGCGCTGCGAGGGAGCGCGGCATCCAAAACCTTCTGATCCGAGAAAAGGAGTTGTAGTATGAACCCAGTTAGTTCGTCATAAGCCAGAAACCGCTGCCGTCCCAGCCAAGGATCTTGATCCTGTCGCGACGCCGGTTTCCGAAGATGTAAAGCGACGAGTCCATCGGATTCAGGCGCATCGACTGTTCAACGAGAATCGACAGGCTGTTCATGCCGTACCGGAAGTCGACAGGATCGCGGTGCAGATACACCTTCAGATTGTCGTCGAACCGGAACACGGCATCCTCCCAAGGATCTGAACCAGGGTTGTCAGTTCATCAATGGTCGCGATGGCTTTGCCCAGTTCGAGTTCGACACCGTTCGAGAGATGCACATGTAGCGTGAGCGTCATCGGCGGTGGCGGCGGTGTGGACGCAGGCGGTAGCGCAACGACAGGTACGAACGCAGGTGGTGGTGCCGCGGCAACGACGAGTTGCTGAAAACTCGGAGGATCGATCGCCAGGCTGTCAGTCGCATCACCCGAATGCGGCAAGTCGTCGCCGTTATCCTGCGGCGTCGGCGAGACGCCTTTCTCGCGCTCCATCAGGTATTTCGTGATCCACTTGCGCAGCAGGTTGGCGTTGATCCCGTGCTCCTGCGCCATGCGGGCCACCGAGACGCCGGGGCGTAACGCCGCCTCGATCAATGCCCGTTTGCCATTTTCATCGTAGCGGCGACGGCCGTCGCTGCTTTGCCGAACTACTCTCAGCTCTGAGTCTCTGTCAGCCATAGGTGTCCACCTCACAAATAGGTGGACACCTATGCTCCTCGCTCAGAGTGCTGTTGGGTAGACGTCGATAGTGGATCGCTTACGATCAAACTGACCTGGTTGGCCGATGCGTTGCCCTTGATGACGGTACGCACTTTTGTCAGAAACGTTTGAACATTCTTTTTTGATGGCTTGATGAGTAACTTGCCGTCTTGATATTTTCGAATGTTCTGCCCGAGGAAGTCGAACCCTTGCGAGATGTGCGTGATTCTGGTCTTTTCCGGGGAGAGCGTCAGTCCGCGTTCCATCAGAAAGGCCTCACCAGCGGTTTCACCTCGTTTTCCAGCAACTCTCTCGAGTAACCGGTGATCACAAAGTCATCGGCATAGCGCACCAGACCGACTTTGGGGCGAATCCATTTGCCATCAACCCGGCGGCGGACGAATCGCTCTGCTAACCGATGTTGTAGGCCGTCGAGCGCCCAATTCGAAATCGCTGGTGAAATGATGCCACCTTGTGGGGGCCCTGCATTTGTGGGGAAGAGCTGCCGATCTTCGATGTATCCCGCCTTCAACCACTTCTGCAGGATCACCGTATCCGTGGGGACGTTGGTGACCAACCAGGAATGGGAGATCTCGTCGAAACATGCCCGAATACCGCCGGCAGCCGCTCGGCGACAGTTGCGAGCAACCGGTATTGCCTTATCGAGCGCGGGCCGGCCTTTACCCATCACCTCACCGTACTCGGTAAGCAGACCCCGCAAAGAGTTGATCTGCATAGTGCGGAACTTGATCAGTTGTTGTCGCATCCGGTGCAGTGCCAGCACGGCCTGCTGCCCTTCGGTTTTCACCGCCACCGCCTTGCCCGGCTGCTGCGCCCCAGTACTTCTGAGCGCAGTCATGCGACCGGCGCTCGAAGTGGCGGACATTTTCCGCCAGTGTGGGCCCAGTTTCCGGCTATCCCATGCCGAGGGGCTCAGTCGTGTGCAGCGACGCGTGATGAGTGCCATCGAGCTGTGTCGTACCGCAGCGCTTGGTGCCCACCTCGAGCAGTGCGATGCATGCGGCTATCAGCGCATCAATTACGACTCGTGTCGTAACCGGCACTGTCCGAAGTGCCAGTCACTCGCCCGCGCGCAATGGCTCGAACGCCGGCATGCGGAGCTCCTCCCCTCGACCGAGTATTTCCATGTCGTCTTCACGCTTCCCGAATCCATCGCCGCTCTCGCGTTCCAGAACAAGAGGACGCTCTACGATCTGCTGTTTCGCGCCGGCGCCGAAACGTTGCGCACGATCGCCGCCGATCCGAAGCACCTGGGCGCCGAGATCGGCTTCCCCACGATCCTGCATACGTGGGGACAGAATCTGCAGCATCACCCTCATGTGCATTGCGTTGTGCCGGGCGGCGGCATCTCCCCGGACGGCAAGCGCTGGATCGCCTGCCGTCCCGGCTTCTTCCTGTCCGTGCGGGTCCTGTCACGGCTCTTTCGCCGCCTGTTTCTCGAACAGCTGCGCCGCGCTTACGACGCCGGCGGGCTGCGCCTGCACGGTCAGTTCGAGTCCCTGAGCGATCCCGTCGAATTCGCAGCCTGGCTTGCACCCGCGGCACGGGCGGAGTGGGTGGTCGACGCCAAGCCACCCTTTGGCGGTGCCGAACACGTGCTCGATTACCTGGGCCGCTACACCCACCGCGTCGCCATCTCCAACAACCGGCTGCTCGCCTTCGATGGGCACACCGTGCAGTTCCGCTGGAAGGACTATCGGCACGAGTCCAGACAAAGAACCATGACGCTCACCGCCGACGAGTTCATCCGTCGCTTCCTGCTGCATGTGCTACCTGACGGCTTCAAGCGCATTCGCAGCTACGGGTGGCTCGCCAACTGCCACCGTGCCGACAAGCTCGCCACCTGCAGGCGGCTGCTCGGTGTCGAGGCTCCCGCCGCTGCCGCAGTCGAGCCCGGCGAAGACTACCGTAACCGCTACCAGCGACTCACCGGCAAGTCACTGCGCGACTGCCCCGTGTGTGGCAAGGGACACATGCTCCGCATCGAAGACATGCCCGGCAGCCTTCCAAGAGCCCCCACCAGGTCCCACCCATGCGCGCTAGTTGCCATCGCACCTGTTTTCGTACACGTTCGCCTTTCCTGACGAGGCCAACGCGGCTGCACTCGTGCCTTCGATCTGCTGGCGCACCAGCGTACTCCAAAATGGCGGGTGATTTGCCGGTTCACGCGCACATTCGCGCTTCCTTTACACGTGATGTTTCCCACTCTCGCCGGAAGTCCGTATGTGATTGCCCCTGCAAGACTTCACAAATTACCGCGGCGGTCATTCAATGCCCATAGCGGCCACCGCCTGTGGAGCGGTTTAGCACAAACATTTTTTTGATTACCGGTCGCGGATCAGGTCCGACGACATGGCGATGCGCTGGTTGCCGCGACCGCCAACCAAAAAAATCCCTGCCTCATGCCGCTCGCGGCATGAGGCAGGGTGTTGTCGATGGGCACCTGCCCATCGACGAGGTAGCGCGTGAGCGCTTTCCATCGCCTAAGGCTGTAGTCGAACTAATTCGGATGATCCTGAGGAAACTACGGCTTCTTTGCGTCTTCGTTCTCGTCACTCTGATCAACCGCCGGATCGCCGCCGACGTGATGGTGTGATGCTGGAGACACGAGACACGAATTGTTCAGGGCCGACTCGGTACGGGAAACGGTAAGTCATGCTCACGCAAGGAGAAAGTTCTACGATATTCAGTGCGCAAGTGCGCACGCCGTCCGACACGACCCAAAAGGCACTTGAATACATTGGCGCGCGATACAACATTGACGCCGCCATTCGCGGCAAGCCTGTTGCCAAACGGCTACGAATACGGTCGGAGAGAGTCGAGCCACTGCTTCGAATCTATGAAGCGTGGCTCAAAGCCAAGCTCGAAACGTTGTCGTCGAAGCCCGACACTGCCAAGGCGGATCAACTACTCGCTTAACCAGTGGCGGGCCCAGGTTCCGCAGCCGCCACTCAGCCACAGGGGCGAAACTAACCTGCGACTGCCGGTTGGATCGCGGAGAGATAGAATTATGCGTAGCTACTAAGCAGAAGAAGATCCCGCGCAGTCGACGTCGCCACATACTCCCGCAGGAACGTCACCCAGGTTCGGATCTTTGCGTCAGTGTATTGCCGTGATGGGTGTAGCGCATAAAGATTCATCTTTTGCAGCGTGTACTCCGGCAGAATCCGAACTAGGCTACCATCTGCGAGACCGTCCAGAGCAGCATAGACAGGAAGAACACCAATGCCCATGCTTGCTTTAACGGCGAGAGCTGTTGACTCAGCGGTGTTAAGCGTGACGGATCCACTTACTTTCATTACTGCACTGCGATCCAGGCTTTCCAGAAGCCAGTCATTCGCGGGAAACGCGTTCGCGCGGAGGATCAGGCAGTCGTGATCGACTAGGTCGTCCGGAGTACTGGGAGCGCCTATCTTATTAATGTATGCTGGGGACGCGCAAAGAATGCTGACTGTACTGCCAAGTAAATGCGATATGAGATCCGAGTCTGGCAAGGGAGACGAAGTGGTTATAACCGCTACATCAATGTGGCCATCGTAGAGTTGCGGAACATCCTGCGATAACGTTAAGTCGACCGCGACGTCTGGGTATTTTAGGCGATATTCCTTGATAGCGGGTAAAACATAATACATTCCACACCCTGTGAAGCTATGCACGCGAAGTTGACCTGCGGGTCGCTGTTGGGCTTGGCTTGCTTCTTCCTCTGCTTTCTCAATGTCCGAGAGAATTTGAGCACAGCGTTGCAAATATAACTGGCCGGCCGACGTGAGTGCCACCTTTCGAGTTGTGCGGTGAAGGAGCCGTGTTCGAAGGCGAGATTCAAGTTCGGCAATCGCGCGAGATATGGCGCCAGGACTCGTATTTAGCGTACGCGCGGCCGCTGTGAAAGTCCCGGCTTCGGCGATTCGCACAAATATGCGCATTTGGTTGACGGTATCCATTAATTTTTCCGCAGCTGTTACCAGCGATGATCTATAAATTCGATCAATCAGCGAAGCTGGATAAAACTAGAATTGATTGCTTTCATGCGCGCCGAGGGTAAAAGCAGCCTATTGCATTCAGCGGGCGAAATCCATGCGTAATATCGGCAATGGATTTCGTCCGCGATTTTATCTGCGTGATCAACACTCTCTTGTGCATCCGATGAGAACACATTAAGTGACAACCTATACCTGCAGGTCGCGATTAAATTGACAATGAATTCGGTCAAGAAACCTGGGTAAGATGCTGAGCTTCGTTATAGTTCCTCGTGGAAGCGAATGTCACAAAATCGGTAATAATCGGCGGCGGGTCGTCGCTCCGCCATGCAACGTCCACTTCGAGTACCTGGACGGATTCGATTGCAGCGATTGTGATGTTCGTTGGAGGGGCGGAACTGGACTTTCGATTGACGGACAGAATGCCGAGGCCCGCACTGACACGCCCAACGTAGCTTTGCTCGGGCTCATATTCGATAAACTTCGGGAGGAAACCTGCGATAGAGCGGCCCCTGATGACCTCATCGTGTATGGCACAGTTGACTCGGCGTGATGGGATTGCAAACGCATCATTGGCAAACGTCTTCAAGCGAATTTCCCCATCTCTTTTGAAAACGTGCTCGTGATCGATCGGGACGGCGAGTTGCATCTCTTCGCTGCAAATTGGCTGACACAAAATACCAACCTTTTTCAACGGGTCGATAATAAATGCAGCATCCACTTCCGCGCTAACGAGTTTGTCCAGCTGAATTGCGCTGGCCTCTTCGATTAATTCCAGCCCAACGCAGGGATGATTGGCGCAGAACGTCCACATCATCGGCGCTGCTACCGTGGCCAGTGCCGGTGTAACGCCAAGCCGGAGCATCCCTGTGTCGTTGTTGCCCGCATATCGCATAAGCCGCCTGACCTCGTCCAGAAGAAATCCAAGTCCGGGAGCTCCAATCAAAAGCAACATGCCAGCGGCGGTCAAGGTAAACCGTCGCGTAACGCTGGCGAACAGCCTGACACCCAATTGCGCTTCCAGCTGAAGAGTTATTGGAAAACCACCGGTTGGGAAGTGCTCAGTCGCTCCAAGGCGCTGTGAAAACTGAGAGTCTCGACTACATGCGCGAAGCAGCGAAGCATTCGAACTCCATGTCTCGAGTTTACGCCTTTTTTAATGTGAAAAACGTATCAATATTTATCCTTTAAAGAATCAATCGTAGCACCAGTTTCGCTAGAGTGACAGACAAACGGGGCATCAATGATTTTTGGACATTCGCTCAGTTTCCAAGATCAGCGGTCCGCTATTCGTTACTCTAACAGCCAAACGTGAGGTACACCCGCGCGGCAAAATGCAGTGCAGTTACAGTCTTAATGAGAAGGTAGTACAGCCCGGGGGGCGGTATTATCGCGGGGGGACCATTCACTGCAGCTTATGCCGCAGCCATATGGTGGCCGTGGAATGGCGGGCACTTCGAGGGAACTGCTCACAGCTGCAGCTGCTTCATGCTGTATTTTCGAGCTATAACCGATAAAGAAATTTTCGATGACGAGCTTTTCGGTTCAAAGTGATGCACAACCTCAGGGTAAGAACTTCTCGATAGCCATCATGTTGTTGGCGCGATTAAAGATAATGTCGAAAAATGGTGCCGCCTATCAAATTCAAACCACGGTTAGAGCCACGGAAGAAGCTTGCAAGGATGGTGATCTCCTGAAAGCGGCTGGCGTATCCTTAAGACGGACTGGGACGTCACCTTTGTAGTCGAGGTCGCGCGAATGTGGAGTTGCTTGTTCGACACACGATCGTCGAAAACTGCACGATCATGGTTATTTGTTGCTTCTGACATCGGTAAGCTTGTGTACAAATGCTCTGGTCGCAGAACTTGCGCTTATCAATTAAAGGGAAGTACACAAAAGGCATCTGACAGTCCTTTGTGTACTTGGACTGCAGGTAGGCTTAGAAGCTGTGGCGCATGCCGGCCGTTACGGCCACCTGATTCTGATTGCTCGAAGCACTCAGCCCATATATGTCCGCGCCGATCGGCAGACCGTCCTGGCTAATGTGCTGGTACTCGCTCTGAACGTAAATGCTGGTGCGCTTGGATAGGGCATAGGCAGCTTGCAGATTGACTTGGTTCCATTTAGGCGCGCGACCTTCTACGCTGGCCATAGTGTACACATAGGAGGCGGCTACACTCAGTGCCGGCGTGATCAAGTAGCGACCGTTGACTTCAAAATTCTGAAAGTGCGCGCTGTTTCGATTCAGACCGAGCGTCGTCGCAGTCCCGGCATTGCTGGCGTTAATACCTGAAAGTTGGGATAGGTTTGTTTGAGCATAGACGAATCCTGCCGTTGCCGGGCCAAACGCATAGTTAAAGCCGGCTCCCCACGTCTGCTGGCGGCCCGCTGCGAAGGTTGCATCTCCAGTTACCGCACCGCCATTCGATGCGGCCTGCAGCAGATTGTTGGGGTCATTGTTCATTTGCAGATACCCCGCGCCCACATTGAGACCACCCCAATGGTAAGACGCGCCGATACTGTACACGCGGTTGTTTGCAAAACTGCCGGCTTGATTCGAGAACCCGTACAACGCACCGACCTTGACGCCACCGAAATTCACGCTGTCATACTTAACAGAGTTATTCACGCGGAAAGAATTGCTAAGATTGTCATTGTCAAATGGGTGTGCGAACTGAGTTCCACCGTATTCGGTACCGGTTAATGAGAACGGCCCGACGTAGTCGACTACGCTGTCGTACTGACGTCCAAGCTTCACGGTGCCAAATTTATCACTTCCAATACCGACAAAAGCTTGACGGCCGAATTCCCGGCCGCTCTGCTTAAGTGTGCCGTTGTTGATGCCGAAGCCGTTTTCCAACTTAAATACTGCTTTTAGTCCGCCACCCAGATCTTCTGATCCTCGCAGGCCCCACCGGCTACCGCTGATCGACCCGCTGGTTTCCTGCCATGCGGCGTGACCGGCTTGATTATTGGTGTAGGTCAGACCTGCATCGATGAGGCCATACAAGGTGACGCTGCTTTGCGCATGCGCCCCCGCTGCGACGAAGACAGAGGAGGCGGCGACAGCCGTAAACGTTTTTTTCATTTCCCAATCCCGTGAAGAATGCGATTTGTACACTTCCATAAGCGGTCCCCCGGTGTCCGAATACGTCAATCGAAGATCCAAGTCTTTTGAAGCTTCGAGGTTCAGGGTTAGTAGAGTCTAAAGATGACTTCATGAAAGGAGGGCTTTCAGATTTGTTACAGGTTTTATGTGCTTTTACGACATAATCGTGCCGCTGGCGGGAAACGCTTCTACTAACTGAGACGCGTTGTCAGGGCATTCTTATGCGAATGTCAAGGGCACGGTGTTGTTGTTTGTGCGCCACTAGTCCGCTCGGGCTGTTGTCGTGGCCACCCGTACATAAACGATACGCGGCTTGCAGAATGGCGTCTTCGCTTGCCATTCCCGCAACCACACGGGGGCATGCGGCTCTGTGATGCTGCTGCTGTTGGACGCAAAGTAATAACCAGTCAGTCGCGCTAACTGAAACGTGAGGGGCTAGCGAACCCGCTTTGACGGGTTGGCTAGCCGCTGGTCGCGGTTGGCTGGCCGCCATGCGGCAGCAATGCCGCGATGTCGCTGGCCTTGTGCGTCAGCAGCCGCGTGAGGACATCCTTCGATAGGCGTACGGTTCGTGCCCATTGAGTTGTGCAGATCACAACGGGCTCATGATGGCGGCAGCGCGTTGGCCGGCTCGCAGCTAGCCGGCTAACAACCAGTTGGCTCTGTGGAGTGGGGCTGGTAGCGGTTCCCGATGAAGCTCTTCTGAAACCGTGGTCCGAAATTTGTGTGCTTGTGAGACGGTGTATGGAAGCTCCGAGCAGCGACGGGGCCAAGAAGCGTGGCGGGCCTGCAGGGATAACGAATGTGAACCGTTGGTAAAACGTCGTTATACGCAAGGTGCCAGGGCTGCTGATAGGCATTGACCAAAAACGGTGTGCGGACGGTTGCTCCGCTTAAAGTTCAGAGCAGTACGTCGTCGGCCAGGGTCGTCGGCGAAAAGACGGGTGCTAAACCGGTCGTGTGATGAAGCGGGAACGCGTCAGCATCGATCCAACCGGCATGCGCTGGCGGAAGCACTTTCCCGGTCAGAAGCCGGCACCAGTGGCGGTCGACCAATAGATTCAGCCCCCCGTTCGGCGTTTCGTATTTCTCGGAAACATACTGCTCAGAGATTTCCAATGCAGAGGGAGAGCGGATAATGCTAGCCATCTCCTCGCCGCCTCAGCGTGCACGGCGCCGCGCACCACCGTGCCCCCATAAATCACGGTTGTATTCTTCGTCGCCGGAATGTCAGCATGACTGTTTGGATGCCCAGACTGCTTCTGAAAGCAGATTACGGCTCACGCATGTCTGCTCCTACGCCGCGTAATGAAATCCTGCCTGCTGAAGCTCGGGTAACGTACCGACCGCACCCGGCGTGACGATCGCTCCCGGTATCACATGGTTCGTCAGTTCAGCAGCGAGCGCGTCGACAGGCAACCTGTCAGGGTTGCTACCGCTAGCGTTGAGAAGGTCAGCCAGTTCCCATGTCGCGTTATGACAGGACAGAAAGACGGCGCCACGTCGCTGAAGCGCCGCGATGCTGTTGTCGTGCGAGGAGAACGCACCTTGTGGGTTTTGGTAATCGCTCGCGCCGGATGCACCGGCCGGCTTTTCGCTGATCAGTGTGTTGGAAGAAAATTTTTCACCGGCAAGTTTTGCCAGCCCGTACTTGTCCCACATTGTCTGATCGAACAGCGCGAGATGCGCCGACCCATGCGTCGCGGAGACTATCAGGAAGTCCGGATGTTTGAACGACCAGATCTGCGCATTCAGGGAGTTGCGCATCAGGTTTAACCATGGGCCGCCCAATTCCGTGTTGTTCCATACCTGACGTAGTCCTCCGCGATAGGCAATCACTTCGGAAAGCGCCTCGTGGTCCCACTGGTCCGGGCTCTGAAGGATCATCGGCACGGTCTTGAATGAGCGAAGACGCAGTGCGTCTTTCAGCCGCTGCATAAGTTGCCGGAGATTGGTAGCTCCTCCGGGCAACAGGGGTGTGTCTGCGGCCGCTGCTGCGGGCGCTTGGGCCGTTGTTGTGAGCAAAGCGGCACCCGCAGCAAAGCCAAACGTCTGAGTGCCGTGCGGCGGTTTTCGCTGTTAGTCATGCTTTTTTTGTCTCCATGATTGTTTGAGTATCCGACGCATGCGCCGGGAGGGCACGGGATTTGTCCAGGTGCTCTTTCCAGCCCATTTCCTGAAGATTGCAGCACTTTCCTTCGACTTAGGAAAATCGACAACTGCCCTGGCGGCGGGTGGTCTTCGCTGCGCGCGCAATGGCGGCGCCTGCATCTCGATAAATGGCGTATTCCGGTTCGATAGGCATGACGTCGCAAGCGATGGATTGCCGACCTGCCAGATGTTTCAGATCAGCCATACGTTGATCTCTGGGTGGTCGGTCCACGTTCTTTTTCGCCTCGCACTGTTTTTCGCATACCCAAAATGTTGTAGTGAAATACCTTCAGGCGCGTGATGCTTCCGGCCGGCCCTGCGACATCTTCCCGCACACCGTTTTGTCCGGCACCGTGGACGAGGGGAATTTTTACGCGCGAGTTAAGCAGATCTGTAAATTGCTGGACGTGGGGAAGGTTGCCTGGCCTACCCAGCATCGACATTGGCCGCAGATAGAGCGGCTCAGCCGCGTTCGGACTGAGCTGCTGCCCCCACCAGTCCGAGCGAAAAACTGACGAAACCGTCGCATAGCACCGCAGCAACGCGCTGCATCGTTGCGCCCGAAGCGAACACCATGAGTTCTATCCCTGCCGTCTGAGAGGCGTGGAAGGCTGGCCGCATGCGAGGTTGGCCGGGATTGCAGCATCCATCATCTTTGGGTTCGGCAGATGCAGCCCATTCATGATTTCTATGTACTCGGCTTCCGTTTTACCCGCGAGACGAGGATTGAAATTCTTTTCTTCGCCGATGCTCGAAGCTGTCCAGCCCTTGTAGTCATGTGCCGGATAGAGCGTGGTGGCATCAGGCAGACTGAAAAGCTTGTTGACGATGGAATCGTAAGATTGGCGAGGATCGCCGCCCTGAAAATCCGTGCGACCGCTTCCCCGGATCAGGAGCACATCGCCAGTAAATACCGCAGTCGGCTCGGTGGGATTTAACACAAAACTGAACGACTCATTCGTATGACCGGGCGTGTACACCGCGCGAAGGGCGATGCCATCGACAATGACCAGTTCATTGTCGTGGACGCGTCGAGATATGCAGTCAGCCTTTGATCGTTCCCCCATGATCGTGGCGCATGCCGTCGCGTCGCGCAGATCTCCCAGCGCGGTGATGTGGTCCGCGTGGATATGCGTGTCGATGGCATGAACAAGTCGCAGACCGAGCTCCCTGATCACCGTCAGATACTGGCCCAGCTGTTCTTTGACGGGATCGATGACGAGTGCTTCGCCGCCCGCTCGCGAAGCAAGCAGGTAAGTGTAAGTACTCGAAGCCGAGTCGAACATCTGACGGAACAGCATGGCTTTATTACCTCAAAAAGTTGCGTTTATTACTTTTAGATATAAGCTTATATCTCCGTAGAATATAAAATCGTGAGCACGAAATGTCAACCTCAGGGGTATGGTATTCATGGGGAAACCGGAGTTCCGGAAGCACTACAGTCTGGTCGTCATGCGCCCCGGCGTTGGAGGGGACGAACGTGGCCGCGCGCCAGAAAAAGCCCGACCTTAGCCTCGTTATCGCGGTGATCGAGCGGTCGGAGTATCACTTCTGTCAATCGGCGTGGACGCTGGGGGCGGCTCGTGACGTTTTTCCCGGTGTACTTTCCTGGGCTTGCCGGCATGTCCAGGCGGTTACGCGGCCTCCCCAGCACAGTTCACTTCAGTCCGAACGCAAATGCGCCGATTGTGGCCACCTCAAGGTCCAGGTGTATTTCCTGTTTCCTGTTTGCTGTTGCGTTGCCGTGCTACCGCCGCGACGATCCGCTGGCCGCTGGAGACAGCCGTGAGCCGGGTGCAGGGGCTGGAGTGTCCGGTCCCGAGCTCGGCGCTGTTTCACACGTTCGAAGTTCCACCGCAGGTCCACCAGGCGAACAGACGAACCATTTGAAGGATGCTCATTCCATGACTGCACCCATTCCCGGTTTTCAACGACCGGAACCCGACGTCGCTATTGCGGGTCAACCATCAGCTGAGCAGTTGGCACAACTGAAGCGTGACGGGTTTGTTTCGGTGGTCAATCTCAGGCCAGCTTCTGAACAGGCCGGCTTCGACGAACATGCAGAGGTTGGACGACTGGGGCTTGGCTATTTCCATATCCCGATCGCGGATGCGCGTGCGCTCACACGGGAAGCGGTCACTGCGCTGGACCAGGTATTGCGGGCCCGCGAAAACCTGCCGGTTCTAGTGCACTGTGGCTCTGGCAATCGCGTCGGCGCGCTGTTCGCGTTGCGGGCCGCATGGCTGGAAGGAGCAAACGTGCCCGACGCGATCGAAATTGGTCGACTGCATGGACTCGCCAAGCTGGAGGACGACGTCCGTCGTATTCTCGCCACCTGAGCGTGTGTCGGTCAGCAGGCCGGTAGTCACCCGACGATCAATGCCGGTCAGCTCTGCCGCGACAGCCGCTAAAACGGATTGCATTCCGCGCCACCCCTCTGCCGGCGCGGCTGATACGACAAGTCACGGTCGGACATTCATGCGGCATGTCCGGCCCGGCGTTCGGCCAGGCTGAAGAGAGCCATTTCGCCGAGCATGCGAGCACAAACATCCATGCCTTCATCTGAGCGCCGCCTGCCGTGACGATTGTGCGTCGTGAAGATGTGTGAGCGGCAACATCATGAAGCAGTCGAGAAGGGGGCTCACTACACGCCGATCAACCGGGGGCTGATTTGCGTGCGCGCCGTCCCTGAGACGGCATGTGGCAGCCGAGCTCGGCTGCCACGTCGTGGACTTCACTGCGAGTCTCATCGCTGGTTGCGGAATGAACGGCGAGAGAACGTGAAACCGTGGAGATCGAGATGCCGACTCCAACCGGCGAGCCGGCGCCAATCGGTATTCGCGCCGGTCAACAACGTGATGTCCGTGGCGCAACGCGAGTGTGCGCACGTACCCACATGGGCGAAGAGCAAGGAATCGGTATAAGCAATCGGTATAAGCGTTAGGCAGGCCCGCCACTGTAACTTAGGCCCTCATGCACGGGTCGTTTATGGCGGTAGAGCGATGTCAGAACGAACATGATCGACGGCGAACATGCGGCGAACCCTACGAAGACGGTGTTGCTCCGACACGGCTCCTACAAGTATTGGATGCGGTAACCAACAGACGGTTCGGTCCAGTACTGCGTTCCGAAGCACGTCCGAAGTGTTTCGGCTTTGCACTGAGCCGCTAGCTCACGCCTTAACGTTTTGCTCGACCTCAATGATCACTCCGGCCTTTCGCGCCATATTGCCTACTGTGCAGCTCCTGTCGGCTGACACAATCATCTGCTTCGTTGTTTCGACATCCTGCGGTGTTGCATTACTGTCAAGCTGGATGTCCACGCCATGTTTGATATGAAACCCGCCGTCGTCGGACTCAGCGCTGGTTTTGATTGCAAGCCCCTTTACGGGAAGCCCTTTCTTCTCCGAGACCACCCTAAGCGTTGAAAGCAGACAGGCAGCGGTGGCTGCCGCAAACAGATCTTTCGGGCTGGCGCCGTCTCCACTTCCGCCGAACGCCTCGGGAATGGCAATCCCGAGCTCGAAGTTACGCCCGACGATCTTTCCTTCGCCCTTTACGCCGCCGTACCAGGTAGCAACAAAATCGATGTTTAACTTCGCCATATCTTGCACCTCTGTTTATATAAATAGGATTACTGCGCCTCCTCCATTCCATGGCGTTTGCGTCTAACGCTCGCCAGTAAGCCGAAACCGCATGGAATGCCAGGATCCGTCGTAGCGCCCGCCGGGCCACCTCTGCAAAGCTGTCCGTCCGACAAGCGTCTATGCCGAGTTTATGTCTTTTGCGGACGTTGACTGTTCCTTAATACAATCACTGATTGATGCATAATGCGAATCGATCTGTTAGAGGAAAACCATGGAAATCAAGTCGCTTCGCTGTTTTATGCAGGTTGCTGAAACCCTCAGCTTTCACCGTGCCTCCGAGCGACTGGCCATGTCACAGCCGGTTGTGAGTCGGACAATAGGTCACCTTGAGGATGAGCTTGGCGTCAAATTGTTCACCCGGACGACGCGCAGGGTGGCGCTTACCCCTGCGGGCGCTCTGCTCATTGACAAAGCACGTCGTCTCGTAGCGCATGCGGACGAGGTGCGGCGGTATATGCGCCATGCCAGCAACAGCGTCGTCCCTACCTTACGTATCGGTTGCACATCGACCGCCTTGACGACGGTGGCTGCTCCTATGGTGCGGGCGTTCCGGAGCGCGTATGCGGACGTCGATCTCTCACTCAGAGAGCTCCCGAGCGACGCCCAGCTTGACGATCTACTCAGCGCGGAGCTCGACGTGGGATTCGCCTTGGGGCCGATCAATAAAGAAGCGCTGGCAAGCAGGGTAGTCCATCGCGAAAATTTGCGTCTTGTCATTCCCCCAGACCACGATTGCGCGGACAAGGATTGTCCGTCGTTGCCTCTAGGGGTGTTCGCTGCGGACGCCTTCATTGTCCCGTCACGCCGATTGAACGGAGCAGTGCATGACGAGGTCATTCGCGGATGCGCTAGCGCTGGTTTTCGTCCTCGCATCATCGAATGTGAACAGAACGAAGGTTGCATCGGCCGCGTCAGCGCAGGCCTCGGCGTTCTGTTCATCGGCCGTCAGGCCGGATGCGTTGTCCCAGCGGATGTGCGGATCGTAGATATTGAACCGGCACCTGTGCTGGAGGTCGTCATGGTTTGGCGGGCAGATGATCCGTCCATTCCTGTTGCCAACTTCATCCGGCTAGCGCCGAGAGCGGATCCGTCACAGCCGGCCCTTACGCCGGCCATCTCTGACGTGGCTGGCGGTTCGTGTCAAGTGTAATGCCGTTGGTTTGCCATGGGCGTCCGGGTATGGTTCGCTGTGGAGTGAACCGCAATTGAGCAGGATTTCAATTGCCCACAAGCCTGCGCGCTACAAGGCGCTCATCGCGCCCATACGACTAGAGGTGACGGAGGCGGGCGGACTCGTGACGGTCGAGCTGACATGGCTCGACAGGAGGCTGTCGCCCCCTGTGTCTCTGGTGGTGATGGAACTCCTCTTTTGCGTGACGCTCGCTCGCATGGGCACCCGCGAGTCGGTACGTGCGGTTGAGGTCACGACCACGATTCTGCCGTCGCCTTTGGCGCCGTATGAATCGTTTCTTGGCGCGCGCATGCAGCGGAGCGCGAAGCATCAGGTCACGTTCACGGCTGCCGATGCGACACGCCCGTTCCTCATGTCAAACGAGCCGCTGTGGGCAGCATTCGAGCCCGAGCTGCGCCAGCGCCTCGCCGATCTCGATGCGCCCGCGACCACTGCAAAGCGGGTCCGCGCAGTTCTGCTCGAAGGGCTTCCAAGCTGCCTCGTCGCGATAGCTGAAATCGCCCGGAAGCTCGCCATGAGCAAGCGAACGCTGCAGCGACGCATCGAGGCGGAAGGCACCAGCTATCAACATATCCTGAAAGAGACGAGAGAGGATCTGGCCCGGCACTATCTTGAGAAGACCACGCTGCCTGTAGCAGAGATTTCGTTCCTCCTCGGTTTCGATGAGGCGAACTCGTTCTACCGGGCCTTCAAAGCGTGGACCGCCACGACGCCCGATAAAGTGCGACGCGCACAAATGGGCGTCGCTCGGGCTGAGGACGGCACATGCAGAGTGCTCCGGAGCTAGATGTTCCTTATCCGCGCGTACTCCGCGATGCGCATGTAGTGCACAAGAGCACGAAAACCGAAAGGTCTTCCGTCCGGATGCAGCAACATAGCGCTCGATCCAGCGGTATAGTTGCCGGCGATTCACGCCGGTCCCCTGCTCGATATCCCTAACGGACTCGCCGGCTGCGAAACGCATTACGGCCTGCCGACGCATCTCGAAGTCGCGCCGTGCGGCTTCGTCAAGTTCCATGCTGGCCACGGTGGGCCAGGCGCTGACGTCGATCGTCTGGAACTCCGGTCTGCGGCGGTTCATGATTGCGCCACCAAAGCAACGAATAACGTGAGCAGCGACAGTGGATGTGTCCGAAGCTCCGGTGCGCTGACCTGTGCATTCGTCGGACCTTGCCGCGGGAAAGCCATGATTTTCCCCCGTGTTTGCTTGGTCGAATGCGTGGCAATAGGGAATCTCTTCAACTTCGCGCGACACCTCATTTGCTGTCTGGTGGCGGGCCTGGACGGCCGAGCGCCAATTGGGGGCGCATCTCCGCAGTGACGACGCTCAAGTCGCTCGACGACGTTTCGTCCCTCGCAAGCGCGGCAAGAATGGGATGCAAGGGGGCATTTCGATGAGCGGCGAAACCGAGCGATCGGCGAGCGATATGAGCACCAGCTTGCCAGGCGGACGCGCGGATACTCGTTGTTTGACGGTCAGCATGTTCGCGGTCGGCGCTGACCGGCCTGCATCCGAGCCGAGTTGCAGGAGCGGCTTCGGTCGTGGACTTCGCTCTCTCGATCCGCTATGCGAGGCGGTTCCCATTGCCTTGCGCTCCTCGCCAATGTTTTCCGATCTGTCATCGCACCTCTTATCGACAATATGCATGGCGATTTCTGTGGGAAGTCGTATGGAGAAGAAATTTTTCATGAATCCGATTTTTGAAAAGTCGATTAAATAACGGGACATTCTTGGCGAACTGAAGTCACATTAGAATTTTCCGCCGATTTCGGATTGACGATTAAACTATTCCGGTGATATGCACTAATAGTCACACGTCGGCCGAGCACTGAGCCGCCCGACGTTAGCGCCGCCTCTTCCAACTGAAGAGCTTCGGTGGTGACCTGCAGCGTGGACGGGTGTGACCGGTGGCGCGCTGGCGAGAAAATCAGACGACCACGGGGTAGAGTTGAAATAGTTCAAGCGGTGCGAAGGGAGAGCCGCAACTCGAAACGTCTATCGGAGCCATCAATCTAATAATGGTGGAAGAGGCACCTGCGCGGATATAGCAGGGGCCCCTCCTCGCTACTATAAAGTATGGATATCCTCGCTAAGAATCTTCTTCCGTGAGCATATCCTTGCTATTTCTCAAAATAACACATTCTCACTAAAGAATATGCTCGATCTTTAAAAGGATATGCTTATGTAAGCGTACCTTTTGGCTTTTGCGTCTGAGTGATTTGATTGCCGCTGCGCGGCTGGCAGCCAAGGAGGTGATTGTCGGGCTTGACGATTATGTGTCGCGCGTTATCGACGCTAAGGTTTCTGCGTTTTGTCATTGTTATGCGAGCAAGTGCTTAGCCCGTTCGCGTCTGGTGGCGTGTGGCCGCTGCGCGGCTGGCAACCAGGGGGTGATTGTCGGGCGTGTCGACCATGTGTCCGCCTTGTCGGCGCGTAGGTTTTCGCGTTTGTCATTGTTCTGTCGCGACCAAGTGCTTAGCCCGTTCGCGTTTGGTGGCGTGTGGCCGCTGCGCCGCTGGCAACCAAAAGGGTGATTGTCGGGCTCGTCGTCTGTGTTTGTCGTTTGCGCGGGTAGAAAGGCGCATCTCGGAGGCAGGGTTGCGCTGCATCGCATGGTCCGGACTCTTGGTCAGCCGCCCGCGCAGTGGCCATCAGATCGCCAAGGAGAATCTTGTCGCCCGCTCGATCGCAGTT
Organism: Paraburkholderia sp. MM5384-R2; assembly: GCF_014201025.1. Taxonomy (NCBI): domain Bacteria; kingdom Pseudomonadati; phylum Pseudomonadota; class Betaproteobacteria; order Burkholderiales; family Burkholderiaceae; genus Paraburkholderia; species Paraburkholderia sp. MM5384-R2. The sequence goes on from NZ_JACHDI010000009.1 coordinate 184,729, forward strand.
GCGTTATCCGATGCGAAGAGAAGATTGCGCTTCGTGCTAGCCGCGCCATTCAGACTTGCTGTTTTTCCCTGGCCGCGCAAAACCCAATCTGCCGGGTCACTTCTTGGATCAGACCGACGAAGTAATCGCTGAATTAGTTTCTGGCCGCATCTCGCCTCGAGCACGCCTTTCAATCCCCTCTCAGCATCACTCATCAGATCAATCGGCCTTACTCCACCTCGAGCGCGTGGCGACTTTTCAGTTCCGTCTTTCTCCGCAACTGCGCCTGATCTTAAGCGCGGCGGCTCCGGCGTCCACCACCTGTTCGCCGATCCGAGTCTGCTGCGAGCCTGTCGATCGTACGCATAGTGACTGCGGCGCGCGTGAATGCTATGTCCTCTTCGCTGCGCGGCCTCGTACGCGGGCTTCCGGCCCTCAGCGTGACTCGGGGCGCGCGTATGGGCGTAATCGCTCAGGGGCAGACCCGTGAACGAGGCAACGGCCGGCGCGATGCGAATCGGGCAAGTCGGCACGGCATGTGCGGAACGGCGCGTTGCTGGTGGCTATCCCGTTGCCGGCTGGTCGGACACGAAGAAACGCATTTACGGCGCATGTTGCTTTCACGGCGCCGAACCTCGTATCGCATACGTCCGCGACACAACGAATCCGGGACATGGAGGCTCCTCGCGCGGTAGCCGCGCGGCGCCTTGTCGATTACGAAGCGCTAATCGCCGCACTTGGCGCGATCATCTGCGCTCCGTGGCGCGAGATGGCGCAAATGCAGGGTTAGATGCGCCCCATGCGGTGACGTTGTGCAGTCGGCGTCGAGTGTCCCAGCCGGAGGAACCTGCGCCGCGGGATTGCTCGCTACTTTGTGATTTTTACACCAACGCAAGTACGTACGAAGTTGGCGCATTCTTGTGCAGTCCCGCGTAACCGCGTTACAGGAGTCACCGGCCGCGATCACATTGGGACGATTAAAACCGACATTATGGACCATCCCATCAACGAAGTGGGACCGATGAATTCACTGACTAGGGAGTGCGCAAGTTCAAACGTCGCTTGTGGCAGCATCGCGCCGCTTTTTCAACGAACTGAATAATTAAACGGAGTCTTAACGCAAACCCCCGAATACTACAACCGCGGCCCCGCTGACATAGCCTTTCACAAGGCGATGATGCAGATCGAACTGCTGTATGCTATTTGCACAGCGGAACTTGCGTCCGGTCTATCGGGGCCACTTTTTTGATATAAGGATCCTGGTCGATTCGGGCGATTTGCGTTCGATGCGCCCTGTAGTCACATCAGCAGTTTTCGAATGTCACGTTATGCTGGTTCGACGAAAGCAAAGCCCTTAGCCAAAAGAGACCGCTGTGAGGAATAAATCATGTTATCACAATCTTCGACGGCCGGGCCTCGTTCGTCCGCGGATCAGCCTAACAATATCGAGCTTGACGTCGAAAGCGTCAGCAAATGGAACGGAACCTGTCAGGTTTTAAAAGACGTAAGCCTGCGGCTATACCGAGGCCAATGCATGGTGATATGCGGCCCATCGGGATCGGGGAAGTCGACGCTTATGCGCTGCATCAACAGACTAGACGATTACCAGGAAGGCCGCATCACAGTGCACGGGATGATGGTGACCAATGAGCCTAAACGGCTCGATCAATTACGCCGCGAGGTGAGCATGGTGTTCCAGCAGGGCAATCTTTTCCCTCACCTTACCATCCTCGAAAATTGCACGTTAGCGCCAATCCGGGTTCGTAAAATGCCCCGGGAGGATGCCGAAGAGCTTGCAAGGGATTGCCTAGAGCGCGTGGGCATTTCCGACCAGGCGCATCGATATCCGGGTCACCTATCAGGAGCCCAGCGGCAACGTGTGGCAATCGCCCGGTCACTATGCATGAGCCCGCGCCTGATGCTTTTCGACGAGCCGACTTCAGGTCTCGACCGTGAGACAGTCAAGGAAGTCGTCGACACTATGGTGTCCCTTGCTGAGGACGGTATTACGATGCTGTGTGTGACGCATGAGATGGGGTTTGCGCGAAAGGTCGCGACGAGCGTGGCGTTCATGGAGGGCGGGCAAATCCTCGAGCAGAATTCAGCAGCGGCTTTCCTCGATCATCCCGTGTGCGAGCGGACGCGTATTTTCCTGCATCAGATCCTACGTTAAGGAATCGGGTGTCGGATGCCGAATTGCAAACAATGTTGCGATCTTAGCTGGCCGCTAAAGCCAGCACGCTTATGTCCGGGCCGCTGCGCCGGTCGATTCAGCCTGCCGGCCCTAATGGATTCGCCGGCGAGGCTCTCATCTGCAAGACGAACATTTCCGGTTCACGTTCCTCATCGTGTTTTCCTCGCCCGCGTTCCAACCGATTAACCGTTCGAGCCATCGCAATCGCCGTGATCTTCGCAAGGAGCAGTCGGCTTTCACCCAGTGCCAGGCATAGCACCTTCTGCAACGCCCGCGACCGACAGGTTAGCGCGTTCCGCCGGTGCCACAAGTCCGTCGGTGAACGTCGCTGCGGTCTCAACCAATGTGTTCTCGTTGCGTTCGCGATGACATTCGTCGTCGGTATTTCAGCGGCCTGCTAGTGTTCCTTCCCAGAAATAACTTTACATAGCCGAGCCACTTTCTGGAGAATTGAATCGGCAGTCGCGGTCCATACGAACGGCCGGCCGTGCTGGTTGTACTGCTCGATATGTCGCTCAATGCTGGTAACGAGTTGACGCACGTTCTTGAACGACCCTCGGCGGATCGCCTCGTGCGTAATCAGGCCAAACCAGCGTTCAACCTGTTTCAGCCAGCTTGAGTAGGTCGGCGTGAAGTGCATGTGGTAGCGCGTATGCCTGGTCAGCCACGCCCTGACCTTTGGATGCTTGTGACTGCCATAGTTGTCCACGATGCAGTGCACGTCGAGTTCAGCCGGTACGGCCTTGTCGATTTCGCGCAGAAACGACAGGAACTCATCTGATGCCGATGACGCGGCTAGCAGGTGGCGAGCACTGCGCCATTGAGTACGTTCAGAGCCGCGAACAGTGTCGTGGTGCCGTGGCGAACGTAGTCGTGCGTGACGCCTTCGACATAGCCGAAGCCCATCGGCAGCATGGGCTGAGTGCGTTCGAGCGCCTGGCATTGGCTCTTCTCGTCCACGCACAGGACCAATGCATTCTCGGGCGGGCTCAGGTACAGGCCGACCACGTCGCGCAGTTTCTCGATGAAGAATTGATCGGTCGAGAGCTTGAGGCTTTCGCTGCGATGCGGTTGCAGGCCCAGCAGCTTGAAGTAACGGCGCAGACTCGCCGGCGAGATAGCCGTTTCGGCCGCGATCGTGCGCACGCTCCAGTGCGCGGAGCCATTCGCTGGCTTGTGTGCAGGGTGTTATGAATCAGCTGCGCCAGCCGCTCATCGTCAATCATGCGCGGCTTGCCCGGACGCACTTCGTCGTACAGCCCGTTGATGCGATGCTCCAGGAACCGCATACGCCACTTGCCCACGGTCGCAAGTGTGAGCTGAAGACGCTGGGCAATTGCGCTGTTGGGTTCCCCGGCAGCAGCAGCCAGCACGATGCGCGCACGCGTCATCAGCGCCGCCGAGATCGAGCGCGAACGCGCTATCGAGCTCAGTTGCGAGCGCTCATCGTCACTCAACACCAGTTCGGCCTTCGGTCGTTCCATGGGCATGCTGGTATCTCCCGTTCCGTTGATACCAGCATGCTACGTGAACATAGATTAGTTAAGGCAACGCTGAATAAGTACCTGATTTTCGCAGATGCCCACGTAGCGACAAGGCTTTGCGAGGAGCGAAAAGGACTTAATCAGCGTTGCCTTAACAACAGAACGGAACACTAGGAAGTCGACTGACACAGCTGTGGTAGACGGGCCTAAAATCGATACAACTCTGCCGGATTATCGACGAGTATCTTGCGGCGCACCTCGTCGCTTTCCGTTAGCCGCATCGTCCAGTTGAGCATGCGCGCGTCGTCGGGCACGGGCTTTGCGTTGGGGTGCGGCCAATTCGATGCCCACACGCCGCGTTCCGGAAATCGGGTTGAGAGCGTGCGCACGAGCCATGACACGTCGTCGAAACCAGGCGCGCCGTTGCGCGAGCTTTCATACGGGGCGGACAGCTTGATCCAGCAACGCGGACCTTCGAGCAGGCGGCACAATGACGCGAACCCTTCGCTTCCCGGTGTGACCGGCGCGAGAAACTTGCCGAGATGATCGATAACCAGGTTCGATGGCAAGCACGCCAGCATCGCTTCATGATCAGGCAGCGTGTGCCCGTCGAGCTGCAGGTTGATATTCCATCCCATCGGTGCGATGCGCGCCGACATATCCTTGAGCACACTCCACGGCAGTACGCCGCCCGACAGCATCATGAAACGCACACCACGTATGCCGGCATCGTGCAGGCGCTGCAATTCGTCATCGCTGACGTCGGGCGGCACGACCGCGACGCCACGCGCACCGTCGCCCAACTGAGCGATGGCCGCGAGCGTGCAGCGGTTGTCGAAGCCGTACCCCGTCGGTTGCACGACGATCGCGCGCGACAAACCGAGTCCGCGTTGCACTTCGCGATATGCCGAAGCAGGTGCCGGCGGCGGCGTGAAGGTTGCGCTCGCCGCGAGCGGATAGCGTTCCTCGTACACATGGATGTGGCAATCGCATGCGCCTTCGAAGTCGATTGGAGGTGTCATCGCGGGTCCGTCGGCATGGCAAAGCCCGAGAGGCGATACGCGTGCGCCGCATTCACCGCGCCCGCAGGCATGCGGCCCTGAAACAGTGCTTCGGTTTGCGCGACGGTTTCCATCGATTGATGCTCGATGGCGCCCGGCGTCAGTCCGCCAATGTGCGGCGTCGCGATTACGCGTGGATGGGCCGCCAACTCAGACGATGGCATCTGATCCGCAGCGCGGCCCACGTCGAGCGCGCATCCTGCCAGGTGGCCACGCTCCAGCGCGGCGAGCAGAGCGGCGTCGTCGACCAGTTCGCCGCGGGCCGCGTTGATGAAGTACGCGCCAGCTTTCATCGCCGCGAAGGTCTGCGCGTTCATCAGATTCGCAGTCTGCGGCGTAGCGGGCGCAAGGCAGACGACGAAGTCCGACTCGGCGAGCAGATCGTCCAGGTCGACTTGCTGCACGTGCGTGTCGTCGATCGTCGCATACGGATCGGACACGATCACGCGCATGCCGAAGGCCGACGCGAGAGGGCACAGGTAGCGCGATATCTGCCCATACCCGATCACGCCGAACGTGCTGCCGCGCAACTCGCGGCCCATCTTCGGAACAGGTGATTCGTGCCGGTGATACGCCTCCGCATACGCGGTCGTTCCTCGCGCGAGATCGAGCATCGCGCCGATCACCCACTCGGACACGGCCGGTATGAAGCCTGCGCTCGCCTGCGTGACGAGCACGCCGAGTTCGCTCGCGGCATCCACATCGATCGTACGGATATCCACCGCGCAGCGCACGAAGGCAGCCAGCTTCGGCAGCGCTTCGAACAACGCGCGCGGCCCAGGCGTCTGCCGGTAAGCGATGAGGACATCGGCATCGCGCGCGGCGTCGGCGAGTTCGGTGAGCGTCAGCTCGCGGTCTTCGGGGTTGTACGTGACGTCCGCGAACTTCGCCAGCGCCGCCGCGGCGCGCGTGCCGAAGTAATGATCCAGCATGTGCCGGGGATGACTCACGAATACCTTATTCATGTCCTTATCCTGTCTTTCTGGCTTGCTTCGCTTTCGCCGCAGATTTGCCCGGGCGTGCGACCGATTCGCGCTCCACGAGCGTGATGTCCGTGAACAGCGCCTGCTCCGACGCAGGCATCGGTTCGTCGTGCGGACGCATCGCGCGCTCCACCATCGCGGCGGCCATTGCCGGCACGGGAAGTTGCACGGTCGTGAGCGCGGGGTTTGAAATCGCCGCGAGGAAATGCCCGTCCATGCCGACGATCGACACGTCTTCCGGCACGCGCAGTCCGCACTCGCGCAGGCCTGCCATGAGGCCGAGCGCCATCAGGTCGTTGACCGCGACAATGCCGGTCGGGCGCGCCTCGTCTTGCGAGAGCAGGCGTGCAAGCGCGCGACCGTTCTCAGCGATCATCGAATCGCCGTATTCGTTCACCGGGCCGCTGTCGAGCACGCGCGCCTCCTCTGATAGCCCCGCCTCCTGTGCTGCCGAGAGGAACCCGTTGATCTTGTCGCGGCGGCTCATCGTCACGCCGGTCAACGTTGCAAAGGCGAGTCGCGCGTGGCCGTGCGCGATCAGATGGCGCGTCGCGATGCGCGCTGCTTCGAAGTTGTCCGGCGTGACGTGTTCGACGCGCGTGGTCTCACCTTCGGTCGCGCGGCGGTCGTAGCTGACAACAACCATGCCGCGTTCGACGGCGGTTTCCAGATGGCGCTCGTTCGCAAGCGACGAAATGACGATCACGCGCCGCACGCCTTGCGACAGCAGGTCTGCGAAGAACGACGCTTCCTTCGCCGGATCCCGATACGTGTTACCGACCATCACGCGATAGCCGTAGCGCTCCTGCGCGTACGTTTCGACCTCACGTGCGATATAGCCGTACATCGGATTGGCGATGGACGGCACCAGCAGTCCGATGAGCGGCGTCTGTCCGGTCTTGAGCTGACGCGCGAGCGTGCTCGGCCGATATTGCAGCGAACTCATCGCGGCCCGCACGCGCGCGAGCGTTTCCCGACGCATCTGGTCGGTGCGGCCGTTGAGTACGTTGGATACCGTGCTCGCGGAAACACCGGCCTCGCGGGCGACATCCTGAATGGTGCTCATAAGGTTTTGCATCTGCCGGCTACAGGCCGAGCCGGGTCGGCAACCACAACGAAAAAGATGGCACCAGAATCAGCACCACCAGTGCAATGCACAGCACCAGCAGATATTTGAGCATAGGACGCGCAACGTCCTTCATATCCGTGCCGGTGATGGCGCAGGTCGCAAACAGGCCCAGGCCGACCGGCGGCGCGAACAAGCCCAGGCCCATCGCGACGACGATCACCGTGCCGAAATGCAGCGGGTTGATGCCGAGCTGCGTGGCGATCGGAGTAAGGAGGGGCCCGAAGATGATGAGCGCGGGCGCGCCTTCCAGCACCGCGCCGAACACGATCATGATCAGCACGGAAAGCAGCAGGAACATCGTCGGTCCATATTGATGCGCGAAGGCGATCATCGAATCGGAGACGAGCGCGGGAATCTGCTCGATGGTCAGCGCGAACGACACGCTGGAGGCCGCCGCGACGATGAACAGAATGCTGCTCGCCATCGATGCCGAGCGCACGAATACCCGTGCGACCGATTTCGGCGTGAGCTCGCGAAACGCCAGCCAGCCGGCGATAAGCGCATAGACCACGGCGAATGCGGACACCTCGGTCGACGTCGCGATGCCCGACGTCACGCCTTTGCCGATCATGGTGATCATGACGAGCGCGACCAGCGCGCCGCCGAGCAGCGGCATCCATGCGCGTGGATTGGTGAGCGCATCGGCGAGATTGATGCGGCGCCCGAAAATCACCGCGACGATCGCCAGCGCCACGGCAAGTACCGCGGCCGGCACTACGCCCGCGAGGAACAGCCCCGCGATCGATATGTTCGCGACGAAGCCCATGATGATCATGTTCACGCACGGCGGGATAGTTTCGGCCATCACGGCGCTGCAGGCGAGCAACGCTGCGGCTTCGTTCGGATCTTCCTTGCTCTGGCGCACAGCCGGCATCACGACGCCGCCGACGGCCGCGATATCCGCAAGCTTTGAACCGGACACACCCGAGAAGAATGCCGTCGCCATGATCGTGATGAGCCCGAGGCCGCCGCGCACGCGCCCGAAAATTCGCAGCAGCAGTTCGATCAGGCGCGACGACATGCCATTGGTTTCCATCAGCAGGCCGGCTAATACGAAGAATGGGATTGCGAGCAGCACGAAATGGTCGGTGCCGGCCATCACTTGTTGCGAATAGACGAGCATCGGCAGGGACGGGTCCGCGAGGAAATACAGCAGCGCCGAGAACGCGAGCACGAAGCCGATTGGCACGCCGAGCACAAGTGCGCCGATGAAGCCGGCTATCAGCAGCGAGCCGGGCTTGATCGCGTGAGCGGGCACGGACGCGTTCCACGCAAACACGGCCGCCGCGAGCAACAGGCAGCCGACCAATGTGCCCAGCACGGTCTTGCGCGGGCCGTTCGCCGCGTTGGCGAGCGCGAAGATTGTCATGAATACGCTGCCAATGACGAGTGGATACACGTTGATCCACGCGGGGAGGCCGCTCGGCGTCATCTGACCATAGGAATCGACCAGCAGCAGGCACGACGACACGCACAGATTCATCGCGACGCCCACGATCACCCAGTGCCCCACATGAACGAGCGCGGGCTGCCAGCGCCTTGGCAGCATGCCGCGAAACAGGTCGACGCCGACGTGCTGGCTGCGCGCAAGCACCGTGGCGGCGCCGAAGAACACCAGCACGATCATCAGCGCGCCGGCGACTTCCTCGGCCCAGTCGAAAGGATCGTGCAGGAAATAGCGGTAGATCACGGAGAGGAACACCACGAGCACATCGGCCGCGAGCACCGCCGCGCACAGGTATTCGATCCAGCGCATGAGACGGGCGAGGCCGCGCGCGAGCATGGTCTCATGGCCGAAGCCCGGCGCGGCGAGTTGCGTTTCCGGTCCGGGCGTCGCGGAGAAAGTGGTCATGGTGTGCCTGCCTCGTTAGCCGCGCGCTGCGGCGATTGCGGTGAAGAGCGGCGCGGTCGACGGATACTGCTTCGAGAAGCTCGGGTACAACTGCGACTGCATCTCGCCGCGCGCGGTGTCGCGGTCGGCTTTCGACATCGGATAGAACGTCATGCCGCGCTCTTTCAACTCCTGCTCGGCGCGGGCAGCCGTCTGGATGGCTGCGACGCGCTGCTTCACGGTCGCGTCTTGCGCCGCTTTCTGAAACGCGGGGCGCAGATTCTCCGGAATCTTCGCCAGCGCGCGGTGGCCCATCGCGACGACGAGCGGGCTGAAGACGTGCTGCGTCTGCCAGCACGACTTCACGACTTCGTCGTACTTGCTCGCGAGCACGGTCGCGCAGTCGTGCTCGAAGCCATCGACGACACCTGTCTGCACGGCCATGTACAACTCGCCGATGGGAATGGGCGTCGGTACAGCGCCCATCAGCCTGAAGGTTTCCATGAAGGCGGGCGTGGGCAGCACGCGCAGTTTCACACCCTTGATATCGGCAAGCGATTGCATCGGCTTCTTCGTGAACACGCTGCGCGCGCCGAACGAATAGCCCCACGTGACCACCGAGCAACCCGCACGCTGTTGCAGCATGGTGTCGAACGATTTGCCGACGCTGCCGTCCATGGCGCGCCCGACGTGGTCGAAGCTATCGAACACATAGCCGAGATCGAGCATCCCGAGCTCCGGCAGCACCGTCGCCCAGATCGATGAGCCGGTGACCATCATGTCGACCGCACCGACCTTAACCTGCTGAACTACATCGCTTTCCTTACCGAGCTGGTTGTTGGGGAAATAGTCGATCCGGATCTGTTCGCCGACGCTCGCCTTCAGGTTCGCAGCGAGGTTTTGATACCACACGTAATGCGCGGCGTTTTCGTTCGGAGGCATCGATGATGACAACCGCAACGTAGCTGCCGGCTGGGCGCGCACGATCGCGGGAAAGCCCGCGCTTGCCGCAGTGAGCGAGGCCGCCGAGGCCGTCTGCAGGAACCGTCGCCGGGAAATGGAACGCATGGTGTTGTCTCCTGGATGCCCGCTCTGAGTGCGGGCGAGTATGTGAGGGGCGACACGACAGGCCGCCCTACTGCATCGATTTAGTGTATCGATACAGTAGGGCGGTAGGTCGCAAGATCAAATAGGCGTTTACCCCGCTCGCATCAGTTCGCCGTGACGACGACGCGCGTCCGGAAACTGCTTCGTTGCGCTGCACGCGCGAGCATTCGGCTTGGAAACGCCCCTCGCGTCTCGACGTTTCCAGGCCGCAGAACTGGAGCGCCGGGCGCAACGTCCTCCATGCACGTGAGCAGTGAGAGCCGACAATCCCGGCTTGGGTGTGCCCGTTGATTCACCGCGCACCTGGGTTCCAGCTCGCGATGTGCCCATCGGGCGACAGCATAAAAATGCGTAGGCGGTGCCTTGGACGGGGCGAACGCTGCGGTCGCTCATGACTGCATTACTCGGCTGTTGCCTGGCAAGGCGGAAAGGAGGACGGCCATGCATCGAATGACGCCTGGTTCACAGGTTGTCCCCGTGTTTTTGGGCAGATCCGGGGATTTTCATCACGCTTCGTTCCGACACTATGCTGAATCGCGACATGTCGGGCTGAGCACGAAGCCGCCCGACGTAAGGGCCGCCCATCGGACTGATGGGTTTCGTTGGTTGTTGCGGGCGTGGGCGGATATAGACACCAGCGCGCCCCGGAATGCGGGGGGTGAAAATGGTGTTCGATTGGCATGGCGCGAGATCAGTGAGACGGACTGCCGAGCTGCCGGTCCACCAGGCTACCTGGCAGACGTGCCCTAATCGATGGCACCGTCGTTTATGTCTTTCTTCTGCGCAGCACGCTGGGCGTTTGCGACCTCGACTTGATGCTCCCACTCGTCTTTCGCCTGGCGCAACTAATCAACCGTAATGCGCAGGTTCAAACAACGTTGACGCGCCAAGTCATGGTCATTCAGACACAGGGCCGCCAGATTCCCATATCTGTTGTCGCGCCGACAGCACGTATGGCCTGATGATCGGACGCGTCACGCTAGGCCTGCCGTACAACGCGTTCGTAACCTACATCGCGGGCGATCCGGACAATTAATGGGAGTGGTCCGGCCGCGATGCACTCCGGTCCGCACGTAGGTCCGAATTAGAACTTGTGCCGGATTCCCGCCTGAACGAACGTCTGGCGGTTCGACGACGATGCCGTCAGTGCATTGAGTGCGGCGCGCGCCGCCTTGCCGGTGGAATCCGTGCCGCCTGCGAACTCGGTGCTGCTGATCACATACACATCGGTGCGCTTCGAAAGGTAATAGTCGAGCGATAGCGACACGTTGTTGTAGCGCGAACTGCTGATCATACCGACGCCCGATCCCCGAGTGTAGCTGTAGACCATTTCGCTTAGCAGGAGCGGCGTCCAGTAATACGTGACGTTGATCTCGGCCGTATCGAACTTCGCATTGCCCGACAGACGAAGCGGGTTCGATCCCGTGGATGTATCGCCGAGATTCTTGAACTGCACATTGCTATAGACGAGGCCGACGGTAGCGGAGCCGAACGTGTACCGCCCGGCAGCGGCGATAGCCTGATACGTATGCGCCGACGCGTAGCCGCTGTACACCGGACTTGCGGTCATGTTGTTGAGATTCGCGCCCGCGGCATTCGTGGGCGTGCTCGTGAAGAATGACTGATTGGGATTGCGCGCGTTCATGAAGGCCGCGCCGGCTGAGAAGCCTCCATATTCGTAACCCACGCCCGCCGACCATATCTGGTTGCGCGAGAAATCGCCGGCCTGTCCGCCGAATCCGTACACGCCGCCCACTGTGAAGCCGCCCATGTTCGGGCTCATGTACTTCACCGAGTTATTGATCCGCTTGCTGTTGTTCAGATTGTCCAGGTCACCGGGATGCGCCGTCGTACCGCCACCGAAATTCGCCGAGTTCATGCGCGATTCGACGAACGTGACGAGCGAATCGTACTGACGCCCGAGCGTGAGCGCACCATACTTTTCGCTGGAGAGTCCGATGTACGCCTGCCGGCCGAACAACGCGCCGCCCTGCAGCGAGGTTCCCTTTCCGAGGTCGAAGCCGTTCTCCAGCGTGAAGATCGCGCCAAGCCCGCCGCCAAGATCTTCCACACCCTTGAAACCCCAGCGCGAGCCTTGCATGATGCCGCTCGATCCGCCGATCACGCGCCCGCCGCCGCTGTTGCTCTGATAGTTCACGCCGTAGTCGATGATTCCATACAACGTGACCGAACTCGCAGCATTGGCTTGCGCGACGCAGCAAGCAGCGAGAATCGCTGCACCTGATAGTGTCTTTGTATTCATTAGCATGGCGAAATAAGTAGAGTGTGGGGGGTGATGCGGACGGACTTAATGCAGCTTCACTTCTGTGCAGCAGCGCCCGCGTCGGACAAGCCGCCAGGCTATCTACGCGCGACGCCCCGAAAGGACGTCGCGCCGTTTTTCTGCTCGACGAGCCATCACGCCAGCGAAAAATCCGCGGGCAGCGTCACTTCGAGAAGTTCGAGATCGGCACTGCATTGCGCGAACGAGTAGGGCAGCCGGCCGGGAATCGAGATGCTATCGTCGGCTTTCAATTGCCGGCGCTTGTCGCCCTGAACAACATCGAGGCTGCCTGACAGCACGAAGAAGAAACAGAATTCGGTGTCGTGCCTGCGGGCCGCTTCATGGCCATTGCCCTCGGCGCGAACCACGCGCACGCCCGCGAGCCCGTCGGTGGCTGCGCCAATACCCGTGTCCGTGACGACGAAACCGGGCGACGTCCACGGCTTCCAGCTCGCGTTTTTCGCGACATGTCGCACGAAACGCTGACCGTTGAAGTCGCGCTCCGGCCGGAAAGACGTCGTCGGCAGGCTTAATTCGTGGTCGGCCATCGTGATGTGCTCGGCGGGGCTGCCCAATTCGACGACCTCCGCACCGCCCGAACTTTCGAGCACGCGATGCCGGATTTCAGGCGGCTGAAGCACGCAATCGCCGGCTCGGAGAATGAAGGGCTCGCCCTGATCTTCATACACGAGCCGCACCCAGCCCTTACGGCAAAAAATCGTCTGGAAGCGGATCTTGTGATAGTGCACGTAATCGGGCACAGGGCCGCCGTCGAGAATGCGAATATGCGACGCGATGAACGCACCGCCATGGCGCTCGGGCAGCAGATCGCGATAGCGCATGCCCGCGCGTCCCACGCTCCAGTGCGCGTCCCCGCCCGCATGAGCGAGCACGAGTTGTTGACGCGTCGCGGGCAACGTCATCGGCGGATTGGCGTGAACGATGCGAACCGTGACGCCGTTCGGCGCAATCAGTTCGCGTGCATCGCCGGGCAATTGCGCGGGATCGTTGCACAGCACATGCAACGTCTTTACGCCGTCGCTTACGTCGAGGCCGAGCTTGAGCTTGAAACCGTCACGCGAAAGGATAGCGGTGCGCGGGCTGTCCGCCGGAAAGATCGCGTCGAGTCGGAAGCCGAGGCGCGCGATGAAAAAGTGCATCGTGGCGGGAAGGTCCGTGCAGTTCATGGGCACGAGAAAGCCTTGCACGCCTTCTATGGCGTCGTCGGCGCTTACATCAGCATGGTCGGGTTTGGAAGTAACTGGGTTCATTGAAATTCGCATCCAGGTGGAAAGGGCAGGGGTGGCGCTCAGTCTTGGCGCACGCCGGCGGCCCGGTTAGTACACAGGCGATTCCAATGCGGCGCGGCGCTCGCGACAGAGCGCAAAAAGGCGCGCGCGCTGTCATCATCGCGGCAGACATTGCGCGAGGCTGTCGATCCCATCGCGGGTCGTGCAGATGCCCGGGGAGAAGCGCAGCGTCCGGCTGCGCGCATCGACGAAGATGCCGGCGTCCTTCAGTTGCGCGACGAGTTGCGCTGCATCCAGATGCGCGGGCGCTTCGGCCATGATGCTTGCGCCGCGCTCGTTGTCGTTGCGAGGAGAGAGCAGCCGGTAGCCCCTTTCATCGAGCATGTCGATCAGTCGATGACACAGCGCAAGGTTGTGCCGACGCACGCTGCCCGGTGGTTGCGCGCGCATCCATGTCATGCCTGGCTGCGATGCCACGAAGGGCAGCACGGAAGGCGTGCCCGTATCGAAGCGGCGCGCGTCGGATGCATACGTGAACGCGTGAATGTTCCAGTTGAACGGATCTTCCTGACTGAACCAGCCGCGCACGGCGGGCGTGGCGCCCTGCGCGAGTGCGTGTGGCGCGATGTAACCGAGGCCTGTGCCGGGCGCGCCGCACAGCCACTTCAGCGTCGAGCCGCAGACGAAGTCGAACGGCGTCTGGCTCAGATCGAACGGCAGGATGCCGATGCCTTGCGTCACATCGAGCGCCACGAGGCTTTCGCGGCGGCGCGCGTGCTCGCATAAGCCGGGAAGATTCACTCGCTTCGAGGTGAGCGACGATACCCACGTGACGAGCGCGAGTGCCACGTCGCCGGTCCAGGCGTCGATGAAGTCTTCGTCGCGCACGTAGTCCTCGCCCTCGCGGACGGCGACGGTGCGCAACGTGAACCCGCGCCTCGGCGCGAGGCCCGAAAGCAGAAAGTGCAGGCTCGGAAAGCAGTCGGCGGCGACGAGCACCGTGCGTCCGCGCAACGTGTCATCGGCGAGACCATCGAGAAAGCGGGCGAAAGCGTCGGTCACGTTCTGCGCGCCGAACACGTTGGCCTCGTTCGCGCCGATCAATCCGGCCCAGTCCGACAGCAGAGCGGCTCGCGCGGCAAGAGCGGCGTCCCAGCGGCTGTCGTCGGGCGCGCACCAGTTCGCGGCAAACGCGGCGAGCGCTTCGGTCATCGCCTTGCGATGTCCTGGATACACGCCGACGGAGTGATACATGAGCCAGCCGCTGAAATCGTCTGCTTCCGTTGCGTGGTTCATGGCGAGGTTGCGCATGTCTGGAGTGGGCATATTCGTGGCTCAGATGTGCTTGATGAGCTTGAAGTGATAGATCCCTATGCATACAAGGCTCAACAGCGCGCATGCCATCAGGTAGAAAGCGGGCGACAGCGGGTCGTGCGTCGCGCCGATCAGCGCGGTCACGAGCCACGGCGTGAAGCCGCCAAACACCATCACGCCGATGTTGTAGCTGAAGCCGAGCCCAGTGCTGCGCACGTTCGTCGGAAAGAGCGACGACAGCACGGCGGCGAGCGGGCCGAAGTAGATCGCCTTCAACGCGCCCGCAAGCGCCATGATCGTAATCAGCACCGCGAACGACGGGCTTTTGACAAGCCACGCGAAGCACGGATAGATGGTTGCCAGCGTGGCGACCGCGGAAATCACCATCATGCGGCTGCGCCCATAGCGATCGGCGAGATGGCCCATGAGGGGAGTGAAGAACATCAGGATCGTGCCCGTCACCACCGTTGCCGCAAATCCCGTGGATGCCGGCAGACGCAACTGCTTGACCGCGTAGGTCGGCATGTAGAGGATCATCAGGTAGCTGGCGGCGGTCGATACGGCCATGATTCCCGCGGCGATCAGAATGCGGCCCTTGCTATGCGCCAGTAGTTCGCGCACCGGCGCGTTGCGCGCCGGGTTCGCGGCCGTGTTCTGCGCGGATGCGCTGGTGGCCGTGGGCAACGTATCGTCGATATGCTTGCGAATGTAGAGGCCCACGGGCGCGACGAGCAGACCGAAGATGAACGGCGTGCGCCATCCCCATGACTCGATCTGCGCCGCCGAAAGCTGCGTGCTGAGCGCGAGGCCCACGCACGACGCGAGCACGGTGCTCATGCCCTGGCTGGAAAACTGCCAGCTTGCGAGGAACGCCTTGCGCTTATTTTTCTGTTCGATCATCAGCGCGGTGCCGCTGCCGAATTCACCGCCGGTCGAAAACGATATGAGAATGCGCGCGGTCATGAGACCGATCGGCGCCGCAAGCCCGATGGACGCATACGTGGGAATCACCGCGCAGATCAGCGTGCCTATCGTCGTGAGTCCGAGCGATGCAAGCAGGGCAGCCTTGCGCCCGCGCCGGTCGGCATAACAGCCAAGCGTCAGCGCGCCGAGCGGGCGGAATACATAGGAAAGACCGAAGGTGCCGAAGGTCATCAGCAACGAGACGGTCTCGTCGTGCGCGGGGAAGAACAGCTTCGAGAGCGTGACGGCGAAGAAGCCGTAGGCGGCGAAGTCGAACCACTCGAGCGCGTTGCCGATGCTCGTCGCGACGATGAGGCGCCGCATGGGCTGCGCGGATGCCTGCTGCGCGCGATCGTCGATGACAGTCGAGTTCATGTTATGTCTTCCGTTCAAGTGGTCGAACTGGCGGGATACCGGATCAACTCAGCGGGCGTGCGGCACGCCCGGCTCGCCGAGGTCCCAGAACACGCCTGTCATCAGTTGCAAGGCTTCCTGCATGACAGGCGCGAGAACGTGTTCGTCGGGCGCATGCTGCCGGCACCCGGGGTACGAATGCGGGATCCAGATCGTCGCGAGGCCGAGCGTGTCGGCGAAACACTCGTTCGGAATCGTGCCGCCGAGGTTGGGCAACAGCGTCACCGGTTTGCCGGTGGTTGCGTTGATCGAGCGCTCCGTCAATGCCACCCACGGATTGTTCGGATCGAGACGCGTGGCGTTGCCCGACGCCTCGATCGTCACTTCGATCGCTTCGAAGCCCTCGCGGACGAGATGGGCGGTGATCAATTCTTTCGCACGCCGCAAGTCGGTGCCGACCACGAATCTCAACTGGCACACCGCTTCCGCCGCGCGGGGAATCGCGCTGATCGGGTTTGCGACGTTGCCCGATTGCATCGCCAGTACTTCGAGCGTGTTCCATGCGAATACGCGCTCGGCGGGTGTGAGACCGGGCTCGCCCCAGTTCGCGGACAGCGGCGGGTCGCCCTCGTCGGTGCCGATTTGCAGATGTGCGACGCGCTCGCGCACTTGCGGCGGAATCGGCGGCGGCAGCAGGCCGTTCACTCGAATGCGGCCGTGTCCGTCGACGAGACTCGCGAGCGCGTTGGCGAGCACCGTCGCCGGGTTCGCGAGCACGCCGCCCCAGTTGCCGGAATGCCGCGCGCCGAATGCGTTGGCTACCCGCAGCCTGAAGTGCAGGGCGCCACGCGAGCCGAGGAATACGGTAGGCGAGGCGGCGCGCTGGCGAGGACCGTCGGAAGCGATCAGCAGGTCCGCTGAAAGCCGCTCGCGCAATGTGGTGCAGAGCGCGTCGAGGCCGGGCGAGCCCACTTCCTCGCCCATCTCGAAGACGATCTTCGCGTTGAAGCCCAACTCCCCACGCTCGGCGAAAACAGCGGCGAGTGCGGCGAGGTTGACCGAATGCTGCGCCTTGTTGTCGGCGATGCCGCGTCCGTACCAGCGCTCGCCTTCTACTCGCACTTGCCAAGGGGTGCGCTCGTTGGTCCAGTTGGCGGCGTCGCCGTCGATCACATCGCCGTGGCCATACAGCAGCACCGTTGGACGCGCGGGCGACTCGACACGTTCGCCGATCAGAAACGGAGGCATACCAGATACAGGGTTTTCCACTAGTTCGCAGGTAAAACCGAGTGCGTCGAGCGCGGTCTCGATTTCTTCGGAAAGATAGCGGCGCAACAGGGGCGCCGCTTCCGTGCGCTGGCTCTCGGTAGCGAGAGCGACGCGCCGGCTGAGCGTGGCGAGAAAGTCGCCGCTGTCGAAGTGCTTGCGGGCAAGGGCGAGAGCGCTGTGTCGGGACATGTCTGGGAGCTTGGTTGAATCGGGTGATCCAGATTAGTCCTGCGCGAGCATTTTTGTATTCGCAATCAAACAAGGTACATTTGCGTATTACTCAAACCTCGGGTTATCTCCTGGGTTGAACCCGCACTCTCTTACGCCGGCGCATGCGCAAACTGCTCGAGCCTTCGCTTTACTATTTTTCCGCGGTTGCCCAGGCGGGGTCGCTGACGTCGGCGACCGAAAAGCTCGGCCTGACCGTGTCCGCGTTGAGCCGGCACATCGCCAAGCTGGAAGGTGACTTGGGCGTGCCGCTTTTCGAGCGCCATGCGCGCGGAATGGTGCTCTCGCACGCGGGGCGACTTCTGTTTCGCCATGCGCAGCGTACGCTCGCCGACGCCGAGGCCGTGTTCGACGAAATTCAGGGCGACGAGCGGCGGCGTGCCCGCACGCTCACTATTGCGTGCACGGAAGGCTTCGCGTTCGACTTTTTGCCGGTGTCGCTCGGCGCCTTTTGCGGCAAGCATCCAGACCTTGTGATCCAACTGGAAGTCGTGCCCGCACAGCGCGCGAGCCAGATGCTGCTCTCGGGCGAAGCGTCGATTGCGCTGGCCTTCACGTTCAAACCGGAGCCCGGCGTCGTCGCGCAGTTCACGCAACGCGCGCCGGTAATGGCGCTGATGCACCACGATCATCCGCTTGCCGGCAATACGAAGATCGCGTTGAAGGATCTCACCGCTTACCCTGTGTTGCTGCAGGACAAGGGCACCACAAATCGGCAACTCTTCGACATCGCTTGCAGTGTGGAAGGCATAGAAATCGTCCCCATGATGACAAGCCGCTATGTCGCCGCCCTATACCGTTTCGCCCAGGTGGTGCCGCAGGCGATTATGCCGTCGGGTTACGTGTCGGTGGCGAAGCGCCTCGGCGTGGACCGGCTGACAGCCATCCCCTTCGACAACCCGTTGCTCGTGCAACGCCGGCTGCAAGTCATCACTCTGGCAGGCCGTCATCTCGACGACCTCGCGCAGGAATGCCTTCACTGGATCATCGAAGATTTGAAGGCGACTTCCGAGCGGGATTGAGGGCTTGCGGAAAAGCGAGCTTAGCCATCCCCTGGCTTTCTCAGTCTTGGGTTGTTATCGCGTGGGCTTTAGCGATGTCCGCCACTCGGGCAGGCCGCATTTCTTGTCGAGCGTCTCGTGAAGCGGTGCAGCCGGTTTGTGCATTGACCGAGTACATCTGGAATGCCCTCGGTGAGGGGTGCAAGCCCGCCCACAAATCCGGCGAGGCACACGCGACCGCCCCGACGAGTGGCCCGCAACGAATCGAGAACTGCACTGTTTTCGACGAGACGCAGCACGGCGTCGGCCTTGCCACCTAGCCAATCAGGCGCGGCAAGCGGATCGCAAGCTGGCGTCACGACGTGCGCAGCGCCCAGGGAACGCAGCAACTTTTCATTGTCCGGTCGACGGATGGTCGCGATCACATCGGCACCGAGTTGAGCGCCGATGTCGATGGCTGCCTGCCCGGGCTCGAGGTGCCTCCGCGTGCGACGAGTCGCTGTCCGGCCTTCAATTCGACGTTACGGTGATGGCAGGTCCATACAGGCGCGTAGGTTTCCGGCAGCGCAGCGAACTGCATGCGTTCGCCGTTGCATGCGACTGAGACGACTCCGCGTGCCACGTGCCGTCTATCACGATGCTCGACGCGCAGTTGCGCGAAGACGCGCAGGTTGCTGCGCTTGCGCGTCGCGTCATCGAGATAAGCTGCAGCCGTCGATAAGCGCCTGTCATCGATATTCGAAAACGCCCCCGGGAAAAACCGTCGTCGAATTCGGGTGTTCTGGTCGCGCAGCATCATGAGACCTCGTGCGCCAGAGTCCGTTCGCGAATGCATGACAGAAGGGCGGCCAGTCTTCGGGCTTGATGCACCGCGCTCGTTCGAGGATTCCGTATGCGAACTCAGTGTTGCCGCGATGGCTAAATGGGCCGTGCGTTGCTGTTATACGGAAACGAGAGCCGCAAGGTACAGTCCTATGCCGAAGACAACATGGTTGATGAGTTGAACCGCTCGTACACAATTGGCGTTGGGAAGCTTTGCGCTCGCGAGGCCCATTCCCATTGCCGGCGCCATCACGAACCATCCCGCAGTGATCGTTACGCTACCGACGATTAACGCCGGAGCCAGTGTGGGATCCCGTGCCCACTTCAAACCGCTGACGGCAAGCAGGACGGCCGCGTACACGACGCCGATCAGGTAGTGTGCAGTCCATCCCGCAAGAGTCTCACCGCGTCGGCAGGGTGCGCCGGCGATGCTCGAATGGATGAAGCGACCTTGGGCCATGTGACAGAACCATCGGCCTGCGAGCGTCCAATTAGAGCCAGGAAAGCCCAACAGACGCACGAGTAGGCAACTCCACGCGTCATAAATTGCCGTTGCTCCAACTCCTATCACGATACTTCGTAGAACGTACTCGGTCATTTGTTAGCGTTTTTTGAGGCGTGAAAATCGGGCGGTGCAAAGAAACAAATTCAGTCCGCCGCGAATTGCGGTGCGTGTTGGAGGATCCTGCCTAGCAGTTCATTGATGGATGAAACGAGTTCTGGCCGGTCGTCCTTTCGCCAACTGATAAGAAATGGGGAGGTCAAGCCAGGCTCGTCCAGCTGGCGATAACAGACATCGCTGCGCATGCGCTGGACGACAGCGGGCACGATGCAAATCCCATAGTCAGCCGCCACCAGACCGAGGGCGACCTGAAGTTCGCTCGCTTCGATCACATCTTTCGGGCGCAGGCCGCGCGTGGTGAAAAGCGCGTGCAGTGAACTAGGCAGATGTGGTGGTTCACCGGCCGGATACAGGATGAGCGTCTGCTCAAGGAGGTCACGCAATTGGAGCGGGGCGGGAGCCGCCTCGGCAAGTGAATGGCGAACCGGCAATGCGACGAAAAGCGGTTCTTCCCGAACCAGCATCTGGGCAACGTCCGGCTCAGCAACTCGCATTCGGCCGAAGCCGATATCGATCTTGCCTTCCCTTAGATTGCCAATCAAGCCATCGGGAACCAGTTCCACGAGATCAATGCGCAAGCCGGGATTTGCCTCGCGCAGTTCCCTTAGCAGTTCGGGGAAGCGGCTATAGAGCACGGTTGTCTCCACGCCGATGCGCACGGGCTGCTGACCTGTGCGGCCGAGCGTTTGTGCGTCTTTCCTAAGCAGGTCGACGCGACCGAGGATTTCAACAGCCCGCTCGCAAAACAATTCGCCAGCAGGAGTCAACGTCAGCGGCTTTGCCTCGCGATCGATCAGGGGCGTTCCGATCTCCGCCTCAAGCTGCCTTATCTGGCGGCTGAAAGGGGGCTGGGCTATGTTGACTTCAGCAGCGGCGCGGGTGAAGTTCAGCGTATTGGCCAGCGAGAGAAAATAGCGAAGCTGCCTAAGTTCCATAAGGGATGCGCCGGACGGGCCCTCGAATCTCGGGTTGGACTGTGGTCGAAGGTCTATCATAGCGCGTGTGTGTCTCACCACTGGGGAGCCAGGTGACAGGGAGCGATCCTTTGCTGAGGCAGATGGACGGTTGCGTAACCGGCGTTGCTCAACCCACGACGCCTGCCATCGTTCTTGAAAGGCGCGTCCGGACGGACGCGCCTGCTGTCGGGGCACCGATGGCGGTGTTGCTAATCTCAACCGCGGCGAACCGGGGCCTCAACAGCTTGTTCGTGGGCGATCGCGACTGCGTTCCACTCCTCAAGCGTCCCGTCGACACGCGATGCAATCACCAGATGCACGACATCCGCCAGATCCCGATCGGTAGCTCCTGCCTGCTTGGCGTCGCGGCTGTGTTTTTCAATGCAGTAGATGCACCGCGAAATCGTGGCGCAGGCGACGGCGATGAGCTCATATTCCCGTGTGGTCAGCCGCGAGTTAGGGTTGTGGGCCGTTTTGATGCGGTGAATCAGGCTGGCGAAAGCCTCTGGATCGGCTTTTTCGAAATCCCGCATATAGACGCGATCTTGAGCTGGATCATGGCTGTCGTTGCCACATCCGCTCGGGTCGGTAAACTTGAAGGCGAGTCGTCCGTAGGCCGTGGCAGCGCCGGCCTTAAGCTCGCATGCAACAAACACAGTCTCTGCTATTTCGCCGTCAGACGCGACCGTGCGTGCGTGCTCGATCGCGTTTCGGGCCATGTCCCGGTTAGGGATTGACAATGCGATCGCCAGACGAACCAGCGCCGTGAGGCGAGGCGTGAGATTCGCTGCGGCGTTGCGTTGGACGTCGGTGGCGTATTGGTCAACCGCGGCGACTATCTCCGGACATTGCGTTTTCAAAAAATCGTCGTGACTTGCAATCATGGAAAGGCTCCTTATGCTTGGGACAGGGGAAAGGTTATCACTGCGCGACAGCCGCGCGAGACTGCACGGACGAGTGCTCGGGCGCTACGGTTTCATTTTCCCACCCCCCGCCGAGCGCAAGGAAGAGCGCGACCTGGTCGTGGGCGATCTGCGTCCTGACGCTGCTTAGCGCGGCATCCGCGCTGACAAGGACGCGCTCGGCGTCGAGCGTCGCCAAGGCGCCGCTCCGACCTTGGACCTGCAACAGATGCGCGTCTGCGACGGCATTTGCCGCTCCATTGCGCGCTGCTTCGAGGCTCTTCTGCCGGGCCAGATCGTGCGTGTAGTTGTTCAAAGCGGTTTCCACGTCACGCAACGCTCCCAGTACCACCCCGTCGAAGCGGGCAAGTTGAGCTTTTTCTCCGGCTCTCGCTGCCGCGATCCTCGCGCGTGGCCCACTCTGGTTCAGTTCCCAGGATATACCTGGGCCGATACTCCAAAGGTTCGTCGGATGAGTGAGGAAGTCACTGACCAGGCCTGTCGATCCAATCGATGCACCAAGCACGACGCGGGGATACAGTTCGGCCGTCGCGACACCAATTTCGGCTGTGCTCCCGGCAAGTTGACGTTCGGCAGCACGGACATCTGGGCGACGCTTGAGCAATGCAGTTCCGTCGCCAACGGGAATCGGCCGGTCCATCGGCGGCGCGGCAACACACTGCGTGAGGCCCGCCTCGAATTCAGAGGGCGGCTTGCCCGTTAGCGTTGCGAGCCGGAAAAGTGCATTGCGCTGGCGGGCTTCGATGCCCGGAATACCGGATTCGATCTGGTCCACGAGATTTTGCGACCGTGTAAGGTCCAGGCGCGTAGCGCGACCGCCTTCCTGCAGTTGTCGGGTCAGCATGAGACTTTGCCGCTGAAGCTCGAACGACCGGTGCGCTACAGCCAGTTCGGCGCCCGTAGAGCACACTTCGAGGTAAGCGCTGGTCACGTCGGCTGCTACGCTCACACGGACCCAGTCACGTGCCGCCTCAATGGCTTCGTCGTCCGCCTTGGCGGCCTCGATTCCACGTCTAATGCGCCCAAAAAGATCTAGCTCGTATGAGGCAGACAGTTTCGCGTCATAGATATCGAACGGTGTCAGATACTCGCTGGAGAGGAATTGTTCTGCCGACAGTTGAGCGTGCTGGTAACCGAGATCAAGGCCAAGTCGTGGCTGCCCTTGCGAGCGAGCAAGATCTACCATCGCTCGACTGCGCTCCAGATTCGCGTTAGCGATTCTCAGATCGGTGTTCTCGGAAAGTGCCGCGGCGACAAGGCGATCCAGATCGGGGCTGCGATACATATGCCACCATTGCGACGGCAGCGAGTCCTGAACGACAGCAGAACTGTTCGCAGCGCCGACGAACGGAGCTCGCGAGCCGGCTGCGTTGAACGCTGCCTTGGCTGGCAGATGGTAGTCGGGACCTACGGTGCAACCAGCCAAAACAGCGGCAATCAGAAGTGCTGCAACCTTGCCGGTCGGCGCGAAGCGGATTTTCACGACCTTTCCCCCCCGTGCGGTGCACCCGTGTGAGCAGATCCCGGATGGATGATGACGGTTGCCGTACGCCCTGCGATCAGGCGGATATCGGATGGAGCATGATCGATATGAACTCGCACCGGTATGCGCTGGGCCAGACGGACCCAATTGAAAGTGGGATTGATATTCGCCAACAGGCCGCCGCTCTGTGTGCGCTCGCGATCTTCGATCCCCGGAGCGATGCTCTGGACGTGTCCTTCTAGACGCCGGTTGCTTCCCATAAGCTGGATACTGACGAGGTCACCGATATGAATCTGCTCAAGCTTGGTTTCTTCAAAATAGCCATCGATGTGAAGCGAGCTTTCGTCGGCGATGCCAAACGCGGCGTGTCCGGCGCTCAGGTAGTCACCGGGCCTAAGCCCCACGTTTGCCGCGACCCCATCCACGGGTGCGACGATCGTGGTGCGCTCAAGATTAAGTCGGGCCGTGTTTCGCGCCGCGATCGCTTGGGAAATTGCGGCTGTAGCCTGACCCACCTGGGCATTGGCCTGTGCGACCGATGCCGCGAGTTGCCTCACGCGAGCGGCGCCTTGCTCAAGGGTCTCGGTCGGCACCAGGGTGCCGAGTTTCCGATCGCGTTCGTCTTCGCGGCGGGCTTGGGCGAGAAGCGTCATCTGGGACAGGACGTCGGCTCGCGCCTTCTCTACTCCCGCGTCGGCAGCCTGGACAGATGAGTCTGCCTGCTGCAGCGCTTGCTCATACCGTTGCCGGTCGATGACGAACAGGGGCTGCCCTTTGTGTACCGGCATGTTATCGACCACGTACACTTGCGTAACCAGTCCTGAGATATCCGGTGCAACGCTCGCTACGTCGATCCGGATCCGGGCGTCTCGTGTCCACGGATCGACCTGATAGAACTGCCAGAGCCAGTGTCCTGCGACGATCGCAGCCCCAACGAGGGCGAATGTTAGTACAACGCGGCTGACAAGAACCGGCAGTGCAGTAGTTGACTTCACAAAGATTTCCCGACGATATCGGCCAGTACCGGCAGCACCCGTGCTACCGCGGCCCAAAAAATAGTAAAAATGGCCAAGTCAACCACATGGCGATGCCACACGAGACGGTAAAAGCCGGACCACAGGAAAAAACGGCGGGCAATGAGCAGCAATAGGCCCGCAAGACAGGCCGCGGCGAGCACGCTGCTAAAGTAAACGCCGTGTAGATTCACTTCACCCATCATGCTCCGCCGGCTCCTGGTTGGTATGCCGATGCTTTTGGAAAGAGGGTCAATCGAAGCCGCATTGCTGCGCCGACTCCCGTTTGTCGATCCGGGATTGCTGGCAGCTCGAGCATTCCTCTAATGGCAGCATCGAGATGACCCACCATATCCTGCGAGATGACGGCGCTCCGGCCTGCGGCGAGGGTATCGAAATGCGCGGCAAGTTCGGCCAATACGGCCGCAATCTGCCGGTCCGCAGCCGCGCTGACCAGAGTATCCAACCGGCGTAGCTCCGCAATACTGATACCCAGCCTCAGATCCCGCAGTGCCTCACGCAATTGCGGTACATCGCCGGCTCGAATCGCGGAAAGACGGGGTAGCAGAAGGCCGACGCGGTCGAGCATCCGCCCCGCCCAAAGGTTTGGATCTGGAACCGGGCGCGATCGTGATAGCAAAGCGAGCTCTCTCCAGCCGGCACGCAGAATCCGTGCGGCGGCTCGTTCAACTGGCAACACCCTGGCCACGCCCAGACCGACAAGCGCAAATATGGGGCCCAGGAGGAACGCAATGTACGTATTGAGAAAGCTCGATAGGTCCGCGGCGTACGAGGATTGCAACGCGAGCATCGCAGAGAACGCGACAAACGCACCCAGCGCGCTTACCATGATCCTCGGATATGTGGAAAGCAGTCCTAAAGTACTCACAATTGGAAACAATACGACCGCGAGCATAATGAAACCGTCGATCGCCGGCAGGATCGCGAACTGATAGAGCAGCGTGACGGGAAGCGCAAGAAGGGCACCTTTCAGAAAGTTGCGAACGGGCGGCCTTGGGTCATCGGCTATAGCGAACAATGAGCAGCACATGGCGGCAACCGTAATCGTGAAAGGGGAACCTTCCCATCCGGTTGCGATCGCAAACACGGCAATGCCGATAACCGTCAGCCCTGCAACGGTCGCTGAGAGAAGCGCTACGCCCTTGTCCGTGTGCAGACCGCGGGGCGGAGCGTTTTCCAGCAAACGGTGGATGTCGGGGTTTGGGCGGCCGTTCGTCGCTTTGACCGCCGCTGTGAGCAGAAGGCACTCCTTCCATGTCTGCATGAGCTCGATCAATCGATCCGAGAGGCTGGAGATCAGCATATCGTCCCAGCCAGAACTCGGAGTAAGGGTCGGCGTCCGCTTTGCAATCTCCTCTGCAATGTCATCGGCGAGCGCATCGTTGTCGACATCGGCCGTAGCCACCCAATCCGCAACTCGCCGTGCGCTAGCGGCGGTCTCATCAGTGTGCAGGCCGCAGCGACGGATCGCATCGAGCGTGTCCTCCACGGTCGCAATTTGTGGAAGCAGCGTTATCAGTCGCTCTTCGAGTGCACTTAGCGCACGTCGCCGTATGCGAGGGAAGGTTCCCTCGAAGCGCCAGTCGGTTGCGGCGAGGTTGATCTCTGTCAGCCGCGCGGCGACGTTACCCGGTGCGGGCGCAGGCGCTAATGTACGAAGACCCTGGGTGATCCAGGTGCGTGCATCGGCCACGACCGCGTCAAGCTGTGAAATGACCAGAGCAGACACGCTACGAGGAAATAGAATACTCTGCACGACCGCCGACGCGAGCACGCCGATGATGATTTCTTCGGACCGTGCAATAGCGATATTGAAAATGGCTTCAGGGTGAGTCGCTGTAGAAAGACCAACGAGCGCTGCCGTGTAGCCAGGCAACATAAACAGATAAGAACGCGGAGAACGATCTAGCACGCCGAAAAAGACACATACCGCAATCCAGGTGGCAAGCGCCAGAATCATTAACTCTGGCGAGTTGACGAGATTGGGGATAAGAATGATGGCGGCGATCGCGCCAATGATGGTCCCAGCAGCACGGTAGAAAGCTTTTGCCCAGATTGCACCAACAAGCGGTCTCGTGGGTTGCACAATAAAGACTGTTGCCATCGCCCACCATGGATTCGGCAGATCCAGGGAAAGCGCTACGTAAAGCGCCATTATGACCGCGAGGTAACTGCTCACTGCGAACAGCAGTGAGCGAGATGAAGGCCGGGCGATCATACGGCTGGACCGGCGGCAAGTATCGAGCGCATACCCCGACAAACCAGCGTTCGAATGCTGCCCGAGGCGAAACATGCATCGGGCAAACCATGCCCCCTCGAGGCCCCGGAACACCGCGCAGATTCAGAGAAGATTTCATCGCTCGTTAAAGCGCGGCAGTGCGAGTTCATGGTGTCATGCATGGATGAGTGGTTCAGTACAGTGGGACAGATCAAACATGTAACCCGCGCGGCACCTTCGCCAGAAGTATTCGCTTCGAGGGCGGGGAACGAAAGACGGCGCCTGGATCTCAAGTCACCCGGCTCAATGCGGATCGACCATAGTGACTCGCGCCCAAGAGAGCACTAGCCCATGGACAGGCAGATCCGTGGCGATTGACAGGTGCCTGCGAACCAGATCGGCCCAAGCTGTGATGGTAGGTTCGGCGCGCGCAGATATCCAAGACCAAATTGGTTTGTCGCGGTACCTAAAAGGTATCGCAACGCCCTGTTCGATGCGCAATGGTTGCGAGCAAGTGTGGAAAAGGGCATCCAACTATGAGCCGATCCAGCGTCCAGTGGACCGTGGTAGCCGGTCGACAAAGGGCCGCGTCGGAGGCCTAAGTCTTCGTAGAACAAGGCAGTCGCTGATCAGCCCCGCGGCGCGGTACAGCTCGGAGAACCGTTCTCCGTTATCAGATCATTATGCGGCTTGCCATTTCAACTTTCCGCTGAGCCGCTTTGCTGACGTCTGCCAGGCGAAATGAGGCAGGCGATAGTGGCCTCTCGCAACACGTGCACGTGTTTCGCCTCGGTAAGCTCCACGTCCATTGCTGTCGTAGCGTCATGCCCGGGGCGCCGTGCCGACCGCCCGTGGCGCGCGGCGATTAGCAAGTCCGTGGGCATGCAAGAGCCCATTGCCTTCGGCGGTGGCAGCTCCGTGCATTTCCCGCGCAACGCGCAAAAGACATATTCCATAGTTGGTGTATCCCCAACCGGTGTCCTTCGATAAGGTTCCTACTTCATTTCGTTCGAGGAGAGAAGCGATGAGAAAGCGCCTGGTCATCAATGCACTGGTGTGCGGAGCGTTTATTGCGGGCGTCGCGACAGGGAGCGCGCACGCCCAGTCGGGCGGGTCTGGCCAAGCTGACACCCCAGTTGATCCAGCGTCCAGTGCGCCCGCCACGAACCCACACGGCACCCCTAAGGTCGCTCGAGACCGGGACTCTCGTGGGGGGGCTAACGCCAGCAACACCGACGTTCAAAACCCGCCGGCCTGTGTAGGTCCGCCGAGCTTCTGCAATACATACTTTGGAGGTAGCTGAACCACGGGAAAATTTGGCAACTGCCTGGAAACGTGAAACGGCGTCCGTCCACGCTGGAAGCGTTTGGGAGATTGTAGCTGGCCGTTCGTCGTATCGGCTGTCACGATGTTCAACTTGGTCACCACGTTTTTCGTCGTGCGTCGTCCTGGTTCTTTACTGAGCTGTATGACATCGAGTGCGATAAGCGCCGCTGATGACGCTCGAAAGCGGGGCGGTGCCCGGTTCTCCGACGTCATTAGGACCATTGCCTTTTGAGGCGCCACGGATAGTTACCTCTGTAGAAGGACATTACTGCTTTACTGTGCGGATTGCGCCGTAAAGCATTGCCGACTGTTCGATTGCCCAACTTCATCTCCGCTTCGGCGTGCGCTCTATACGTGCCTGGTGTACCTGGTATGTATCGGACGTTCCATGGTTTCGTCTTTGGGAAAGCGGACCGTTTCAATTCTGGCGACTGTGGGTAGTCGCGTCGAAGCAAACCGCTGGGTCCATCGGCTTCAGCGGGCCGGTCTGCCGGGTCAGCGCGTCGGCCATAACCTCGTCCGTGAATGAGTTGATCAAGCGGTGGGCGATACCTCGGTGCGGTAACTCTCGGCCTGAAGGCCCGAATCTCGCGCACGCTGTACCGCCTGCGTAGTTGTGACGATGCGTTCGTCGAAGCCGGTAAGGGGATGTTCATGCATGAAATCAGGATCGGTGCGAAGCTGCCGTCGCGATCGCGGGGCAGCTCAGCACGCACTGGGGCACGACTGGCGATGACCGTCTTGCCGCTCGCGACGTTGCGCTCCTTGGCTTGGGCGGGCGGCTTCGGCTGGCCAGTCGGATAGCCCCGACAGGTGCACATTCATTATCGGGTGCATCGCACGCTCGAACCGCCTTGTTGAACGGCGCCGTTAGACCTTGCACCCAGGTCGGGGTTGTCGGTCCCTTGACCGGTTGATCCAGCAGTTCCACGGGGCTGCAATCTCACGCGCTACGCTTGTCTTATCTCCTTGATCGGCATATCACTGGCTTTTACGCCTCATGATA
Source organism: Paraburkholderia sp. MM5384-R2 (assembly GCF_014201025.1). Classification (NCBI taxonomy): domain Bacteria; kingdom Pseudomonadati; phylum Pseudomonadota; class Betaproteobacteria; order Burkholderiales; family Burkholderiaceae; genus Paraburkholderia; species Paraburkholderia sp. MM5384-R2. The sequence goes on from NZ_JACHDI010000009.1 coordinate 213,550, forward strand.
TGGCCCGCCCGCAAAATGACGGATAGGTTCGCACGAAACAAACGCGTGTCTGTCCGCTGGCCGTATCATTGTGGTCCGCAGGGCACGACTGGTGGCGCTCGCCCACTGGACGATCCGCATAACGACGCGCGTGGTATGGCCGATTCGTACCACTAACTAGCGTGAGTTTCAACACTGCCGCTTCTTCGAATGAACAGCTTTTCCCGTTGAAAGCTGGTGTTCCGGCCCATTGTCCTGTTTGCTCCTCACAACTGACTCGAGTCTGCTGCTTTGCAACATCTGCATCCCTCTCAGGGGTAAGGGTGAATCCCTACGTGGTTTCGCAATTCCATTCAAGACGCGGATGCAGGCAGCGACCAATATTGCAGGCAGCAACAGTTCGAAAATAAACGGAAGACCATAGACGAATCAGCGGCGATCAGGGCGGTTTCGCCCGAACTCAGCGCCGCGTATGGAGGAGACGTTGGACAACCTGGCAGATATTCTGGTGCATTGCGCACCGCATTTCACCGACCATCCCGTCTTGCTATTCAAAGGCGAACCGGTCGCTTTCCATGACTTCACGCAGGATGTAGCACGGCTCGCGACCGGTCTCGCAGACAAGGGGGCCGCACCGGGGACACGCGTCGTACTTCTGGCATACAACCGGCCGGAGTGGCTGGTCAGTTTTTTTGCCATTCTGCAGACTGGCGCGACTGTTGTGCCGGTGAATCCGGGCCTTGCTGCGCGGGAAGTGCAAGGCATCGTAGAGCACTGTGAGCCAGTCCTTGCGATCGTACAGGCGGAGTTGACCGCGTTGCTGGACGGGGAATCTGTGCAGCGTTGCGTGCTTGGAGAGGACGGATCATCCTGGCATCAACTGCTTCGGAGTAGCGAGCCTTTGGTCCGGCGGGTCGAAACCCGTCCAGACGACACTGCCCTGATCTTCTACACGTCGGGAACTACGGGCAAACCGAAAGGTGTCATGCTCAGCCATGGGGCAATGTTGTCTGATGTGACGATGTTTTCTAGTCATTTGAGGATCTCTCCAAACGACCGTTCTCTCGTGGTGGGCTCGATGGCCTTCATGCTCCACCTGATATTGAACGCATTGTCCAACATGATTGGCGGTTCAACCGTTGTGTTGCTGGACAGGTTTCATCCAGCCGTCGCGCTAAAAGCGGTCGAGAAGCATCGCATCACCTTACTGATGGCGGTACCCACCGTATACGTCATGATGATGAACTGGCTCGACCAGGCGGAAGAGGGCGTCGATCTGTCGTCCGTACGCTGGGCTCTCACGTCCGGCGCTGCTTTTCCGTCCGCGCTCTATGACCGCGCGTGCGAGCGGTTCGGTTTCCCTGTCTTCGATCTATGGGGGATGACCGAGTGTGCGCCTGTGACAGCCTACGACCCCTTGATTGACCGGGCAGCAAGACGCGATGCGTGCGGCAGAGTTTTGCCCGATTGTGGCATTCGCGTGGTGGATGCGGAGTTTCATGACGTACCGGTTGGAGAGGTGGGCGAAGTATTGTTGCGCAGTCCCGCGATGATGTCGGGTTACTTTCGGAATCCGCAGGCGACGGCGGAGACGGTCGTGGACGGCTGGGTGTGTAGCGGAGACCTGGGAAGGATCGACACGGACGGCTTTCTCTACATTATCGGTCGGCGCAAAGACATGATCATCCGCGGTGGTTCGAACGTCTACCCTGCAGAAATTGAGGATGTACTGTATCTGCACAACGCGGTGGGCGAATGTGCTGTCGTCGGGGTCCCGGATAGCACTTTCGGCGAAACGGTCATGGCGTTTGTCGTTGTTAAGGAAGGGCATATCGTGTCTTGCGATGAAGTTATATCCCATTGCAAGCTGCACCTCGCTGAGTACAAGGTTCCCGCGCACGTGCAACTCGTGGAAGGACTGCCTAAGGGACCCACCGGGAAAATCCTGCGTCGGGAGCTACGTCTGCTTGTGTGTTAAGACGTGCCTGTCATGGATTCTGAAACGGCGAAAGAAATGGAAGGCGATATCCTGGATCAGTTGTCGGCGGTTCATGCCATCAGCGGACGGCGTTCCATCCGACGGTTTATGCCCGATGGCATCGGCGAAGAAGTAGTCAGGGACATCCTGTCCCTGGCTGCCAGGGCGCCCTCTGGCACAAACTCGCAACCGTGGCTTGTGCATGTCGTAACCGGTGCTGTGAAAGAGCGTCTTTCAACCCGCGTCCAGGAGGCAGCGAAGCGAGGGATGACTACCAAGGAGTATGACTATGCGCCAGATCCATGGTGGGAGCCATACCTCAGCCGCCGGCGCAAAGTCGGGTTCGATCTGTACGCGTTATATGGGCTCCAACGTCATGACATGAAGGCTAGAGCGCAGGCTGTCTTGCGCAACTTCGAGTTCTTTGGCGCCCCGGTAGGGCTGTTCTTCTCGATGGAAAAGGCCATGACGCACGGGTCCTGGTTGGACATGGGAATGTTCATGCAGAACGTGATGATCCTCGCGCGAGCATTCGGGCTGGATACATGCCCGCAGCAGGCCTGGTGCGAATTCGGAGGATTGGTGCGCAAGGAGCTCCAGATTGACGACAAGTATGTCATGGTCTCAGGGATGTCCATGGGAGTGGCCGACCCGAGTGCGGCGGAAAACACGTTGGAGACGGAGCGCTGTTCCGTTGAGGATTTTGCGACCTTTGTTCGCGAATAACGTTGGAGTCGAAGATGAAAGAGGATCTGGTAAAACTGGTCGCGGACCTGGAGCGATTGCTGAAGTTGCGCAGTATGCCGTTTGGAATGAAGCTGTTTGAACGGCGTGAGGAAATGGAGGAAATTCCCCGCATCCGCAGGCCGCAAGCTATTCATACCATGGACCAGATCGTTGCGCAGTCGGCGCGACTTGGTTTCACAATCGGTGTTACTGCTGAAAATCTGGTCGGCCCGCAATGCCGGGCTGTGGTGGGGCTCGGAGGCGCAAAAGACCCCGAGTGGATGTCGGGCCAGCAAATGGTCGGCGTATGGTACGCGACAGTCGATGACTCGAGCGCTCATCAGGCAGCGATGAATTGTGTGCCTGACGGCAAGTACGAAGCCCTTGTCGTATCGCCGCTCGCTTCCGGGCGCATCGAGCCAGAGATTGCGTTGTTCTATGCGACTCCCGGCGCCATGATGTATTTCATTAATGGTCTGCAGTGGGCGGGCTACAAGCGTTTCGATTGGAGTGTCGTTGGCGAGTCGTCGTGTGCGGATTCGTGGGGGCGAGCTCTCAAGACCGGTGAGCCCAGCCTGTCCATTCCATGCTTCGCGGAGCGAAGGTATGGAGGTGTGCTGGATGACGAGATGCTCATGGCACTCCCGCCGGCGACGTTGGCGCAAGCGATCGCGGGGATGGAAGCGCTCTCAAAAAATGGCCTGCGTTACCCCTTCGCGCAATACGGAATCCAGCAGGATGTGCGAGCAGGAATGGATGCGAGCTACGGCAAGAAGTAAGCGTTCCACCCGAGACGGTAATGGCGTTGCCTACTGTCGATATCCAATGTATTCATTGTATGCAGGAGTGCCGGGATGAAGATCTGGGAAATCAATGAGAAGTTCGGAATCGAGAATCTCAAGTTAAACGATGCTGAGGAGCCTCGACCGGGGCCCGGTCAGGTCAAGCTGCGCATGCTGGCCGCATCGTTGAATTATCGCGACCTTGTGATCGTGCAAGGCGAGTACGGGAAAGTCATCAAGCCACCAGTCGTCCCCGTGTCGGACGGAATGGGTGAGGTGGTGGAAGTTGGAGAAGGGGTGACGAAGTTCAAGGTCGGCGACCGGTTGTGCCCCATTTTTTTCCCTGACTGGCTTGAAGGCGAAGCCACTGGAGGCACGCTGCGGCAGGACCGTGCACTCGGTTCGTCGCGCAACGGGATGCTCTGCGAGTTTGCCGTCGTGGCTCAGGAGCGCGCCGTTCAGGTTCCCGACTATCTGTCCGACGTGGAGGCGGCGACTCTGCCTTGCGCAGGGGTGACGGCGTGGAATGCGCTCATGCACGGACGCCCGATCATGCCGAAGGAGACCGTGCTAATACAGGGAACGGGAGGTGTTTCGGTCATTGCCCTACAACTGGCAAAGGCAATGGGTGCGAATGCCATTGTCATTTCGTCCTCGGACGAAAAGCTGGAGCGTGCAAAAAAGCTCGGTGCCGATGCAACGGTCAACTATCGGCAGTTTGAGGACTGGCACAAAGAAGTGGTCAAAATCTGTGCTGGTGGGGTGGATCGGGTTATAGAAGTAGGCGGTGCTGAAACCCTTCCGAAGTCGCTCAAAGCTGTCAGGGCAGGGGGTACGATCTCGTTGGTGGGAATCTTGTCGGGGGGCAAAGCCGCAATCGAGCTGGCTCTCGTGGTTATGCGTTTCATCAGACTCGACGGTATCACGGTTGGGTCACGGAGTGACTTTGAAAGCATGCTTCGTACGATGAACCACGTAAAGCTGCGGCCTGAAGTCGGACTGACGGTACCGTTCCGCGAAGTACCCGCCGCTTTTGAGAAGGTGCGCGAAGGAGGGACATTCGGCAAGATTTGCGTTAGCTACTAGCGTAACGCATCACCTGGACGTGCTTCCCCGGTCTGTGAGCCGGACGCCGCATGGCAGGCGAAGCAGCAGTCGTCCCGGCTGAAATCAATCGCGGAGGATCCGATGCATCGCCCTGCAGACAGCGTTCTAGCGAGGGTCGAAAAACATTACAAGCAAGGCTCTCTTCTGGAAGAGATAAAAACGGCGTTTTCCCGCTTGGGAAAGGAACATCGGAGCCTGACCTCCGCCGACCTCGCGCTCCTGGACGCCTTTCATCTCGGTGGACATCAGGCGACGATACAGCTCGCGAGCCAAGTCCCTATCGGCCCCGGTCTCGCCGTCCTTGACGTTGGTTGCGGTCTGGGGGGCTCCAGCCGTTATCTTGCCGAGACGTTTGGATGCACTGTTCTGGGAGTTGACTTAACAGAGGAATACGTCTCGGTAGCTTCCAAACTGGCTGCCTGGACCGCCTGTGATCACTCGGTCCGATTCTTGAAGGCGAGTGCGCTTGATCTGCCGGTGGGGGATGCACAGTTTGATCTGATATGGACCCAACACGTCCAGATGAACGTTCCCGAAAAACGCGAGTTGTACCGCGAATTCGCGCGAGTATTGAAACCGGGGGGCGTGCTGCTCTTCCATGAACTTTTCCTCGGGAGCGGAGAGCCGGTGCATTACCCGGTACCCTGGGCAAGCGAGAAATCAATTAGTTTTCTCAGCACGCAGCGAAAAGCTCACGACCAGATCGAAGCCGCAGGGTTCAGCATCGCGAAATGGGAAGACGTGAGCGAGCGGGATGCAACTTCTCTAAGAAAGGCGGGGGAGGCAATGAGGGCGCTTCCCCGGCGACCGCCTCTGATTAGCATGCTGTTAGGCGCCGAAGCGGATCTGAAGCTAGGTAACGCGGCGAGGAACCTCATTGAAGGAAGGATCAAGGTTGTTCAGGCAGTTGCGAGACGGCTCGACAGCGGGTGTGCCCATACGGGTAGTTCCGACTGGCGCTCCGGTGACATTTGATGAAAAGTCAAATCTCCAGCGTGAGAGCGCCGCCTGGCGTGGTTGTATGTAATCTCGCAGCCAATCTCGCTACTGCCTTGCGCGACTGGTGCCTTCATGGCCATATGGGAGACCTCGGAGATCATGGACGCGCATAACGAAGGTGACCGGAGTTCGCATCCGAGCAACTGCTGGCGGGTGCCGACCATGCCCAGCGTGGTGCTCTTCAACGGGCGCTATCGTCGTGAGTTCATCCCGCATGCTCATGACGTAGCGACGATTGTCCTCGTGACGAAGGGTGCATACCTGTTTAGCACCAGAGGGCGTACCTATGCGGTGAAAGCTGGCGATATGGTTGTAATCGGTCCGGAGCAGATACATGCAGCCCAGATATTGCATCCAGATGGCTGGGAGATGCGGACGCTTCATGTTCCAGCGGATTTGTTGATTCCGTCCTTTGGGGGGCGCTCCACCTGCAGCGCGTCTCTGGCATTTGCAGCTCCCGTGCGCTCCTCCGACCAGGTCGCCAACGGTCTGTTTCTGGAAATGCATCGTTATGCGACCACGTCAGGTGACGCGGAACGTCAACAGGTAGCACTATATGAATTCTTCGAGTGGTTCAAGCATCATATGGCGCTATTCGGTCCTGATTTAAGGATGGAAAAGCCGGCCGATAGCCAGACGAGGCGGGTCGAGGAATTGATCTATTCTTCGGTGGTGGATAACACTCCGATCGACGAGATCGCGGAAGAGACGGGAATCTCAACCTACGCTCTCATTAGACGATTCAAGAGCCGGCATGGAATTCCGCCTCACGCCTGGCGGATGCAAATCAGGGCAGGGGAAGTGGCGCGTCTGATGCAATCTGGCTTGCAACTCGCGGAGATTGCCGCAAGATGCGGTTTCTGCGATCAGGCCCACATGACAAGGATATTCCGCAGCGTGTACGGCGTCACTCCTGGGCAGTACAGAGATTATCAATAAGTAAAAATTCGGTCGGGGCAAAAGTAGCACTCGGTGGTGCTGAACTCGGCCCACAGCACTTGAATGTCCGATTCAGCGAAAGTCCTATGGGCCGCTCAGGGCCGATCATCGAGGCCTAGGAAAACCGCAAAGAGCCTGCCTTTGTTGTGCAGAGGAGGCCGGCTTCGTAAACCACCGTCCTTCACCGCGAAGGGCTGATACCGAAATGCCTCGACGAAGACGGAGAAAACCGGTGAGAGGTAACGCCGGCCGAGGTAGTAGAGAAGGTGGCCCCGGGAGGTCGGACACCAATCTCAAAGAGCCCCCGCGATTGCCAACCGCTTCGTGGGTGCTTGTCTTACCTTGCTGGACAACCTGTTACGTTCTAAGGCACGGTGGCATTGAGCATGTCCGTATCCGGTTCGCCGGTCCACGACTGCCAGGCGAAATCGTTTGCCGCATCAGGCGAGCGCTTCAGAGGGGCCACATGGTCCGCGGCGGTGGCCGCACCATTGCTTTTCGCTCAGACATGGACGCATTGCCAGCGGAAGAGGAAGGCCGACCACTCCACGGTTCCTGCGACAAGTCTCGTTTCATGGCTGGGCACGACCGTCACATGGCAATGCTGCCTGTGCCGTGCGGCACTTCGGCCGCCATCGTAATACCGCTGGCACTATTGCGCTGGTATCCCAGCCGACCGAAGCGACGAGCGCAGGCGCAAATGCAATGCTCGCTGACGGACTGGAAAACGCTTTGACTATGATGATGAGATCTACGCCTTGCACAACGTACCACATGGTGCGCCGGGCACGTTTGCGCGCCCCATACTGCCACAGCCTCTGCTCAATCGCGCCTTACGATCGCGCAATTATATACAAGACGTGAGTTGGGAATGCGCGCAAGCTTGTTCAAACGCGCGAGCGTACTACTTCAATATTCCTTATTAAATAAATGGAGACAATGGCTCATGGCTACGCATAGGGCAACAGTGCGGTGGGCGTGCCTGCCCGGGCAGGGTTTCACGGGCGGACGCTTCAGCAGCGCGCACGAGTGGTCTTTTGACGGCGGTGCAGTTGCCAAGGCGTCACCATCTCCTGACGTATTGTGTGAACCGATGTCGGACTCCGTCTGGAGTGGATCCGGAAGAAGCGTTCATTGCGGCTCTCTCAAGTTACCACATGCTGTTCTTCCTGGTGTTTGCTGCAAAGGCAAAATGCGCAGTCGAATCTTACACAGACGAGGCGACCGGTACGCTTTCCAAGGAGGCTGACGGGACGGTGTGGATGAGTCAGTCAAGCTGCTCCCCATGTCGTGTTCAGCGGCGAAAAGCGCCCCGGCCGTGAGGACGTACAGGAATGGCATCGCAACGCCCATCGTGCCTGCTACATCGGGAATTCGGTCAAGTCGAAGATCTAGATCGAGCCGACTACCGAGGGCGTCGATGGCTGACCGCCAAAACATGGCGTTGCATCAGGAAGCCGGTGCATATCCGGGTGGCACCCGCGTCGGCTGCCGAGTTCGGGTGCCGTACAACGGCAGGTACGTTGAAATCGATCTGATATAGCGGTCGCCGTTCCACTATCGTCGAAACGATACGGTCGACGATAGTGGAACGCTGACAAGTCTGGTGTCAGTCGACACCGCCCGCTGCATTCCAAATCCTGAGCTCTCTCGCGCGGCAATTGGGTGATTGACGCCGCCACCCGGCAAATACCGGCGGCTACCTGGCAAGGTTACGGGTTGCGGTAGACGCAAACGACAGCGTTGTCAGGGCATGTACCAGAGATTATCAAATCGGAATATGGCGCAATCGACGAAAATCAATATGAAAATTGGTGTTACTAAAGAATCAAGACCGGGGGAGAAGCGTGTCGCTGCCACGCCGGAGATTGTCAGGAAACTATGCGCCCAGGGGCATCTCGTCCTGGTGCAAAGTGGCGCCGGATTCGACGCGAGTTTTCCGGACGACGCTTTTACGGCGGCCGGCGCGGAAATAGTCGATGCAGCCACCGCTTTCGGTGCCGACATCGTGCTCAAGGTACAGGCGCCCACCGACGCCGAATTGCCTTCGCTCAGGCACGGCTCCGTGCTGGTCGGCATGCTCGAGCCGTTCGGCCGCGAGCAGGCAGCGAAACTCGCCGCAGCCGGCGTGACGGGCTTCGCGCTGGAAGCCGCGCCGAGAACCACGCGCGCGCAGAGCCTCGACGTGCTGTCGTCGCAGGCGAACATCGCTGGCTACAAGGCCGTGCTGGTTGCCGCGTCGCTGTATCCGCGCTTCCTGCCGATGCTGATGACGGCCGCGGGCACTGTGAAGGCCGCACGCGTGCTGATTCTCGGCGCGGGTGTGGCGGGCTTGCAGGCGATTGCGACCGCCAAGCGCCTGGGCGCCGTGATCGAAGCCTCCGACGTCCGTCCGGCCGTGAAAGAGCAGATCGCGTCGCTCGGCGCTAAGTTTCTCGACGTGCCTTATGAAACCGACGAAGAGCGCGGGGCCGCCCAAGGCGTCGGCGGTTATGCGCGGCCGATGCCGCCGTCCTGGCTGCAACGGCAGTCGGCGCTCGTGCATGAACGCGCGGAACAGGCTGACATCGTGATCACGACCGCGCTGATTCCGGGGCGCCCAGCGCCGACGCTGATTTCGGCCGACACCGTGCAGTCGATGAAGCCCGGCTCAGTGCTGGTCGATCTCGCGGCGGGCCGCGGCCCGGAAATCGACGGCAGGAAGGGCGGCAACTGCCCGCTGACAGTCGCCGACCAGGTGATCGTGCACAACGGCGTGACGATAGTCGGCTACACGAATCTGGCCTCGATGGTGCCCGCCGACGCATCGTCGCTCTACGCGCGCAATCTGCTCGACTTCCTCAAGCTGATCGTGACGAAGGAAGGCGCGCTGAATATCGACCTCGCCGACGACATTGTCGCCGCGACGCTGTTGTGCCGCGACGGCCAGGTTGCGCGCAAGGCATAAAACGAATCCACCGAGGAGAAACGGCGATGGAAGTGCTCAACCACACCGTCATTAACCTGATCATTTTTGTGTTGGCAATTTACGTCGGCTATCACGTCGTCTGGAATGTGACGCCTGCGCTGCATACCCCGCTGATGGCCGTGACCAATGCCATCTCGGCGATCGTGATTGTCGGCGCGATGCTGGCAACCGGCCTCACGCTCGGCACGCCGGGCAAGTTCTTCGGCACGCTCGCCGTCGCGCTCGCGGCGGTCAATGTGTTCGGCGGCTTTCTCGTGACAAGGCGAATGCTCGAGATGTTCCGCAAGAAAGAGCCGAAGAAGCTGATCGCCGACAAGAGCAAGGAGAACGCGTAATGAGTCTGAACGTCGTCACGCTGCTTTATCTGGTCGCGTCGGTCTGCTTCATTCAGGCGCTCAAGGGGCTGTCGAATCCGAAGACGGCGCGCATCGGCAATACCTTCGGCATGGCGGGGATGGCGATTGCGATCCTCACGACCATCGCGCTGATCGTCAAGCAGGCTAACGGGCTCGGTTCGAATCTCGGTCTTGGGCTTGGCCTGCTGCTGGTCGCGCTGGTGGTCGGCGGTGCGGTTGGCGCGTTCGTTGCCGCGCGCGTCGAGATGACCAAGATGCCGGAACTGGTCGCGGCCATGCACTCGCTGATCGGTCTTGCCGCTGTGTGTATTGCGTACGCGGTGGTGTCGGAGCCGGCTGCATTCGGTCTCGTCGATCCGGAGAACACCGCGCCGGGCTTCCTGCCGTACGGCAATCGCGTCGAGCTGTTCATCGGCACGTTCGTCGGCGCGATTACGTTCTCGGGTTCGGTGATCGCGTTCGGCAAACTGTCTGGCAAGTACAAGTTCCGGCTCTTCCAGGGCGCGCCGGTCGTGTACAGCGGCCAGCATCTGATCAACCTGATGCTCGCCATCGCGATGCTCGGCTTCGGCATCATCTTCTTTCTCACGCAGGCGTGGCTGCCGTTCATCATCATGACAATCATCGCGTTCGGGCTCGGCGTGCTGATCATCATCCCGATCGGCGGCGCGGACATGCCGGTGGTCGTGTCGATGCTGAACTCGTACTCGGGCTGGGCGGCGGCGGGCATCGGCTTCTCGCTGAACAATCCGATGCTGATCATCGCAGGCTCGCTGGTCGGCTCGTCGGGCGCGATTCTGTCGTACATCATGTGCCGCGCGATGAACCGTTCGTTCTTCAACGTGATTCTCGGCGGCTTCGGCAACGAAGCGGGCGCGGCGGCAGGCGGCGCGACGGAGCAGCGTCCGGTGAAATCCGGTTCCGCCGACGACGCGTCGTTCATGCTCGGCAATGCCGAAACCGTGGTGATCGTGCCGGGCTACGGACTGGCGGTGGCGCGCGCGCAGCATGCGTTGAAGGAGTTGACCGACAAGCTGGTCGAGAAGGGCATCGAGGTGAAGTACGCGATTCACCCGGTGGCCGGACGGATGCCGGGGCACATGAACGTGCTGCTCGCCGAAGCCGAAGTGCCGTACGACATGGTGTTCGAAATGGACGACATCAACGGCGAGTTCGGCCAGGTCGACGTGGTGCTGGTGCTCGGCGCGAACGACGTGGTGAATCCGGCCGCGAAGAACGATCCGAAGTCGCCGATCGCCGGCATGCCGATTATCGAGGCTTACAAGGCGCGCACTGTCATTGTGAATAAACGCTCGATGGCGGCGGGCTATGCCGGTCTCGACAATGACCTCTTCTACATGGACAAGACGATGATGGTGTTCGGCGACGCGAAGAAGGTGATCGAGGACATGGTGAAGGCGTCAGCCTGAGTCTTTTTGTTCGATCGTCGGCACATGAGACCGGTGCGTTCGGGTCGATACAGATTGCCAAGGCGTGGCAAACCGCGATCGACATCCTGGTTTCAGGCAACCAGGGGTGAATCCCATGTTGGAATGCATCACGTGGCTGAATATGCGGCATTTGCGCTTTTCGGCCAACCCGGTTGCGTCTGCGACATGCAAGCGCGTACACTCGCGTGCGGTGATTTGCATTGCGGTTGTCATCGGGAGTCGCCATGCCGATTCAATGTCTGTGTGTACGCACGTCGTACCGCAATGGTGGGGGCGCGCAGACGACTGCTTCCGCTATCATATTGGCCACGGGGCGCACCGAGTTCACTGGAAACAATCGATCGGGAAACGGATATTGGCATCCTGGATCGGGAGCATCGAAACGTGCGCGAATATTTGCGATCTGTAAAACCGGGCGCCGTCGCTGGTTTGCGCCGTATCTCGGATGACCACTGATGGATACATTGCAGGAAATGCGCTGGTTCCTGAAAGTCGTCGAAACAAGCAGTTTCACGGCGGCAGCTGACTTTCTGGGCGTTGGCGCCGGTGCTGTCTCAAGGGCGGTGTCGAATCTTGAACGACACCTTCAGGCCAGACTTCTTAACCGGACGACTCGCAAAGTCTCTCTCACGGAAGCGGGCCACCGCTACGCGCAGAGTTGCGCATCCATTCTGGAGCAGCTTGATATTGTCGAGGCGCAGGCAAGAGATGCGAGGGCGAAGCCATCTGGTCGTCTGCGCCTATTTGGCTTCTCGGGCATAGGGCATCACTATGTGATTCCCAGCGTCGCCAGCTATGCGCATGCGTTCCCTGACGTCGACATCGATCTAACACTTTCTACGAGAATGCCCGACCTGGTGGAGGAGGGGCTGGATGCCGCGGTTGTGTTGGCTGACACCCTGCCAGACTCGGTCCTCGTCGCACAGAAGATCGGTGCCACAGCCAGCATTCTGTGTGCGTCGCCTTCGTTTCTCGAGAAACACGCCCCCGTCCGAAAGCCGAGCGACCTCGATGGTCTGCCATGTGTCGAAATCTCGAATCCGCTATTTCCTGCAGGCCGGTGGACGCTCCAAACGTCGCAAGGGGATCCTATCGCTCATTCTTTTAAAAGCAGGTTCCGTTGTAACGCGGGAGAATCGATTGCCGCTGCTTTGGAGCTGGGGATTGGCGTCGGCGCCGTCCCAGCATATTCGGCACTGCGCGCCTTGCAAGACGGCACGCTTGTGAGAGTGCTCCCCGAGTACTATCTTCATCCGATCAACATCTTTGTGCTTTACGCATCCACACGCTATCTGGATGCCAAAATTCGCACATGGGTCGATCATTTGAAGGCATATATGCCGAGACTTCTGGATTGTGAGCGTGCGTTGTTTGAGGGCGAAGTCAACTAGGCGTCAGCCAGGCTAGGGCACGACAGGTGCGTGCGCGGACTGGCAAAGCGTGTTGTCGATGCCTTTACGCGTTGCTGGATGTCCCTGTTGATCGCGAATCTGACTCATCGAACCTCCAGCGTACGGCAATTCACTCGACCGTCGGCGGGTTCTCAAATGTGTGAAATGGAGCCGGACTCGGCACGGTCCATTCGAGGCCCGTTGCGCCGTCCCACGGCTTGTCGCCGGCTTCTTCGTGCTCGCCGCCGCCACGATAGGCCGGCAGCGCAACCGCGAACAGGAAGTAGACCTGCGCGAGACCGAAGCCGAATGCGCCGATCGAGATGACCTGGTTCCAGTCGGTGAACTGAGCCGGGTAGTCGGCGTAACGACGCGGCATACCGGCGAGACCGACGAAGTGCATCGGCAGGAACGCGAGGTTGAAGAAGAACATCGACGCCCAGAAGTGGATCTTGCCGCGCGTTTCGTTGTACATCCAGCCGGTCCACTTCGGCGACCAGTAGTACCAGCCGGCGAACAGCGCGAAGAGAGAGCCCGCCACCAGCACGTAGTGGAAGTGCGCGACCACGAAGTAGGTGCCGTGGTACTGGATGTCGAGCGGCGCCATCGCCAGCATCAGGCCCGACAGACCACCGAACGTGAACACCAGCAGGAAGCCGACTGCGAACAGCATCGGCGTTTCGAAGCTCAACGAACCGCGCCACATCGTCGCGACCCAGTTGAACACCTTCACGCCGGTCGGCACCGCGATCAGCATCGTCGCGTACATGAAGAACAGCTGGCCCGTCACCGGCATGCCGGTCGTGAACATGTGGTGCGCCCAGACCATGAACGACAGAATCGCGATCGACGCGGTCGCGTACACCATCGAGCTATAGCCGAACAGCGGCTTGCGCGAGAACGCCGGGATCACCTGCGACACGATCCCGAACGCCGGCAGGATCATGATGTACACCTCGGGGTGCCCGAAGAACCAGAAAATGTGCTGGTACATCACCGGGTCGCCGCCGCCTGCCGCGTTGAAGAACGACGTGCCGAAGTGACGGTCGAACAGCACCATCGTGATCGCGCCAGCCAGAACCGGCATCACGGCGATCAGCAGGTACGCGGTGATCAGCCATGTCCACACGAACATCGGCATCTTCATCAGCGTGAGGCCGGGTGCGCGCATGTTCAGGATCGTCACGACGATGTTGATGCCGCCCATGATCGACGAAGCACCCATCAGGTGGATCGCGAAAATCGCGAAGTCCATGCCCGGGCCCATCTGCGTGGACAACGGTGCGTAAAGCGTCCAGCCCGCGGCGGTCGCACCGCCCGGCGCGAAGAACGAACCGACCAGCAGAACAGCGGCCACCGGCAGGAGCCAGAAGCTGAAATTGTTCATGCGGGCGAAAGCCATGTCCGATGCGCCGATCTGCAGTGGCACCATCCAGTTCGCGAAGCCGACGAACGCCGGCATGATTGCGCCGAAAATCATGATCAGGCCGTGCATGGTGGTCAGCTGATTGAAGAACTCGGGACGCATGATCTGCAGGCCCGGCTCGAACAGCTCGGCACGGATCATCAGCGCCATCACGCCCCCGGAGAGGAACATGGTGAACGAGAAGATCAGGTACAGCGTACCGATGTCCTTGTGATTGGTTGCGAACAGCCAGCGTCGCCAGCCCTGCGGCGTTTCGTGGGCATGGTCGCCGTGCACGTGCTCGTGGCCCGCGACTACATCGTCTCTGATGCTAGACATGACAATCTCCTTGAAGGGAGCGGATAGCGTGATATTGATGTGCAGGTCTGGTATCGCGACACGACCGTTTGCGAGACATCAGGTGTTAGCGAAGCCTGTCGGGCGTCGTTGCTTGTCATCAGTGTCCACGTATCCTTACGAGGATCCTCCGGGTTCTTGGCTGCAGCAGATCGTTCTTGTGGTTGCGCCACGAATTGCGCTCGTACGTGACGACCGATGCGCTGTCGGGGTCCGACAGTGGCGCCCGCGATGGCATCGCGCCGTTGCCGTGCAGCACGCGCGCTGAAGGTGCGCGGCGATCGTGCCGTTCACGGTCGCGCTGCCGTCCACGCCCTGCAATGCGCCGAGGTCCTTGCCGTTCACCTGGTGGCAGGCCGCGCAATTCGCCTTGTTGAGCTCCTCGCCGGGTGCGACAAGTTCGGCCATCGTGCAGACCTTGTCTGGATCGACTCCCGCGCTCGCGAACTGCGCCTTCTGCGCGCTTACCCACCTCGCGTAGTAGTCGTCGTCCAGCAGCACTTCGACGACGATCGGCGTGTTTGCGTGAACGACGATTCGCTCACTCACCGTTACGGACCCTGTTGTTTATCCTTCCTGCTGGCCAGACAGACGGACAGTAGCAACCATATCGGCATACCCGCTCCAAGGCGAGCGAAGTGCAGAGCCAGCGCTAAGCGCCGACCTCTCTGTCTTTCATACGCCGAACGCAGCCTTCGCAAGCAGGCCAAATGCCACACATCCGAGGACGACCGCAAAACCGAGTTGCACATGGCCAGCGGACAGGAAGCGCGAAGCGGCACGACCTGCCGCCATTCCGAGAGCCGTTGTGCACGCGAACCATAGCGTCGCGTCGAGCGGGGCCCGTGTGCCGGCAAAGAGTGTTGCAAACACGCCTCCTGTCCCAACGAGCGCGATTACCATCAACGACGTGGCGACGATGCCGTGCATCGATACGTCAGTGAACTTCCGCAGCATGGGCACAATCACAAAGCCGCCACCGACCCCGAGCAGTCCAGTCATGAGGCCGGTGACCGCACCTGTCGAGGCAAGAGCGAGTCCCGCTGGCCATGACCAGGCGATCCGTCCCGTGGTGGGATTCACACGGCCAACGCACAATGAGGACGCAGGCGAGCCAACGGGTACGGGTCGAAGCGCCTGCAGCAACAATCGTGCTCCGACGACGAGCATGGTCAGAGCGAACAGGGTCAGTAACGTACGCTGCGGGATTAAGTGTGCAAGCCGCACGCCGAGAGTCGTGAGCGGCACGCCAGAGATGGCCATGAGGAGTGCAGCGCGGTAACGCACCAGTCCGCGGCGGAAGCCTTCCAGCGCACCAATTGCAGCACTACCAGCAACCGCGACGAGCGCGACGGGCGTTGCCTGCTGCATCGGCCAGCCCATGCCCACGACAAGCGCGGGGACCGCAAGGATGCCGCCTCCGGCACCAGTCAAGCCGAGCACGGCGCCGACGAGTGCGCCAAGGATCAATGAAATCAACATTTATGTTCGAAGGTTCCAGTGGAATATCAATTAAGGCGGCCGCTACGCAAAGCTATCAGGCTGTTCACGAATGGCCGGCAGGTCGGTCTCTGCAACTTACAGCGATATCGACCGCTCTCTTGCCAGCTTCCCGGAGTGCCATAAGCTCTCCCGTTAGATAGACCGGTTAACGCGATTGGCTCAAATGGCGTTCAGCGGAATCTTGATATAGGAGATGCCGTTGTTCTCCGCAGATGGCATCCGTCCCGCGCGCATGTTGATTTGCACGGACGGCAGCATTAGCGATGGCATGTTGAGCGTTGCGTCGCGAGCGGTGCGCATGGCGACGAAACTCTCTTCACTCGTTCCGTCGCGGATATGGATGTTTCGCTCGCGTTGCTCCGCGACCGTGGTGGAGAACTGCAGCTCCCGGCCTCCGGGCTGATAGTCGTGACACATGTAGAGCGTCGTGTCCGCAGGCAGGCTCAACACTCGATTGATCGAGCGAAAAAGTGTACGGGCGTCGCCGCCAGGGAAGTCACAGCGAGCGGTGCCATAGTCCGGCATGAAGAGTGTGTCCCCAACGAATGCTACCGTTTTGGTGCCGTAGTTCACGACATACGTCGTGCACTCGGCGGTATGGCCTGGTGTATGCATTGCGCGCACGGCCAGGTTACCGACAGCAAGCGTGTCTCCGTCACCGAGCAAGCGGTCAAACTGCCGCCCATCACGCGGAAAGTCCGATCCCGCGTTGAACAGCTGGCCGAACGTGTCCTGCACGCTCGTCACGTCAGCGCCAATGGCGATCTGCCCGCCAAGCTTCTGCTTCAAGTATGGCGCCGCCGATAGATGATCGGCGTGAACGTGAGTCTCGAGAATCCAGCAGACTTTTGCGTCGAACTCGCCGGTACGCGAGATGAGCTTGTCCGCGCTTGCCGTGCTGGTGCGGCCGGAATTGGGATCGTAGTCTTGAACGGTGTCGATGAGCGCGCAATCACCCGTGCATGCGTCCAGCAACAGATAGCTTATGCTCGACGTGCTGGGATCGAAGAACCCCTCGATGACCATCGGGCTCGGAGTGTCCAACGGCGTCTCCTTTGATGTATAGCAGATAACCCTTGGTCTTAAGCAAGGTCCGCGCCAATGAGCGAGTGGCGATTTAGCAGCCCGTCTGCAAAGGAGTTGGTCAGGTGAGCGCTGGATCCTCTTTAACAAGTCAGCGCAATGGCAGTCGTCCGTGGCATGAACTGTCAGTGTCGTGGCAGAATTGGCAGCGGTCCCGAAGGCAGCTATAGTCGGTATACCTTCTAACTGCCGTCGCTTATGAAATCGCCTGAACTGACTTCGGATATCTCTCCACTGACGCTGGCGTCGTCTCGCGCGTCACCCGCAACCGATGGCGAGGACATGCCCCCCGACATTGGCGCGCTGCTGTCCTACCTGGACCACGACTCGCAACCGATGATTGTGCTCGATCCACATTACCGTATCCTCGCGGCGAATACCGCGTACCAGCGGCAATTTGGCCTAGGTGGTGTGTCACATGTTGGCCGCAAGTGCTATCAAGTGTCACATCACTACGACGTCCCCTGCGACCAGGCGGGTGAGCACTGCCCGATGAAGCGTGCACAGAGCCAGCGAGGGCCAGATCGGGTTCTGCATATTCATTTCACGCCGCGCGGTCCCGAGCACATTGATGTCGAGCTAAGGCCGATATTCGACGGGCAGCACGAGATAATCGCCTATGTGGAACGACTTACAACCGTCCGCAGCGCATCGGCCAGGCCAAGCGAGGATGGCCTGGTTGGCCGCTCCGCTGCGTTTAACGCGGCACTTTCCGCGTTGCAGCGGGTGGCGCCGTCGAAGTTACCCGTGTTACTTCTTGGAGAGTCAGGAACCGGGAAAGAACTGTTCACGAGCGCGCTGCACGAGACTAGTCCTCGTGCGGGGCGCCCGCTTGTCGCCGTCGATTGCTCGGGCATCGCGGAGACGCTATTCGAAAGTGAATTTTTCGGATATGAGAAGGGTGCTTTCACGGGGGCGAACGCAAAAAAGCCTGGGCTACTGGAAACGGCGCAAGGGGGGACACTGTTTCTGGATGAAATCGGCGACGTTCCGTTAGCCATGCAGGTGAAATTGTTGCGCCTTATCGAAACGGGCACGTTTCGTCGCGTTGGCGGAACTGAGACCCTACATGCAGACTTCCGGCTGGTCGCGGCCACGCACAAGCCGTTGCTGACAATGGTCGAAGATGGTCGATTCCGACAAGATCTGTACTACCGGATCAGCGCCTTTCCGATCCAACTGCCGGCGTTGCGTGAACGACGCGAGGATATTCGGCTTCTCGTCGATTCGATTCTGCAGCGAATTGGCAAGGCAAACGACGCCGCTGGCCCTGCTGCCATGCGCAAGATTACAGCCAGCCCCGAGGCGCTCGATAAACTGGAGGGCTATACGTGGCCTGGCAACGTCCGCGAACTTCGCAATGTTCTGGAGCGTGCGTGCCTCTTTGCCGACGATGGCATTATTCGACCCGAGCATCTGCCGGAAAGTGTGTTGGCCGGTTTGCCGCAACGTGCGACCCTGGACGCGCCAACCATAATAAAAGCCCGCCCGTCGCGGGATATGAGCGACGAGGAACTTGCGGGCCTCCTGAAGAGCTTTGCTGGAACGCGCAAATCTCTGGCTTCACATCTCGGATGGAGTGAACGAACGTTGTATCGGCGCTTGCGTGCGCTTTAACGCGGAATGCGCGTAAGCGCTAAATCTGCCACACATCGTTAGGTCTCGCGTTACCGGGTAACATGTTTCATATCGATAGTTACCGGGTAACGACAGTGAGGAGGTGGGAGATGACGCAAACGACGGCGCAGCGGCAAGCGGCTTATCGGGCAAGGCGCGAGACGGCAGGCAAGGACGGCAACGGTGATCGACGTCTGGATATGTGGGTGAGTACAGAAGCCTATCTTGCTTTGACACGGTTGGCTTGCCGTTACTCGGTAACGAAGCGTCAGATGCTGGAACGACTGATCACGCGGGCAGACGACGCGATCGTGCGCCGACTCGATCCCGACTCGGAACAGTGGGGCCAATACTTCGGCCAAGCGCGGTAGCGACGTGCGTTACCCGGTAACGGGCTGCTGCTTGGCGAAGTTGAACGGTAGTAGGTCGCTAATATCGGCGTCCGGAGCACGCTGCGGCAGTTCGGTCAGCACGTGCAGCAGATAGGCATGCGGCTCGACGCCACAGGCTCGACACGTGAGCATCAAGCTGTAGATCATCGCGCTCGCTTTCGCGCCGTCGACCGTATCGCTGAAGAGCCACGATTTTCTCGCGGTGGCAAACGGCCTGATGTCCCGCTCGATGACGTTGTTGTCGATTGGGGACCGGCCATCGTCCACATAGCGGCTCAGATACGGCCATTGCCTGCGACAGTAGCCAATCGCCTCGCCGAGCAGACTCTTGGGCAGAACCTTTGGCGCGAGCTCGTCGAGCCAACTCTTGAAGGCGCTTAGCAACGGCACACTGTGCTGCTGCCGCAGGCGGTACCGGTAATCGGCTAGCGTCTCGCCTTCGGGCAACGTCTGTTTGGCGAGCGCCTCGACCTGGTATAGCGCCTGGAAGAATTCGAGCGCCTTCGTGATACGGGGGCTTGGTTTGTTCTTCTGCCCCTTGAGCGCGTCCGTAAACAGGCGGCGTCCATGGGCAAGGCATCCGAGGTGCGTGGCCGATTTGAGCGTCCGCCACGCGGGCCAGCCGTCCGTCATCAGCGTGCCCGCGTAGTCTCCGAGGAAGTCTTTCGGGTACTGCTGGCCACGCCCCGGCTGGTACTCGAACAGCACCACCGGTTGCTCACTATCCTCGGCGCTTCGGTAGACCCACATATATGACGTGTCCTGTGCGTTTCGGCCTTTTTCCTTCAGGACCTGGACGGTGGTCTCGTCGCCGTGAATCAGCCACTGGCGCAGCAGAATCTTCTTGAGCGCGTCAAACAGGCGCTTGTAGTGAAGCTCGGCGGGACGGATGATCCAGTTCGCCAGCGTACCGCGACTGACCCGGATGTTCGAGCGGGCGAGCACGTCCTCCATTCGGTACAGCGGCGTGCCGTCGACATATTTGCCGGCCGTGACGGCGGCGATCATCGACGCACTTGCATGGCTGCCCGGCAAGGGTTGCGCCGGCATCGGCGCGACCACGATCGGCGTGCGCACGCCGTGATGCTCGCAGTGGCGACACGCGTACTTGAAGCGCGCGTGCTGCAGCACCGACACCTTGACCTCCATGTGCAACTGCTCGCTGACTTCCTCGCCCATCCGATGCATTGCCTTGCTGCAGCACGGGCAGATCTTCTGGTCCTCGGGCAGGTCGTACTCGATACGCTCGCGCGGCAGATTCGCTGGCAGCGGCTTGCGGCCACGCTTGCGCAGTTCGGGCTTGTCGACCTCAGGCAACCCGGTGTCTGGCATCGTGGGCAAGTCGCCGTCGTCCTCCCCGGCCGGCTCCGCTTGGGCCGCCTCTTCCGCCTCGTTGAACACGCGGTCACGACGCTTCTCGCTCTTGGGAGCGTACTGTCGGGCCAACGCGAGACGATATTGCTCTTCAAGCGCATCCAGGCGCCTGGTCAGGTCATCGATCCTGGCGTCGCGCTCGGCCAGACCGGTTTCGAGTTCGTTGATGTAGGCCTTGGCGGCCCGAGGCAATCGCGAGAGATCGGCGGCTTTCATGTGCTCCACGATAGCGAAGCTCAGCGCCGCATGGGTTTACCGAAATGTGTAACAGCCGAGCCGGCCGTTGTTTACTCGCAACGCCCCGAAGGACGTCCCTTGGCGGGGCATCGGCGATACCGCAATTCAGCTCGCGTGGCAGTACTGTCGCGCAGGATGACGGCGCACCGCGTCGACATCGACGCCGTCGAGCAGCAGGTGAAGCTGTTCGGCCGTGAGCTCGATCACGGCCTGCTGACGACGGGGCCAAACGAAACGGTCCGCCTCAAGGCGTTTCAACAGGAGCCAGAATCCGGCCCGGTCATAAAGCAGAAGCTTCACGCGATCGCGTTTGCGGTTGTGGAACGCGAAGACGGCTCGCGCGAGCGGGTCAAGCTGCATCGACTGCTCGACCAGCGTGACCAGGCTGTTGATTCCGGCCCGGAAGTCGATCGGCTCGCGGTGCAGGTAGATCCGAAGATCGGCGTCGAAGCGGAACATCAGTGCGCCCCCAGCGCAGCAATCATCGCCGTCACGAGCGAACCGTCTTGCCCCGAGCATTCGAGTTCAACCATGACGCCGTTGGGCAGTGTCGCCGACAAACGCGCCGACGGCGCCGAGCACAGTGACACACGAGATGCCTCGCCACGATCCGGAGCTAACGACGCAGCAGGCGCACGGGAGAACACTGACGCCGTGTCGCCAACCGCAACGACCGGCACGAACGTTGATGGTGAGTTTGCACGCTATCAGGCCCGGCGAGCGCAGCTTCGTTCGCCGGTGTGCGTGCGCAAATCCATTTGCGCAACTGGTTCGCGTTTACGCCGGCCTTGAGCGCCATGCCCGATACCGATACTCCAGGCCGCCGGCATGCATCGATCAGTCGCCGCTTATCCTGAGGGTCAAACACCCGCCTGCCGCCCCGATCGATATGCGTTACCTTCAGCGGCAAAAAAGCCAAGTCATCTTCAGTCATGGTTGCGTCCGCAAGTTGTGGTTGCGGACGCAAGCCTGCGCTCGTTCAGATGCGAATTCTAGGTGCGCTTAAATTCGCGCTTACGAATGCGCCAAAGGCATTACTGTACCCGCCATGTTGCCTTGGCGTGGACCACAAACATCGCGTCGAGGACGTGGGGTCGTATCACGCGCGCGGCGGTCATGCCCGATCGCTCCACCGCGACCATTTTCAGTTAATGTGACCTCATAGCCTTTGAGGCTGCAAGGAACGCTGGGAGGCCGCAGGCACCATTACATAAGCAGAGCCAGGATGCACGTTCTGAGACTGCGACCATCAGCTAGGAGAGTATCTCCTAGTCAATCGCGGCGGCTCGAACCGAATGCGACGCTCGCCTGCGGTTGTTAAAGGAAATGAATCCCGGTGCGGTGACAACAGTTTTATCCAGCCGTGGGTCTTAATCTGTCGATCTCATTTTTGTAATCTACCTTTACTGATTCAAGAACAGGGCTGTTCTGAACAGGAAAAATCTGGGGGTAGATAATCATGAAGACATCGCTGAAGTCGTGTTTGCTCGCTGCTGCATTGCTTACGCCGATGATGGTTTGGGCTCAGGGCGGTTCTACGATCACTCGTGCACAGGTGCGAGATGAACTGATCGAATTAGAGCATGCGGGGTACAGCCCTGCAGCCGCAAGTCCCTATTATCCGGCTGACATCCAGGCCGCTGAGGCGCGTGTTGCTGTGGCGCACGGGAACGCCGTCAGTGGATACGGCACGGGGGCTAATGGCGCTTCGGACGCCGGGCGGCCGGCAGTATCCAAGGGAGACTGGCGTGCAATGTACGACCATCCTTGACTCGTAGGCTAAGACCGATCCGGTTACCGAACTGGTTGCACTACGCGCGGTACCGTTCGCTCTCTTAACCCTGCCGTTTCATCGTCGGGCAGACACCATCGCGCCGTGAGGGTTGCTGTGGGTCGAGACGCGGCTGACCGCCGGTCATGCGCACGTTCGCCTATGGCCATCTTGCGCCTGCAGCGACGCTCACGACGGCCGGCGTCTCGACCCGGGGCATGGGCGTCTCCGGCTGCCAGGCGGAGCGCGTCAAACACAGACGGGTGTCGTCTGGCAAACGGGTTCGCCGACCATGAGCGCTGGTGTCGCCGGCGGGCGTGAGATGCGCAAGTCATGGCAGAAAGCGCATCTGTCCTGATTCTCCCATAAGCAGGTCGCGATTCTGCTCGGCGGCTGCGCGCAAGTAGTCCCACAGCGACTCTATGCGGCGCAGCCGACGGAGTTCTTCGCGGCTGGATAGCCAGAAACGCCGGGTCACGACGACATCATCGGGCAGTACAGCGGCCAGCGCTGGATTCTGCTCCGCCATGAAGCATGGAAGAATTGCGAGCGCTTTACCTTCGAGGGCCGCATGATACTGCGCGATCACGCTTGTACTGCACAGCGTCGCGACGACGTTTGGGACGGTGTTATGCAAATATAAAAGCTCATGGCTAAAAGCGAGATCGGCAACATAGTCGATAAATGCGTGTTCACGGAGATCAGCGACGCTTTCGATCGGTGGGCGCTGACTCAAGTATTCGCGAGCGCCGTATAGCTTCAGGCGGTAATCGCAGAGTCTCGTGTAGATGTATTGTCCGCGCTTCGGCTGTTCGAGGGTCACCACAACGTCGGCTTCGCGCTTGGACAGGCTCACAAAGTGCGGCACGGGCAGCAAGTCAATCGATACGTCCGGGTTCCGGGCGGAAAAATGCGCCAGTTGGGGTGCAAGAAAAAAACAGCCGAATCCTTCTGTTGACCCGAGCCTGACATGGCCTGTGAGCGTTTGTGAGCCGCTCGCGAACTGTTCACTGGCAGACTGGACTGTCGTCTCCATTGTGTCCGCATAGGCGAGCAATCGTTGCCCCTCGCTGGTCAATATGAAGCCGCTTGATCTGGACTTGTCGAAAAGCACCGTGCCCAATGCCACTTCCAGTTCGCGCACACGGCGGGCGACGGTGGTGTGGTCCACGCCCAGCTTCTTGGCAGCGGCACTCGCAGTTTGCGTGCGGGCGACTTCCAGGAAATAGCGCAGATCGTCCCAGTTCAGGTGCCCGGCGAGGTTCATTGTGTTTTTTTGCATGACGGATGGGCTTTTTTCGGTATTCGCAGTGGATATTCGAGTAACTATACTCGGCGACAAGATGCATTGATAGACGGCGTTCAGCACGGTACCGAGCCGCGCGATCAGCGCTACGAAGATTCCAAAGACAGGAGACACGAGATGCAAATCTCTTCCACGAGAGATGCGGGAGCGAGCGCCACGCCGGCTCGAAAGCGCAAGCGCGACTACGTGCTGGCGGGCTGGGCGAGTATGGCCGGTACTACCATCGAGTGGTACGACTTTTTCCTTTACGGGACCGCCGCCGCGCTGGTATTCAACAAGATTTTCTTCCCCACCCTGGACCCAATCCTGGGCACCCTCGCAGCATTCGCCACCTACGGCGTTGGTTTTATCGGGCGCCCCTTGGGTGGCATTGTGTTCGGTCATTTCGGCGATCGAGTAGGCCGCAAGTCTATGCTGTTGGTGACTCTGCTTATGATGGGTATTCCCAGCATGGCAATCGGTCTGATTCCATCCTATCAAACCATCGGTTACTGGGCCGCAGGTTCGCTGGTCGCAATGCGCTTTATGCAGGGTATGGCCGTCGGGGGTGAGTGGGGTGGCGCAGCACTGATGGCGGTTGAGCACGCGCCGGCGGGGAGCAAAGGCTTCTTCGGCAGTCTTCCACAGACGGGAGTGGGCTTCGGGCTTGTGCTGTCATCTGTGGCAATGACGGCCGTGGCGAGGCTTCCGGAAGCCGATTTGCTCTCGTGGGGATGGAGGCTTCCGTTTCTCGCCAGCGTTGTCCTGGTGGTAGTTGGATGGCTCATTCGTGTCGGGGTTCCGGAATCTCCGGCCTTCGAGCGCATCCAGGCAAGCGGCGCCGGAACGAAAGCACCGGTACTGGCGGCCCTGCGCCGGTGTCCCAGGCAGATCCTGTTGATCATTGGCGCACGCACAGCCGAGAACACATGGTTCTATCTTGTGGTGGTGTTCGCGCTCGCCTATGCAGCCAACGAGCTGAAAATCCCGAAACCGGACATCCTGCACGCAATTACCGCTGGCGCTGCGGTCTCATTGATAACCATGCCGTTTTGCGGCTGGCTAAGCGATCGAATCGGTCAGCGGACACTCTTCCTGATCGGCTTGATGATTATGTGCGCATTTGCGGCTCCCTTTTTCTCCATGCTTGGCACGCGGCATCCAGCCGCAGTTTGGTGGGCGATGGTGCTGGGATCCGGTGTCGTGTTTCCGATTCTGTACGCTCCAGAGTCGCAACTTTTTGCTGCTCAATTCCCTCCCGAAATCCGCTACAGCGGGATTTCGCTCGCAGTGCAGATCGCTGGTGTTTTGGGTGGTGGAATCGCACCGATGATTGCAACGGCGTTGCTGGCGGCCGATGAGGGCAAGCCTGGCTACGTGGTGGCCTACATGGTTGGGCTCGGCGTCGTTGGAATCATTTGCACCCTGCTGATGCGCCTGCGGACCGACTGATTCGAGCTCAACTACGAAACACTGACATCCTACACGCGGCCTGGCATCGCCGCCCTTTTGATCTGTCCCACCTGAAAGAGAGTCGATATGAACGCAGTAACCCAAGCTTCGAACGCCGACGTCAAGACGGTAAAGTTGTTGATTGGCGGCGAATTCGTCGAATCGGAAACACGCGAGTGGCGCGACGTCGTGAACCCCGCAACGCAGGAAGTGCTGGCCCGTGTACCTTTCGCTACGACCAAGGAGATCGATGCGGCCATCCGCAGCGCTCACGCCGCGTTTGCAAGTTGGAAGAATACGCCGATCGGGGCGCGAATCCGCATCATGCTCAGATATCAGGCATTGATCCGGGAAAACATGTCGCGTATTGCCAAAACGTTGACGGCCGAACAAGGCAAGACCCTCCCTGACGCCGAAGGTGACATCTTTCGAGGGCTGGAAGTCGTTGAGCACGCCTGTTCGATCGGCACGCTCCAGCAAGGCGAGTTTGCGGAAAACGTCGCCGGGGCCGTTGATACGTACACGCTTCGCCAGCCGATTGGCGTGTGCGCCGGAATTACGCCTTTCAACTTTCCGGCGATGATTCCGTTATGGATGTTTCCGATGGCAATCGTGTGTGGGAACACGTTCGTGCTCAAGCCATCGGAGCAAGATCCGCTTTCGACGATGGAGCTGGTCGAACTGGCGCTTGAAGCCGGTGTTCCCAAGGGCGTTCTGAACGTAGTCCACGGCGGCAAGGAGGTGGTTGACGCACTTTGCACACACGAAATGGTGAAGGCCATTTCATTTGTGGGCTCGACTGCCGTTGGGACGCATGTCTATCGTCTCGGGAGTGAAAACGGGAAGCGCGTCCAATCGATGATGGGCGCAAAGAACCATGCGGTGGTTCTTCCCGACGCAAATCGGGAGCAGACACTCAATGCACTGGTGGGTGCGGGCTTCGGTGCAGCGGGGCAGCGGTGCATGGCGACTTCGGTCGTCGTGCTCGTGGGGGCCGCCCAGGAATGGATCCACGATCTCGTCGAGAAAGCGAAGACGCTGAAGGTAAATGCGGGTAACGAGCCGGGAACCGATATTGGACCCGTCGTCTCCCGTGCGGCCAAGGCGCGCATCCTTGGTCTGATTCAAGCCGGCATACTGGAAGACGCGACGCTTGCGCTCGACGGACGCAATGTTCGCGTTGAGGGGTACGAAGAAGGCAACTTTATCGGTCCGACGGTCTTCACCGAAGTGACGACCGACATGGAGATTTACCGGACAGAGATTTTCGGACCGGTGCTGCTTGTTATGACTGCGGCAACGCTGGATGAGGCCATTGCACTGGTCAACGCCAATCCGCTCGGGAACGGTGTCGGTCTGTTCACTCAAAGCGGCGCCGCGGCACGCAAATTCCAGAGCGAGATCGACGTCGGCCAGGTCGGAATCAACATCCCGATTCCTGTGCCGGTCCCTTACTTCAGCTTCACAGGATCGCGTGGATCGAAGCTTGGCGACCTTGGCCCCTATGGGAAGCAGGTAGTGCAGTTTTACACGCAAACTAAAACCGTCACGGCTCGCTGGTTTGACGATGCAACGGTCAATGACGGCGTGAATACGACGATTAGCCTGCGCTAATTGACAGACGGACTGGGAGTCATCTCGATGAAAATCGGTTTTATCGGTCTAGGTAACATGGGAGCTCCTATGGCGCTCAACCTGGTCAAGGTCGGCCATACGCTTAATGTGTTCGATCTCAATGCTGAGGCGGTACGGACGCTGGTCGAGGCCGGTGCTCGTGCAGTTCCCTCACCACGCGCGGCGGCGACGGATGTCGAGTGCGTCATCACGATGCTGCCGGCTGCCGCACACGTGCGTCAAGTGCTCACAGGTGACGAAGGAGTTCTTGCAGGTATCGCGGACGGTGTCAGAATCATCGATTCGAGCACCATCGATCCGGCCAGTGCACGGCAACTTGCCGCACTGTGCGAAAAACGCGGTAACACCTTTGTCGACGCGCCTGTGTCCGGTGGAACAGGCGGTGCGATTGCTGGTGCGCTGACGTTCATGGTCGGTGCCTCCAAGGATGAGTACGAAGAAATTGTCCCTTTGCTGGCCGCGATGGGCAAGAACATCGTGCATTGCGGCGAGACAGGAACGGGGCAGGTGGCCAAGATCTGTAACAACCTCGTACTCGGTGTGACCATGGCGGGGGTTGCGGAAGCGATGGCGCTGGGCGACGCGTTGGGTATTGATGCGAGCGTGTTGGCTGGCATTATTAACACGTCAACCGGCCGTTGCTGGAGTTCTGACACATACAACCCGTTCCCCGGGGTAATCGGAACAGCCCCGGCGTCGCGCGGATATACGGGAGGCTTTGGAACAGACCTGATGCTCAAGGATCTCGGACTCGCTACGGATGCTGCTAAAGCAGCACGTCAGCCAGCGTTCATGGGCGCCCTGGCGCAACAGCTTTATCAGGCGATGAGCGCTCGAGGAGCGGGGCGGCTCGATTTCTCCGCAATCATGCGCCTTTATCAGGCTGATGCGAACGTGGTGCCCGGCTAGCAAAAAATCGTTCGCTGCCGTGCGTCAGTCGCGAGCCGGGCTCGTGCTTGCCACTGTCGGCATTTACGCGCCTCCCCCTCGGCGTCGGCATGCCGGCACTAAACGGTGAGCAATGCAGTACCCCGGCCGTTTTATCCAACTGGTGGTCGCACAGTAATACGGCAATATCTTCAGGGATCCGATGTCCGCGGCTGCTGTACACACTGGAATGTCAGGAGATGTGATGGATGACTTCTTAACAGATGAACAGCGGATGGTCCGGGACGCGGCGCGCGACTTTGCGATGAAAAGTCTCGCGCCGCATGCGGCCGAATGGGACCGCGGCGGAATCCTGCCCGACGACGTTGTTGCAATGATGGGCGAACTCGGCTTCCTCGGCATGATAGTACCTGCTGAGTGGGGGGGGACTTATACGGACTATGTGGCATACGCCGCTGCAATCGAAGAGATCGCAGCCGGCTGTGCTTCTTGTGCGGCCATGATGAGCGTACACAATTCGGTTGGTTGCGGTCCCATACTGCAATACGGAAATCTTGCGCAAAAGGACCGCTACTTGCATGGTCTTGCGACGGGCGCGTTGATCGGTGCATTCTGCCTGACTGAACCACAGGCAGGATCGGAAGCCCATAACCTCCGTACGAAAGCCGAGCTGCGAGACGGGCACTGGGTGATCAATGGGAGTAAGCAGTTTGTGACCAATGGGTCGCGCGCGGAACTGGCCATTGTCTTTGCCGTGACGGATCCGGAGCGGGGCAAACGCGGAATATCGGCGTTCATTGTGCCTACGGACACGGCTGGGTTCAATGTTGGCAGGCTCGAGGAGAAGATGGGAATCCGCGCATCTGACACCTGTTCTATTTCCCTCGATGATTGCACCATTCCTGAAACGCACCTGCTTGGCGAACGGGGGGAAGGGCTCAGAATCGCGCTATCCAACCTCGAAGGCGGACGTATCGGTATTGCCGCACAGGCTATTGGAATCGCGAAAGCAGCATTCGAGGAAGCTCGTGAGTACGCGCGTCAACGAGTGCAGTTCGGTCAGCCTCTGATTTCGCATCAGAGTATTGCAAACATGCTCGCCGATATGGTGACGCATCTGAACGCGGCTCGTCTCCTCGTACACCATGCAGCGCGCTTGCGAACCCTTGGAATGCCATGCCTGTCCGTAGCGTCGCAGGCCAAACTCTTTGCTTCGGAGATGGCCGAAAAGGTCTGTTCGGATGCACTGCAGATCCACGGAGGATACGGCTACCTTCAGGACTATAACGTTGAACGCCATTACCGGGACGCCCGGATCACGCAGATTTATGAAGGCACAAGCGAAGTGCAACGAATGCTCATTGCGCGTCAGCTGTAACCACACCAACGACGAACGATCGTCTTGACCGCGGCAATTGCTGCCGGGTCCTATGGAGGAAAAGAAGTGATCGAACTTGAGTATCTGGCAGACGACAGCGTGGCTGTCCTTACATTGACGCGCCCGCCCGCCAACGCATTCACACCCGAGGGGCTGGTGCAGCTAAGATGGACCGTTGTGAAGTTGAACGCTGAGCCAAAAGTGCGAGCTGTTGTGATTACCGGCAGTGGAGCAAAGTTCTTTAGTGCCGGTGCGGACCTGAACACCTTTTCAGGTGGCAGCGCCGACATTGCGAGAGCGGCGGCCGCGGCGTTCGGAGCGGCTTTCGAAGAACTGCAGAACGCCCGCCCTGTCGTCATTGCAGCTATCAACGGCTACGCCATGGGCGGTGGCCTTGAGTGTGCGCTCGCGTGTGACATCCGAATTGCAGACGAACGCGCAGTCCTTGCGCTGCCGGAACCCCAGGTGGGCCTACTCCCGTGCGGCTGTGGCACGCAGACGCTACCTTGGCTTGTCGGCGAGGGTTGGGCAAAGCGAATCATCCTTACGGGGGAAAAGATTGATGCGGCATTGGCCTCTCGAATCGGTCTGGTCGAGGAAGTAGTAGCGGCCGGTGAGGCGCGCCAGGCGGCTATTGCGATGGCGGAGCGTGTCACGAGACTTAGCCCGGAGGCGGTCGAGTTCAGCAAGGTGCTGATACACCAGGCACGAAACGGCGTTCCGCGCTCATCGGCACTGGCAGTGGAGCGGGAACGGTTTGTCGACCTATTTGGAGCGCCGAATCAGCTCGAAGGTGTGAATGCATTTCTCGAGAAGCGTGCGCCAAACTGGAAACTTGCTTCGGGTAACGTCAAATGAATGCCACGCTTGCCGCGGTGATTCCCGGCGCTGATGCGGAAATCGGGTTCCGTGTCGTCAATCGCATTGCGATTGCAACGCTGAACCGTCCGCAGTCCCTGAACGCGCTCACGCTGCCTATGATCCGAATGTTGTCCGGGCTATTGGAGCACGTGCGCAACGACGACGCGATCGCCGCATTGCTATTCGAAGGGGCGGGAGAGAAGGGCTTTTGTGCCGGGGGCGACGTGCGTACGCTCTACGAGCAAGCCCGCTGTGGCGACAAACTCGGCGAGACGGGTTGGCAGCGATTCTTCGCGGAAGAATACCGGCTGGACTACGAGTTGCACAGGTTTGAGAAACCGGTCGTCGCACTGCTTGACGGCATTACGATGGGCGGTGGGATGGGCCTTGGACAGGCAGCGAACCTTCGGATCGCGACCACGCGAACAAAGATGGCGATGCCAGAGACACGGATCGGTCTGCTACCCGATGTAGGCGCCACGCATTTCCTTGCAGCGATGCCTCCGGCGATGTCCCTTTATCTTGGACTGACGGGTGCCACCTTGGGGGGGCCGGATGCAGTTCGGCTGGGTTTGGCCGACTTCTGCGTACCGGCTGGCGCGTTGAGCGATCTTGACGAGCGCCTCATGAAGGTTCGGTCCGATCGCGACGTGCTCGCGTCTTTGCGCTCGGTGCTAGGCGGCTCAGCTGAAGTTGAGACCGATTCGAGGAACGCCTTGGCCCCGTTTTCGTCGCTGATCATGCGACACTTCGAGTCCGACGCAAGCGTAGTGCACATCATCGCGTCACTGCATAACGCGCTGGACAGCGATCCCCCGTCCGATGAGCGCGACTGGCTACAACGAACGCTAGATTCGCTTTTGAGCTGTTCTCCCACCATGCAACTGGTTACCCGCGAAGCGTTAATGCGTGGCAGGCAAATGTCACTTGCTCAATGTTTCAGGATGGAACTCGGCATCATTACACGGGCAGTTGAAGAGGGAGATTTCTGTGAGGGGGTACGCGCGCATCTCGTCGATAAAGACAGAAATCCGCACTGGGCACCGCCGAACATCGAGACGGTGCCGATTGAGCGTGTTTCCCATTTCCTGACTTCACCGTGGCAAAGCGACACTCACCCGCTTGCGAATCTCGAGCCTTGAGCGACTTCTAAAACATATTTTCGGAGGACATCCGCTTAGAAACCTTTAGTGGAATACGGAAATGAGAGCGTGAGCACCGCGGTGCTGCAATGTCCACCTTGTGCTGTGCTTATAAGGAGATCATGCCGAACGCGCCTGATTCGTTGGCAAGCCGTACCGTAGAGAGTGGGGCGCTCGCTCGCGATAGACCGGCGGCTTGCACGCCATCGAATCAGTGAGGCGCAGAATGCCGTATTAGCCCCAAGCTTTGGTAGTTGAGCGTCGATGTAGAGCGTAGATATATAGCAGTCCATAATACTATATTGGAGACGTCGTCATGAATAAGCTCGACCTCAGTGGTCTGGTGGATAACGCCAGACTGAATCGATTCCATTATGGAAACCTGTTTTGGTGCGCGATTGTCATCATATTCGACGGATATGATCTGGCGGTCGCCGGCGTAGCTTTGCCTTCGATAATGCAGGACATGGGTGTTTCAGCCGCTAGTGCCGGTTTTATGGTCAGTTCTGCGTTGTTCGGAATGATGTTTGGCGCGGTAATTATGGGGATGCTCGCGGACGCCTTGGGCCGGCGATGGACGATTGCTGCGAGCTTATTGATCTTCAGTGCATTTACGGCGGCAGCAGGTTTCACCCATGAGCCGAAGGTGTTCAGTATTCTGCGGTTTATCGGCGGGATCGGTCTGGGCGGAGTCATGCCGATTCTGGTTGCCCAAATGACCGAGTATTCACCGCGGCGCATGCGCTCGACTCTGGTAACGCTGATGTTCAGCGGCTATTCGGTCGGCGGTATGCTCGCCGCTGTGCTGGGAAAGGCGCTGCTGCTCAAGTACGGGTGGGAATCTGTTTTTATCGCGGCGGGCCTACCGGCACTGTTGGTACCGTTCGTGCTCAGATATATGAGCGAATCCATGTCGTTTCTCCAGCGCAAGGGCCGCGTCAACGAATTGCGAAAAATCGCAATTGCGCTGGATCCGAGCCTGGAGTCTGCGGGCAGTTATCATTTTAAGTTACCCGAAGCGCTCAAGTCAGAGCGCATTGGCCTGACAACCCTCTTCGAAGACGGGCGAGGTATCAGTACCCTCTTTATCTGGGTAAGCTTCTTCATGGGGCTGTTTGTTGTTTATGCACTGAGTTCGTGGCTTGCAAAGCTGATGGCAAATGCAGGTTACAGCCTTGGGTCGGCGTTGACTTTCGTCCTTGTACTTAATTTTGGTGCACTGGTCGGTGCGGTGAGCGGCGGGTGGTTGGCAGACCGCTTCAATATGAAGCATGTGCTCACGGGCATGTATGCCTGCGCAGCGATTTCCATCGTCCTGCTGGGCTTCAGGTTGCCTCACAGTTTGCTGTTGGTTGCTGTCTTTGTAGCGGGGGCATCGACCATCGGCACACAGTTGGCCGGCTACGCATACGCGGGACAGTTTTATCCCGCAGCAGTCAGGGGCACGGGGATCGGGTGGGCATCTGGAGTCGGCCGCGTGGGCGCGATCCTGGCACCAGTGATGATCGGGGCGTTGGTCGGTATGTCTCTGCCGTTGAAACAGAACTTCATTGCCATCGCGATTCCCTCCGTTATCGCGGCGATCGCGATGCTTTGTATCAATCACAATCGCCGGGCGGGAGGTCAGTCGTCGTCATTGCCGGCGGAACATGCGGCGGAGGCCGGATTGTGACCAGCGTGTCGTCGATAGTTTGTCTACCACAGTTCAGGAACGCCGGATTTCAGGAGGCGTTCTGAATACTCGCCGCCCAGCTCTTTAGGCCTTATTGCCGCGCCGCTGGGTTCTGTCCGTGAAATTCTGTTCAAGACCAGATTAAGGAACGGTGAGAGACTGAGACGTGCATCAGTTTGAGTAGGAAGAGCAGTGCGTGATGGCTGATACCATTGACGTAAGTTAGCTCAGGAATCTGCTTTTTTCAGCTGGATGCTTGACTTTCCGTCGGATATGTCGTCTGCCGTTGGACCACGGCGTGGCGACCGCAACGCGCTGGCAGCGCGTCTCGGACTGTTGGGATGGTCTCATGTTGCAAGGGCTGGAGTTCCATTAAATGAGTGGAGACAGGGAATGATCTATGAAGTAGCAGGTGAGGGGAGCCCGCGCGCCGCGGGCGGTTTGCAATCATCGCCCGTTGTAGGCAGAAGGCATTCAGTCGTCATTGTCGGGGGCGGTGCTGCTGGCATCGGCGTTGCCTCGAGCCTGCTTTCCCGGATGCCGGACCTTGATATTTCGATCATTGAGCCAGCCGACGTTCATTACTATCAACCCGGATGGACGATGGTAGGCGGAGGTGTATTTGATCAAGCGGTTACGGTCAGGACAATGGCATCGGTAATGCCCGACCGCGTTCAGTGGATCAAGGCTGCGGTAACCGGGTTCGAACCGGAATGGAACTTTGTGGTTACGGACGCGGGCAATGTTGGCTACGATCATCTGGTCGTTTGTCCAGGCCTCAAGCTGGACTGGGCGGCGATCGACGGTCTGGAGGAGGCGCTAGGAAAAGGTGGGGTTACGTCGAACTATCGATTCGATCTGGCGCCCTATACCTGGGCGTTAGTCCAGGAGTTGTCCGCTCGCGGCGGCAAAGCTGTATTCACTCAGCCTCCTATGCCGATCAAATGTGCGGGAGCACCTCAAAAAGCCATGTATCTATCGGCGGATTACTGGCAGCGACGCGGCATGTTGAGAAAGGTAGAGATTGAATTTTGCAACGCGGGCGCCGTTTTGTTCGGTGTGGCCGACTACGTGCCCGCGCTGATGGAATATGTTGAGAAATACGGTGTGTCGTTGAACTTTGGCGAAAACCTCGTGAGTGTCGATGGAAAAGCTAGGACCGCAACGTTTAAGCGGGCGACCCCGGATGGCAGTAGCGAGCTCGTGACGCGCAAGTACGACATGCTTCATGTCGTCCCACCGCAGAAGGCCCCTGATTTCGTCAGCAGGAGCAAGCTGGCGGACGCTGCAGGATGGGTGGAGGTAGACCCTGCGACCTTGCAGCATAAGCGCTTTGAGAACATCCACGCGCTCGGGGATGTTGGCGGGATGTCGAACGCGAAAACTGTTGCTGCGGCACGTAAGCAAGTCCCAGTTGTAGCGCAGAATGTACTCACTGCGCTCACGCGCTCCCACGGGACCGCTGTATATGATGGCTATGGTTCCTGCCCTCTGACCGTCGAACGTGGGAAAATCGTATTGGCAGAATTTGCTTACGGAGGAAAAGTTACGCCGACGTTCCCAACGTGGCTGATAAACGGCAAACGTCCGTCCAGATTGTCGTGGATGCTAAAGACCAGATTGCTTCCTTTTGTCTATTGGCACGGTATGTTGAAGGGCCGCGAATGGCTGGTAGCGCCGGAAATAAAAAGGTAGCACCCGAAAATTCGTGCATCGCGCGCTAACTACGCGATGGCAGTAGGTCGACGGCATCAGGCGATACAAGATAGTAGTGTTTGTTGAACGGATCGATGATGCTGCGCGAGGTGCCATTGCAACAGCCATCGCGGGTATGACCGAAGATCGGCCAACTCATGCCAGATGCGTCCGCGCAACGCCAGGCCTGACGATGCGGCCGGCGTAAGTAGCGCCTTCAGAAACGGCATGCCATCACTGAACGTCGATGCAGCGAGGATCGCATACGTGACGCGATTGCAACGCTGCGCTGGCAGATTGCACCCCACATCTCCAGGATTACAGAGATGGCCGTGTTGCCGCGTTACGCCACATGACGCAGTAGTGCAATTCGCGACCCGCGAGATATCGATGGGTGCCAGGCAGGACGCGCCCTGAACTGCATGAGCCGCGCACGGCGCGACTCTTCGGGTGGCTTCCCGGTCCGAACAGTTGCGATGCGTGAAAGGCCGCGAAGGGACCGCTAACGTGCCACACGCATCGGTTGCGCTCGCGGCGCGCCCTGCATTCTTTTGGCGCATACCCGTCTCGACGCACTTCAGATCGCCAACACCGCACGTCGCTTGCCCGGGCCAGCCCGGATGAACTGGTAGCCCTTTCAGTAACGCAGTGGTTCGAGTTAGCTTTGTCATCGCATCAAGCGGTCTTGCCGGGCCCCGCTGACTCAGGAGTGTGGATGCGCAATCGTCCCAGAGCCCTCAACGCTTTCCCGTGATCAAGCTGAAGTCTCATCGATTTTCGTGCTCGCGCAATTCTGTACAAGACACGGGTGGAAGCCACGCATACGCTTCGTTTAGCTGACGAACCATACTGCGTCGGTATTCATCAGTAGACGAAAATGGAGACAATTCCCTCATGGCTTCACATAAGGCAACAGTACGGTGGGAGTGCCCGCCCGATCAGGTTTTTACGGATGGGCGCTTCAGCAGGGTGCACGAATGGTCTTTTGACGGTGGCGCGGTCGTCAAGGCTTCGCCTTCTCCCGAAGTATTGCGTGAACCAATGTCGGACCCGTCCGGGGTAGACCCGGAGGAGGCGTTCATTGCGGCTCTTTCAAGCTGTCACATGTTGTTCTTCCTGATGTTTGCCGCAAAGGCGAAATGCGCGGTCGGATCTTATGCCGACGAGGCGACGGGTACGCTTTCCAAGGAGGCTGACGGGACGGTGTGGATGAGTCATGTCATGCTGGCGCCACACGTTGTGTTCAAGGGTGAAAAGCGCCCCAGCCGTGACGATGTGGAGGAGTGGCATCGCATGGCCCATCATGCGTGCTACATCGGAAATTCGGTGAAAACAAAGATCGTACTGGAACCGAGTAGCGAAGGCGTCGATGGCTGACCGTCGGACGGTGAGGCGTACCAGACGGCGGATGCATGTGTGTGTTCGCCGATACACCACGGAATCGCGCTTTCACGTCGGCCTCTCGCATCAAATGCTCGCCAACCTTGCATAGGCCGGTGTCAGGACGACACAACTGGGCCCGTTCTCGGATCGCGCGTCCATCCTGTCTGCGCCACGTCCTAGGCGCAGGCCCGAACACCTCGCGATGCCGGCCGAGGCATCGTCGCACTCTAGCTAAGCGTTCAGCCATCTTAGAACAGATCGCGTCGTCGCAGCTGCGTATGCCCGGATGTTCGGCGCCGCAAACAAAGGAGAATTAGCATGACCGCCAATTCAAGTGAGTTTTTGCAAACGCAATGTCCGCAGATCGTTGATGCGGTCGACCGCTACGCCACCGATATCCAGCGAGCAACCGCGCAAAGCCTGACGCCCCGGCTGGCCGCCCTGGTTCGGCTCGCCATTGCACTGTCGATCCCGAACCGGGACATGGCGAAGGAAGCTGTTGTTCACGCCCGGCATCTCGCGTCAGACGGAGAAATCGCGGAGGCTGTGTTCGTCGCATGCGAGCTCAAGGCCGGCGCGGCCACGGCCTATGGGCGGCTCGTGTTCAAATTCACTGATCCGAATGGGAGTGACAACCACAGCCACGATCCAAAGCAGGACCGAGCCTATATGCGGCAATTCAGAAGCGCCAGTCCCGAGGCTTTCGATAGCCTGGTCCATCGGATCGAAACCGCCCATGGTTCCGACTCGCGATTGACGACACGCGAATACGAACTGATCGCCGTTGCCTGCGCCACAGCTTCGCGGTGTGTCTACTGCATCGAAAAACATAGTCGCGACGCCATGCAGGCGGGAGCAACCAATCGCGAGCTGGCCGACGTTATCCACCTCGTGATCGCATCGCGCATCGACGCGACGCTCGCGGAGTGGAATGCGCTACAGGTTGCAAGTGCCTGAGACCTGTGTCACGCTGCGCCAGCGCAGCGAGCGTTCGTTGCACATACACAGGAATTCGCCGGCAAATACGTCGGTAACTCGCTTAACTGTGCCAGTTGCCATCTGGACGCCGGGCGTAAAGCCGACTCCGGTCCACTATGGGGCGCCTACATCTCCTATCCGGCCTACCGAAGCAAGAACGGGCACGTCAATACGTTTGCTGAACGCATGCAGGGTTGCTTCCGATACAGTATGAATGGAAAAGCGCCCCCCTTTGGCGACTCGGTGCTGGTCGCCCTCGAGACTTACGCGTATTGGCTTTCCAAAGGCGCACCTGTCGGTGAGAAGCTTCAGGGCCGCGGATATCCGAAGCTTGCAGCCGCCGCACAGCACCCAGACTACCAACGGGGCAGTCAAGTCTACGCACAGCACTGCGCGGTATGTCATGGCGCTGACGGACAAGGTCAGTCCAGCGGCGGAAAAACTGTATTCCCGCCCCTATGGGGCGCCCATTCATTCAATTGGGGAGCGGGCATGCACGAGATGCAGAACGCCGCCGGATTCATTAAGGCGAACATGCCACTTGGATTAGGCGGAACACTCACTGACCAGGAGGCATGGGACGTGGCGATGTTCATGGACAGCCATGACCGGCCGCAAGATCCCCGGTATAGCGGCTCGGTTGAAGGCACGCGCGCCAAGTATCATGACTCACCCAACTCGATGTATGGCAAGACGGTGAATGGCCATACGCTCGGGAGCCCGTAGACGAGTGACAGACGCCCCGATTAGCTCCCATTGTCCGCAGTGTCGGTAGCCGAGGCGCAATAAATGCCGAACAGCGGGCTCTTCCCGAACCACCAGGGCGAACAGCGCCAACCCTGTCTTCTCGCCGGGCCCATTGTCCAATGTATCGCCGCGCTGATGTCGATGCAATGCCGGGCCGACCCAGTACAAATGCATGTTCGCTGCGAGGCGCGCCTGGCTGCCGCACCGCGACAGTGCGGAAAATAGCTCGCCCATGCGAAGTCGAGCGCGCAGCGCATTACACGGTGGGCTGCCGATCGAAACGGTCGGAGCGATACGGGTCTAACAGCGCGACGCGCACGTTGTCGAGCAACTCGGTCGTAATAAGCTGCGAAAGACCTGCTGCGAGACTGATGCCTGCGTTTGTCGTAATCGACAGGACGCCTGGAAGCGATGTGGAGCGGCTCACGACCGGCAGGCCGTCGGCTGGGATCACGCGCTGCGTTTCGGTAACGCGTTCGACAGCCGCATCTTTCAATCCCGGTAGTACGCGTGCCGCGATGCGTACGAGCTCCTCCGCATTGGGCGTGTTCGGATCGCCCACCGGTGAGCCGGAGAAGTGCTTCGCGATGACCACGCGACCGTCTACGCGCTGAATCGCATGGACATGTGCGCCCAGAATCACCGAATCGAAAAGACGGGGCAACGGCGCGAGATGAACGATGCTGCCCTTGCTGTGCGTGAGCGGCGCCTTGAGTCCCGTGCCCTCGACGAGGTCTGGATTCGCGATGCCGCCCGCAAAGATCAGCAGATCCGCCTCACGCTTGCCGGTCGTGCTAGTGATCTCGTACCTGCCCGATATCTTGCGAAAGCCTTCATACGCATCGTGCGGCGAGTAGTGCGCGCCACGTGCGACGGCGGCATTGAGCATCTTTGATGTCAGCTGAACTGGCGACATCATCCCTTCGTCCGGCGTATAGAAGATGAACGACTCCGCTCCAGGCCTGAAGGCGGGTTCGATTTCGCGCGCTTCTTCCGCGCTCACCCGGTATGTCGGACTGCCCCAGCGCAGACGCCGGTCGAGTTCCGCGGCCAGTTCCTTCGCCTCGTTGCTGTCCCGCTCCGCGCTCTGGAAGCAACCGCTCCAGCGGATCGGCAGATCGGCGATTACGTCTTGCAGATACCGCCAGCGCAGATGCGACAGCCGATGCAGGTTGAAGTAGTGGCGCGCGCCTTCTTCGCCGAGCGAGTCCGCGTTACGGAATTTCGTCTGGTTCGTGATCCATGCGAAGGCGCCGGATGTCGCGCCTCGAGCCACTTCGTCTTTGTCGAGTACGGTCACGCGCGCGCCGCGGCTGGCGAAGTCGTGAGCGAGCGTGGTGCCGATGATGCCTGCGCCGACGATGACTACCTTGGGTGCGGATTTGATCATGTACGTGCCTCGTTTTCGTTGATGCGAGTAGTGGTGTTGGAAGCGTCCTGGACGCGATGAGACTGCGCGAGTGACAGGCCACGCGTCTCGGGCGCCATACGCACCGACACGAGCAGTCCGACGAGGCTGATCGCGCCAGCGATCAGCAAACCGTGGGCGCTGCCGAAACGGGCGAGCGTCATCGGCAGAAGGAAGGTTCCGGCGGCGGCACCGATACGGCTTACGGACATGGCGAGACCCATGCCGGTCGCGCGTAGATCGGTCGGGAACACCTCGTTCGGGTAGACAAACTGCAGTCCCGAACCCGCCGCTTCCGCAATCGTGAAGAGCACGAACAGGCTGATCGCAACCGTCGCCATGCCAGAGAGGGGGGTCGCGAGCAGGAGCAGCGCAAGCGTCGCGAGCACCGAGGAGACGATGAGTAGGGGCCGGCGTCCCATCCTGTTGATGACTAACATTCCGAGCGCTGTGCCAACGATCGCGAAGGCGATGATTACCAGCGAGCCGGCGAGCGCCTGCGTGACGCCGAGCGACTTAAGCAGCAGCGGCTGGAACGTCTTGATGGCGAACGAAGGCGCGATCTGGCACATCCAGAAGATCGAGCAGAAAACCAGCATTCGTCCATAGCCGCGCGCAATCAGTTCCCGGATGCTGGAGAGACCAAGGCCACGCCGGTCAGCGGCGATGCGCGTCTCGGCGACAAGCGCATCGAAGTCGGCGTGCGGGCCGAGATGCGCGATGACAACACGGCGCGCCTCTTCCTTGCGGCCCGCCGAGATGAGCCAGCGCGGCGACTCCGGAACGTTGATGCGCAACAGTAGAAAGATCGCCGAGGGAATCGCGGCGCTTGCGAGAACGTAACGCCACACGCCGCTCTCCATGCCGCTCACGAAGAGACCGGTCGCGAGACTGATCGTATAGCCGACCCACAGAAACAGCATCGTGAGGCGCAGCACGAAGAGCGCCACGACGTCGTGAACGAAAAGATGCGCAATCGAGCACAGCACAAACACTGCTAGATTGAGCACATACATCGACTGACGGCCAAAGCGATCCGACATAGGGCCGAACACAATGCCGCCGATGAACATGCCGACCAGACTCGCGGCGCCGATCAGCCCCATCTGCAGCGCACCGAGATGCAGATCCTTCCCGATGAGTGGCAGCGCCACGACGATGATGCCGAGCAGATACCCGTCGCAGAAGGGGCCGCCCGCGGCGACGAAAGCAATTCGCTTATGGAAGCGGCTGGTTGGAAGATCGTCGATGCTGACACGCGTGTTAGCCATGGAAACTCCGATGGACGAACCGTTGAAGGAGGGAAGCTTTTTATTCGACTTGGGTGTAGGCTAGGGACGCACAAAATATCGGTCAATGGCAATCTTTATTGACCCAATATCGAAGGATTGAATATGTTGTTCAGCGAGGAGATCAACACGTTCCTGGCAGTCGTGCGCTCGGGAAGCCTTCTGCAGGCGGCGGAGATCGTCTGTGCGACGCAGTCGACCGTGTCATACCGCATCCAGTCGCTTGAGCGGCGCATCGGGCATCCCTTCTGCTGCGCTCTCGCGGCTCGCGCGGCATCTCACTCACGACCGAAGGCGAGCGCTTTCTCGATATCGCCGAACGCTGGAAAATGCTCGAAATCGAAGCCGAGCAGCTCAAGGCGAGCCATGAGCGGCATCTGGCGATCGGCGCAGTGGACGCCGCGGCCATCCACCTGTTGCCGCCGTTCCTCTCGGCGCTGTCGGACGAGCAGCCACCCATCCGGCTGCATCTGGAAACCAGCCGCTACTTCCAGCTCTTCAGTCGCGTAGCGTCGGGCCATCTGGACGTCGCGTTTACGCTTACCTCTACTGATCATGTCGATCTGACGTCGGCGCCGATTCGCGAATATTCGATGGTTATCGCCTACGCCGGCGCGACGGAGAACCCACTCGCGGACGAAGTCGATCTGACGGACTTCGATCCGTCGCGCGAAATCTATTTGCCGTGGTCATCCACGTTCGATTTGTGGCGTGCGCGTCGCAGCTTGTCCCGGCTCACAACAACAGTCGACAAGGGGCACATGCTCGCACCGATCCTGCGCAATGGCGCATGGGCAATTGTCGCAAGCTTTCTCGCAAAGTCGCTGCGGGAGCAGACCGGCTGCACCATTCACCGCATCGCGCTCGATGCGCCCGCGCCACTGACGCTCTACAAGATCGCGCGCAAGGACGACAACGCAGCGGAAGAGCGACAACAGCGACTGATCGACGCCGCGCTGGAAACGCTGCGCCGGGACACATAGCTGTAGCCAGCGCGCGAGGCCCGTCGATCGATCAGTGCTCTTCCGGACAGACCGCCAAAAAACACGAAGGATCATTGGGATTCGCGGCTTGGAGTCGGTTCGCGCATTTGTCACCAAAATGCCTATCCCACGCGAGTGTCTTGCCGATGGTGATTCTGTGGTGACAGCCGCTTCACCGCATGTGCAGCAACGACCACTGTGCAAAAGCGTTTTAGAGTTGATCGTTCGAAATTAAAGCGAAGCCTGGTCTCTGTCGGCCCCTCCGACGCCAGCTGCGAGGTGCTAGCCCGAAAATGAATTCATTGAATTTTGGACCGTTCAGATGACGGTCGTCCATGAGGGGAACGTCACAACTCGTGGCCCGAGTGCCGCCGGATGCTCTGTCCGCAGAAGTCGACCCGCTTTCGCTCCTCAATGCAGTGCCGACCAACTGCGGATTCTGAGGGCGGATGGAACGTGCCTGCGTGAGGGCAGATGACCGCCCGTGAATTGCTGCCCCGAGCTTCGCGAACTCGGTCCGTTTGTGAGCGCTGGTGCCCACTATGCAGACCACCAACGTCGCGCTCCAAGGCCGTCCGAACCGCCTCCGGGCCATGCTCGACAACGAGGCGCGACACGCGGGCACTATATTGCGTACGATTATCGAGGCGGATTCGCTGACAGTGCAGCGTGAACTGGCGGCGAGCGGACGCGCATATGCGTTGCTGGGTCCGGGACGATCGCGCCAGACGTCCGTGCGGGGCGCCTGGGCGCTGCCCGGATAATACGACCGAATATCACTCGTGTCGTGACGCTGGCAAGTTCGCGTGAAGGGGCGGTGATGCCCGCGCTGCGCATCGTTATCACGTTGCTCCAGGAGACCGGGTCGGAGTTGGCCAGGCGTATACGATGGACTTGCCGCCGAGCGCTGTGCGTCTGCAGCATCGACGCCCAGAAAATGCGTTTCCGCGTCCGAGAAAACCCATCTGCACAGAGCGGGGAAAATCGGGGCGCAACAGGAAAACGCCCGGATAAGAGTCCGGGAACGCGCGGTCCGCACAATAACAGGTCAGATCGTTAAAAAATGCCCTGGCTGAGACGATCAGTGGTTGTTACGGGGCGAAGCTGTCGGCGGTGCGCCGCGCGATAGCATATGAAGCGGCCTGACTGACTGGCGACGCCTAAATGGGGCGCGCCTGGTGAGATCACCATCGGCTGATGGAGTCGCTCGACTATCTTCCCTCTCGTACAATCTGAGTCAACCTGATGGTGGCAACTCAGCGATATCGCTGCTTCGCCAGTATCAATTCAAACCGACCAATCTTCGCGATCCCCATGGACTGTCCATGTCGCCTGACTTTACACAGTGATAGTCCAGAAATAACACCCGTCTGCGCTTCTCCCGAACCCGATCCTGTCACATGGGAGTATATCCCTCTTCATTAAATGATGAATTGGTAGCTATGCGGCGCGCCTTGATAACTCATTATTTCATGACATAACGCCTCTAGCGTTGCCAGTGAAATCAATAAAGTCCCCCTGAATAGATCTGGCTCCAACGTCCACCGACAACGACGCGACGGATTCTCGCTCAACGGAATTACCCAGCTGGCATGCGACTTGCCTTAATGGTAAAAAAATATACCGAGTAGTAAGTGCCGCTGTGTTCACACGAGCCATCGGCGAATAGATCGCAAAGCTATCTGAGAGCGACGAAGCAACTATTAAATCTGGAGACAAAAATTGAACTGGAAAAAGCAGATTGTGCTTGCAGGACTTGGCATGCATGCGGCTTCGGCGTACTGCATCAATGGGGCCGACATGACTGGGTATGGCACAGCCTCGCTAGCGATGGGCGGAACATCCATTGCCAACCCGCAAGATACGCTTGTTGGTTCTAGCAATCCTGCAGGCATGGCATTTCTAGGGAATCTAATCGACATCGACGCGGCGTTATTTGCCGGCAACTCCTCGGCAACCTATCTGCTGCCCAGCAACGCGATACGCCAAAGCATTATGACGGTCGTGCCGAACTTCGGCGTGCACTACCGCTTTTCGCCCCAGTGGACATTCGGTATTTCGGCGAGCGCGGGCGGCGCTGGCGTTAATTACGACACAGCGGCGTTTCCGATTGAAGACGCTCCGCATGCCGAAAGTTCCCTGGGTTGGGCACGACTTGTCCACTCCCTCACCTACCAACCGGTTGACAACTTCGCACTTGGCGTTGGGCTGGTCCTTGGCTATCAGCGTTTCGAGAGCAACGGTAGCATCCTTCCTGGACCAACTGGCTCACCCGTTTTGCTGCCGTCTCACGGGCTTTCCCAGGCGTTGGGGCTCGGTGCGTCTGTGGGGGTCATGTGGAAAGTTTCCGAGCTTCTATCGCTGGGAGCACAATATCAGTCTAAAACACATATGGGGCGACTGCAGGGATACAAGGATGATCTCCTTTCCAGCATCGACGGCCACATTGATCTCCCAGAGAGTT
This sequence comes from Paraburkholderia sp. MM5384-R2, assembly GCF_014201025.1. Lineage (NCBI taxonomy): Bacteria > Pseudomonadati > Pseudomonadota > Betaproteobacteria > Burkholderiales > Burkholderiaceae > Paraburkholderia > Paraburkholderia sp. MM5384-R2. The sequence continues at coordinate 257,225 of NZ_JACHDI010000009.1, forward strand.
TCGGGATTGGTGTGGCACTTCATCCATTGCCAAAACTGACCTTGGCCGCTGATTGGGAGCAGATTCGATGGGGTCGATCAGGTGGTTTTGCCACGCTCTTTGGCTGGAAGAACCAGAACGTGTTCCGCGCAGGCGCCTCGTATGACATGACCCCCTCGCTGACGATGCGGGCTGGGATTAGCCACGCTTCGGAGGTGGTGCCGAGCGACGCAGTTGCGCGAAACGTCTATACGCCTGGGATCAACACGCTTGCTTTGACGGTCGGCGCCGCGTACAACTGGAGGGGCATTGGCAAACTCAGTTTCGCATATGAGTACGATCCCCGAAAGACCTTGATTGGCACCGGCGTGAGTACGGGTTCTTCGATATCCGGTCACGTGCAGGCGTTTGTGGTCGGATACCAACGGAAGTTCTGACTCCCGACTGTGCTGCGCTGCTGGCAGCATAGCTGAACCGGCTGGCAGGTCATGCGTCCTTCGCCCGTCGAGGCTGCGGCAGTATTCCCCATTTCCGCAGCCTGTACTCAAGAGTTGGCCGAGTTAGCCCCAACTTTCTCGCGGCCGCAGCGACGTTCTGATTGGCCAGATCGAGTGCTTCCACACATAGTCGACGTTCCATTTCGACAAGCGACTGGACGCCTTCGACATGATCTTTCGTTGCCGACTTCATCTGCCGTAATTCTCGGCCGCCCGTATCCAACTTTGTCGGGGCTGCCGAACGAAGCCGCCCCTGAGTGCCAAGGATGAAGCTGCCGCCTGGCGACGCCTCTCCATGGCGGAATATCTGGGCTGAATCGATCAGACCACCGTCGCGCGCGCAGATGACGCCGCGCTCAATGAGATTTTGCAGTTCTCGCACGTTGCCGGGGTAGTTGTAGGCGAGCAGAGTCTGCATGGCGCGTCCAGTCAGACCGCGAATCTGCTTCTTATGTAACTGGCTGTATCCGCGGAGAAAATGTTCCACCAGAAAGGGGATATCGTCGCGGCGCTCGCACAGTGATGGGATATCTATCGGAAACACGTTAAGCCGGAAGAAGAGGTCGCGCCGGAAGCGTTGGGCTTCGACCTCCTGCCAGAGGTCCAGATTCGTCGCAGCCACCACCCGCACATCGGTATGAATACTCTTTGTGCCGCCTACCCGCTCAATTTCCCGCTCCTGAAGTGCTCGCAACAGTTTCCCTTGCGCTGAAGCGGTCATCGATGCGATCTCGTCGAGGAATATGGTGCCGCCCTGGGCGCGCTCAAAGCGACCAGGCCTCGAATTCGTCGCGCCCGTATAAGCGCCGCGTTCCACGCCGAACAGTTCCGCTTCCACGAGGTTGTCAGGGATCGCCGCACAATTGACGGCGATAAACGGGCCATCACAACGGGCGCTCAGTTCATGCAACGTCTTTGCGAACAACTCCTTACCCACTCCGCTCTCACCACGTAACAAAACTGTGGCTTGCGTCGGGGCAACCAGTTCCAGTTGCTGACGGGCGGCAATGAATGGCGCAGACAGGTCAATGACTGGGTCACGCTGTTCGCTTCTGGAAACTGGGGCATTGCATACCGATGGGGCTCGACCGTTCGAGCTGGTCTGTTCCGGGAAGACGAATGCTGCGAAGCCGGGCGCCTCAGATTCCCATTCGTGGGCGGGCTTTGCAACGAGTTCGCAACTGGCATGGCCTGTTCCGCGACACTCGCGTTCGCGACAGACAATCGGGAAGCCGAGCATCGTGCTCGCGTACCCGCTTACATACGCGGTCAACATCCAGCACACGGGCCCGTCGGAGAGTCCATATTTCGCAATGTGCTCTTCCGCCTCAACGCTGTCGTGCCATTGGTATTCGCCACGAAAGACACCTTCATCGACGTCAAACTCGTAGTTCAACGTGCGTACACGCGCAAATCCTTGCAGCGTGTGCATGGAGGGGCCCGCCTGCCATTGCGAAAGCGAGTCTTCGTCTGCCCAACGCTCCATGACAAGCTCGGCGTCGCGCTTGCCTTGGGCGTATCCGACACGTTCGAGCGCCTGACGGCCTTGCTCTTTTCCGAGCGCATGAAGGAGTTCCGCACGAATCGCGCCGAACGTGCTGGAGTGAAGAAGCACCATGCGCTGCTTGTCGAGCCAGATGCGGCCATCACCTGGCGAAAAAAGCAAAGACTCGGTGAGATCTTTCAGGGATGGGCGACCTTCTTCCTGAGGAGAAGTTGACGCCCCGCGTCTGAGCATACGGCCCGTGAGCCGGGATGCCTCAGCTAACGACACCGTTTCCACATCGGCGGGTGGCCCGTCGCGGCGCGCCACCGGGGGGCGTTTTCGTGTGCTCATTTGTGCTTCCTGTCGCCGGGTGATGTTCATCTGTCAAGTGGCAAAGGATACTGCAAATGATGAATCTGAATCCACCAAATGCTGAATTTTCAGTATCCGACTTCGACTTCTGTGCCGGGTAGGTCATTCGTAGAGCCTCGCTGCGCGGCGACAGATGGGATTCAGCCGAACGGCAGCGACCTGAATGAAGGATTGGCACGTGACTTGCAATATAGGTTTTGAGCGGCGCGGCGCGAGCCACCACCGACAGCAGGGCGCCGCCCTGTCGCTTTCAATTCCGAAGGAGATGTTCTGGATGGAGCAAGTTAGTTTGTTAATCAATGGAGAGGATGTCTTTACGCTCTCCGTGTTTGAACGTTGTCAGCCTCTAAGCGGCGAGGTTGTATCGGTTAGCGCCGCCGCCGATGCACAGCATGCCCGGGACGCGGCTGATGCAGCCGCGCATGCTTTTCCGCTATGGGCAGCAACGTTGCCCGGGGAGCGCCGGGCCAAATTGCTTGCGGCTGCCGATTGCCTGATATGCCATATGCCGGACTTCGTCACGACCATGATGGCGGAGACCGGAGCGACCGCACAATGGGCGGAATTCAATGTCAGAGTCGCCGCAGACAACCTGCGCGAGGCTGCCTCTATGACCACCCAGATTGGAGGTGATCACATCCCGTCGAACGTCCCGGGGAACTTCGCCGTAGCGGTGCGAAAGCCCGCCGGTGTTGTACTTGGAATCGCGCCGTGGAACGCGCCAGTGATCCTCGGCGTACGGGCAATCGCGATGCCACTGGCCTGCGGCAACACCATTATTCTGAAAGCGTCCGAGCTCTGTCCGGCTACGCATCGGCTGATTGGGAGGGTGATGCAGGAGGCTGGCTTCGCGCCCGGTGTCGTCAACGTGATTTCCCACGATCGCGCTGATGCTGCGGCGATCGTCCAAACGTTGATCGAGCATCCCGCGGTACGCCGTGTCAACTTCACGGGCTCGACAAGGGTGGGGCGGATCGTCGCAGAGACTGCAGCTCGCCAGTTGAAGCCGGCGTTGCTTGAACTCGGCGGAAACAATCCTCTCGTCGTCCTCGAGGATGCAGACCTCGACGCCGCCGTGGACGCAGCGGCGTTTGGTGCATTCATGAATCAAGGGCAGATCTGCATGTCGACGGGGCGTGTTGTCGTGGCTGAGGCAATCGCCGATGAATTTGTCGAAAAATTTGCCGCACGTGCGCGTTCTGTTAAGTGCGGCGATCCGAGAAAAACGGATGCGCTGATGGGGCCGCTGGTCAGCCGTGATGCGGCAGCGCGCATTGACGGGCTGATTCGTGATGCGACGAATAGAGGCGCGCGGGTTGCGGCAGGTGGCGAACACGACGGGGCGCTCATGCAGGCGACGGTGATCGATCGCGTTACGCCTGATATGCCGATTTATTCGGAGGAGCTATTCGGACCAGTGGCGACTGTAGTGCGGGTCAGTAACGACGACGACGCCGTCCGTGTTGCCAACGATACCGAATATGGCCTGTCGGCTGCTGTTTTCAGTCGGGACATCTGTCGGGCACTGGCTGTCGCCGATCGCATCGATACGGGAATCTGCCATATCAACTCTTCTACGGTTCACGACGAAGCACAGATGCCGTTCGGCGGCGTCAAGGCGTCCGGCTATGGGCGCTTCGGCGGAAAGGAGGCGATAGCAGAGTTCACCGATGTGCGATGGCTTACCGTTCAAACGAGCCCGCGGCGCTATCCGATATAGCCGCATTCGACAGATGCTCACGCGGCTGACGAGGGACGTCTTCATAAAGTCGCGCCAGCAGTCGATCCACGGATGAGGCGCGGTCGAGTTCATCGACGAGCATAAGCGACCGTATTCCGCGCGTTTCACGGGACGTGTGGAACGATCAATCGGTTCAACTTCAAGAGAATCTTTTTGTATTTTGACTCACTCGGCCCGAGATGAAACGAACGAGAATACTTTTTTCATGAAAGGAGACACATGTGTCGAAAAGCTTTCCCAATAGCCCAACATTTCAGGGGCTCAGTCGCTCCGTGCGCATCGAAGCCAACATCGACTTTCTCGAGATCAAGGGCGAACTTCCGAAGGATCTGAACGGCAGCTTTGTACGCTGCCATCCGGATCCGCGTTTCCCCCCGATGTTGGGCGACGATATCTATGTTCACGGGGACGGCATGCTAAGCGCGCTACGGCTGGAGAATGGCGGCGCGTCTTATCGCAGTCGCTATGTGCAGACAGACCGCTTCAAGGCGGAGACTCGCGCAGGCCGTTCGCTGTTCGGCCAGTACCGTAATCCGTGGACAGACGACCCCAGCGTGACCGGGATGGATCGTGGCACCGCGAATACTACGCCTCTGTTTCACGCGGGGCGGCTACTGGCGCTCAAAGAGGATTCACGACCCTACGAGTGCGATCCAGACACGCTTGAGACTCGGGGGCGCTGGACTGCGGACGGTGCGATTAAAAGTCCGCACATCACCGCGCATCCCAAGGTTGATCCGCTAACGGGTGAAGCGATCTTCTTCGGATTTCAGGCCAAGGGACCGGGTACGCGCGATATCGCGTATTACTCGATTGATCGCGACGGCAATGTAAATCACGAGGTCTGGTTTGAAGCACCTTTTGCGAGCTTCATGCATGATTTCTTCATCACCGAAAATTACGCGATTTTCCCTGTCTTCCCGGCCGTGACGCTGACGGAGAAAGTCAAGGCAGGCGAGCCTTACTACTGGTGGGATCCGGAATTACCGACGTGGATCGGGGTCCTTCCGCGTAAAGGCAGTGCAAGCGACATCCAATGGTTCAGCGGGCCGGGGCGCTTCGGCTACCATTTCTATACTGCCTGGGAAGAGGGCCGACGTTTGCACATGAAAGCTTTCGTAATGGAGCCGGAATTCCCAATGCCATTTCCCGTATTGGCTGACATGTCCGTCCAGACGACGAAAGCAGTGGCGGGGGGCATCTACGCTGATGGCGACATTTCCCCGACCCCAGGCGCCGCTGCCGCGATGCCCGCGCCGACCACGCGACTCGTCGAATGGATCGTTAATCTCGACGGTCCGGAAACCGCATTCGAGGAAATCACTCACCAGAAGGGTAAGTTCGCCGAAGCGCCACGCTACGATCCACGCTACGAGACGAAAAAGCTTCGCCACGGGTGGGCCAATGTGCGTGATCTCTCGCGCTCCACGTACGGAGATCCGTATGTGATCATGGACTGCAACGTGCTGGAACACTATGACTTCAGCAGCGGAGAAGTACAGCAGTATTGGTACGGCGAGGGTCGAGCGGGATCCGAGCCGTTGTTTGTACCTCGCCATCCTGCTGCGCCCGAGGGCGATGGCTATATCGTGATGTGTCTCAATGTACAAGACGGCCAGGGCTCCGAATTCATCGTGCTGGATGCTTTAGACATTGGCAAGGGACCGCTCGCAACGATGAGCCTCCCCTATCATCCGCGCTTCGCTTTTCACGGAACGTGGATACCGCTGGGCCTGCAGACTGCACAGCAAGCAGGGCCAGTGCGTCCCGCGAAGTGATACGGGCTGGGCGCTTCCGTCCTCATGCGGCGGGGACGGAAACCATAACGCACGATGAAGGAGTAATTAGATGGCAGTAATGGTAGTTGGAACCGTCGAAATCCATGACTCGGCCTGGGAACGCGAATACGGCCCAAAAACCTCCGCGCTGATTGCGAAGCACGGCGGCAAATACCTTGCGCTTGAGAAGCAAATCCAGTTGCTTGAGGGCAGGGATCGCCCGGACGCGATTGTCGTATTGGAATTTCCGACTGAAGCGCAGGCGCACGCCTGGTATAACGATCCGGAATATGCACCGATGATCAAGCTGCGACAATCCGGTGCCGCCTTGAATCTGCTTCTATTTGCAAAGACCGTCTAGACCTCTGGTTCATCATCGCTTGCCGGCACGCCTGTGGTTCTCACCCAGGACGAACCATTGCGGCTTCGTGTACTGACCACATCTCAGTCATCTACCGGACCGGCCATTTCGAAATTACAGGAGACAGCAACACCATGAACTACCCCGCACCGACGCCACTGCAACTGGCCCACGCCTTGTTCGTTCACGTGGATCTCGAACCGCCAAAGATCATTGGTCCCACAAAATACGGTTTCCGCCAGGTGGTACCCATCGCAGGCGGTCACTTTGAGGGAGAGCGTCTACGCGGCCGGGTCCTGCCAGGTGGCGCTGACTGGAACGTCGCACGCGTCGACGGCGTCACCGAAATCCAAGCGAGGTATACGCTCGAGACCGACGACGGGGCGTTGATCTACATTGTCAACGAGGGGCTGACCACTGCGAGCCCGGAAGTGATAATGAAACTTGTGACCGGCCAGGCAACCAGGCTGGATGCCTGGTATTTCCGCTCCGCCCCTCGCTTCGAAACCGCCGAGCCGAAATACCAGTGGTTACAACGCAGCCTGTTTGTTGGCGATCTGCTGCCGCCGGATGGACTGGTTGCGCGGTTCCACGTCTACGAAGTACGCTAAGGCAATGCTGATCAAGTCCACCATTCATGACTGTCATGCGTTATAGCGTGGACATGCAACGGTAAAAGCAAAAACAATGAAGCAACTGACACTGGCGATGGCCGTCGATCAATGCTCGGGATTCGGAGCACAGCGCAAACCTACGCGACGCGAGGTGTTTCTCGATGAAATGAACCGGCTCGTGCCGTGGGCGGAACTGTGCGGGGTCGTCGAGCCGTATTACCCGAAACGCGGCAACGGTCGCCCGCCTATCGCACTGGAGCGCATGTTGCGGATTCATTTTGTGCAGCACTGGTTCAATCTCGCCGACCTTGCGTGCGAAGAGGCGCTGTACGACAGCCTCAGTCTGCGCAGTTTTGTGGGCATTGACCTGGGCAGTGAGACGGTTCCGGACGCGACGACGCTGCTCAAGTTCCGGCGCCTGCTGGAAGAGCACGGGCTGGGCGAGCGAGTCTTCGCCGAGGTGGGCCGGGTGTTGCAGGCACGCGGAGCGAAGCTCAGGAGCGGCACGATTGTGGATGCCACGCTGATCGGCGCGCCTTCTTCGACGAAGAACAGGGAGAAGGCACGGGACCCTGAAATGCATCAGACGCGTAAAGGGCAGCAGTGGTGTGTGTCACGAACCTGAGCGCAAGCTTGGGATGCTGTACTGAAGATGGAAGAAGGCCTTCCGGAGTTGGCTTGCAGGAGCAGACT
>NZ_JACHDI010000010.1:0-72252 GCF_014201025.1 Paraburkholderia sp. MM5384-R2
GTTTTTAAAGATCGGTCCGCCAAACCCGCCGCGCCTGAACCACCACTACCCGGCACTGCTTCGTTTGCGTCGCTGCGTCTGCAGCAGAGAAGCGAGATTATGGAGAGCGGTCGACAACACGTCAATACCCTTCTGCGAATTTCTTTTGGGAGCAAAGACTGCCATCTCCATCGCATTGCCGCCAGCCCTCAAAAGAGTCAACTCTGTCCAGACCAAAAAATCAGCGAAAATAGTTAGCCATCCGATTCAACCCCGCCGAAGTCCTAATACCGACAAAACAAAGTAGTCCGAGCACGGCTCGAACTCACCACCGCTCCCCAAATTAAAGTTCTACCCTTCCCCGCCGTCAATCAGATCATCCCGCCACTTAAATTAGCTGCCGACTATGGACAATCCCGTCGACGCACACGTCGAGGACACCCAGCCCGCCGCGGCATCCCCGATGCTCGAGCCTGATACGGTGCCGGTAGGCACGCCGCTCCCATGGCCGATCGTCGATTCCGACGGCACGCTGCTCTTCGCACGCGCGACGACGCTCGCGACCACCGACGAGCGCGCCTTTCTGTTTCAACACTTCCGCCCGCAACGCGGCGACCTGTTCGACCTCGGCGCACAACAACCGCCGGCGCCAACCGCCCAGCCTGACCACGCCGGTGAGTTGACGCTGAAGGACATGCACCTCGAGATCGGCGCATTGATCGGCATGCGTTCGCAACTCGGCAGCGGCGCGCCGATGCAACCTTGCCGCATCATCGGTTTCGCGCCGAATCATGCGCTGTTCGTCACGCCGCCGATGCAGCAGGGCCAACCGCTGCCGCTCACGCCCGGCGAGAACGTCGAGGTCGTCGCGATCGCGAGTCAGGCCGTGTTCCGTTTCGTCTGCACGGTCGAAGCGGTCTGCCGCGTGCCGTTCGACTATGCCGTGTTGTCGAGGCCCGGCGTGGTCCGCCGGCTCCGTGAACGCAAATCGATCCGCGTCCATGCGCACCTGCCCGTGCGGTTTGGCATCGGCGGGAGCGGTGACACTTACGAAGGCCTTGGACTCGCCAAGGGCATCAGCGCGCTCGGCATGTCGTTGAGTGCGTCATGGACACTGGGCGAAGTCGGCGAGCGGCTGCGCATCGCGTTCCGGCTGAAGTCGGCCGAATACGATTCACAGATCGAGACGACGGCGGTGATCCGCAACGTTCAGAAGGGCAAAGCGCCTGGCGAGCCGTCCATGCATGGGCTCGAACTGGATCAACTCGATTCCGTTCAACAGATGGCGATGAAGGTGTTCGTGTTCGATCGTCAGGAGGACGTGCAGCACTGGTCCAACGGACTGAAATAAGCGGTACGGCCACAAAAGCAACGCGCGTGCGGACACAGCAGCGTCGACCTCGCTGCGCACACATCGATCAGCCGAGCAACTCTTCCGGCGTCAACCGCCGCGCTCCCCAGGCATTGGCGAGCACCTCGCAACGACCAAGCCGTATCGCACCACGCTCGAAATCGACGAACACGACTTCATCGACGTCGGCCGGCCGCGCGGGTTCGTCGCTCGTGCGGCCGTCGGTCAGAATCCATAACCAGCGCTGCTGGGCCGGCCGTCGCCGCGCGCAGCGTTCGAGCAGTTGCGCGGCGCTGCGCACGCCCGACGCGAGCGGCGAACCGCCGCCTCCGCCCACGGGCGCGAGCCATCGCTCGTTCCACCAGCGCGGCACGGCGGGGCCGAAGCGCACATCCGCTCCCGTACCGCCGAAGCAGATCAGCGCAGCCTCGGCGCGCATCGCACTCGCACGGTCGAACAAGGCAGTCAGTAGACCCTTCGCCAACGCGAGGCGTTGGCCCGCCAGCATCGACCCGGAGCAATCGAGCACGAAACAATGCAGCACACCGCCACGCGGCACTTCCCGTACGAAGCGCAGATGCTCACGACGCAGCGTGTGCTCGCGCATCGCGGCGAGCGTCGGTGGCCATGCAATGCGCCTGCCCGGTTCGCCGCGCGACGTCTCGCGCGAATCCGCCCCCACGCCTCGTCGCCATCGAAAACCGCTGCGCGAGTCAGCGGCGGCGCCTTTCCGATGGCTCAGCGTTTTTTTGCGTCGAGCGCAATGACGCCTTTGACAGGCAAAGCCGCCGCCGGCTCGGGCGGCAGGTAGCCCCAGTCGGAGTCGGCGGAAGGTGTCGTGGATGCAGCCGGATCGCCAGACGCACCCTCAGCGACGTCCCGTGCCGGCGCCTCGCGTTCTGGCCGGTGCTGATTCGCATGTTGCGAATCATGCTGACGCCGCCGATGAAGCAGCACCGGATCGGCAACGCGCTCCACATGCCGCACCGTCACCGCACCTGCCCGTTCGAATGCGGCCAGCGCGCGCGCCGCGCGCAGCATCACGAGGTCGGCGCGCAAACCGTCGACGGCCGCGTCGATGCATAGCGCGCTCACGCGCGCATGGACGGCGTCATCGAACGACAGCAGCGGCAGCGCCGCGCGCGCCGAGCGAATTCGCTGCGCGTATGAAGCCTGCTGCTCCGCGTAAACGGTACGAAACCCAGCGGGATCGAGATCGAACGCGAACCGCGCTTTGACGATCGCCTGCCGCACCTGCGGCTCGAACGCGTTCTGCAACTCCACCATCAGACCGAAGCGGTCGATCAATTGCGGCCGCAACTCGCCCTCTTCGGGATTCATCGTGCCGATCAGCACGAAGCTCGCGTCATGACTATGCGACACGCCATCGCGTTCGACGGTATTCACGCCGCTCGCCGCCGCATCGAGCAACGCATCGACGAGCGCATCGGGCAGCAGATTGACTTCGTCGACGTACAGCACGCCGCGATGCGCCTTCGCGAGCAGCCCCGGCGAGAAGCGCACCGAGCCGTCGCGCAACACGCTTTCGATATCGAGCGTGCCGATCAGACGATCCTCGCTCGCGCCAAGCGGCAGATTCACGAGCTCTCCCTCCGGCAGCAGTTCGGCGAGCGCGCGCGCGGCAGTCGACTTCGCAGTGCCACGCGGTCCGCTGATCAATACGCCGCCCAAACCCGGGTCGATCGCCGCGAGCACCAGCGCCTGCTGCAACGAGGCCTGGCCGATCAGCGCCGCAAACGGAAAAACGGGCCGCGCCGCCATACCCGATACACAGGCGGAGCTACCTGCGTCGTCCGCTCCTCGCATCGCTCCATTCATGTTTGTCTTCCTTCGATCTGCTGTTCGCTCGCAAGCAGATGCGTTTCCACCTGCGCGCGATAGTCACCCGGCTGCTGCCACAGCCCCCGCTGCATCGCCTCGAGCAAACGCTCGCAGATCGAATGCAGCGCATGCGGATTGTGCCGTTGCATGAACGCGCGCGTATCGGCGTCATTCAGATAAGCATCGGCGACGAGCGCGTATTGATGATCCGCGATCACGCGCGCGGTCGCGTCGTAGCCATACAGATAATCGACGGTCGCGGCGATCTCGGCCGCGCCCTTGTAGCCGTGGCGCTTCACGCCGTCGAGCCATTTCGGATTGACCACGCGCGAGCGGATCACGCGCGCGATCTCCTCCTGCAACGTCCGCACGCGCGGCGCGGCCGGATTGCTGTGATCCGCGTGATAGACGCGCGGCTGCCGACCTGCCAGATGCCGCACCGCCGCGACCATGCCGCCCTGAAACTGGTAGTAGTCGTTCGAATCGAGCACGTCGTGCTCGCGGTTGTCCTGGTTCTGCAGCACGAGGTCCATCGCTGCGAGGCGCGTGCCAAACGCTTGATGCGCTTGCTCGCCCGCGCTCTTCTGCGCGTACGCATATCCGCCCCATGCCTGATACGCATTCGCGAGATCGGCGTCGGTCTGCCATTGGCGCGAGTCGATCATCTGCTGCAGACCCGCGCCGTACGTGCCCGGCCGCGCGCTGAACACGCGCCAGCCGGCGCGCTTGCGCGCTTCGACCGGGTCCATGCCGCGCGCGATCAACGCATCGCGTTCGCGCTGCACGCGCGCGCGAATCGGATTCAGCTCCGCGGGCTCGTCGAGTTCGGCCACCGCTTGCACGGCCGCATCGAACAGATGCATCACGTTCGCGAACGCATCGCGAAAGAAACCGGATACGCGCAACGTGACGTCGATACGCGGCCGATCGAACGCGTCGATCGGCATGATCTCGAAGTCCGTCACACGGTGGCTGCCCGGCGCCCATTTCGGCCGCACGCCGAGCAGCGCGAGCGCCTGCGCGATATCGTCGCCGCCGGTGCGCATCGTCGCGGTGCCCCAGACCGACAGGCCGATCGCGCGGGGATAATCGCCGTGCTCCTGCAGATGCCGCTCGATCAGTTGCTGCGCCGATTTCAGGCCGAGTGCCCACGCGGCTTGCGTCGGCACCGCGCGCGTGTCGACCGAATAGAAGTTGCGGCCGGTGGGCAGCACGTCGGGCCGACCGCGCGACGGCGAACCGCTTGGACCTGGCGGCACGAAACGTCCTTCGAGGCCGCGCTTTAGCTGCGTCATTTCCTGCGGGCCGCAGGCGTCGAGACGCGGCAGCACGTCGTCGCGCAGACGTCCGATCACCTGTGCCGCTTGCGGCAGACTTTCGTCGGCTACGGGGACGGCCTGCGAACGATCCGCGTCATCGCAATCGACACCGCAGACGCCGCGCAACAGCTCGCCCGCCAGCAATTCCAACCGCTCGCGCGTATCGCCGTAATGTCGCCACGGCGCATCGCTGACCCGCTGCAATACATCGGGTCGCGGGCCGTCCCATGCGGCGGCCCAATCCACCGTCAACGGGTCGAACCGATGATCGATGCGCAGATCGCGCGCCAGCGCGTCGACGAGCCCCGCCTTGCCGCCCTGCCCATCGCCGACCGGAAAGCGCCCGAGCGCGAGCAGCGTGTCGCGCCGCTGCACGCCGCGCGGCGACTGCCCGAACGTATGCAGGCCATCGCGAATCTGCGCTTCCTTCAGCTCGCACAGCCACGCATCGACGCGTGTGAGCAGCGCGTCTTCATCGTCCTGTCGGTTTGGCGCCGCGAGACTCAGCTCTTCGTGCAACCGATGCTCGACGATCGTCGTCAGAATCGTGCGACGCAAGAGCTTCGCGCGACGCGAATCGACCATCAATGCTTCGTAGTATTCGTCGACCTGGCGTTCGAGGTCCTGCAGCGGCCCATAGTTTTCGGCGCGTGTAAGCGGCGGCATCAGATGATCGATGATCACCGCCTGCGCGCGCCGCTTCGCCTGGCTGCCCTCGCCCGGATCGTTGACGATGAACGGATACAGATGCGGCATCGGTCCGAGAATCAGATCGGGCCAGCACGCGTCGCTCAAGGCGACGCTTTTGCCCGGCAGCCATTCCAGGTTGCCGTGCTTGCCGACGTGCACGAGCGCGTCGATGCCGAACTGATGGCGCAGCCAGAAATAGAACGCGAGGTATGCGTGCGGCGGTACGAGTTCGGCATCGTGATAGCTCGCGTAGTCGCCGTGCTCGCGCGAACGCGCAGGCTGAATGCCGACGAACACCTGGCCGCAGCGCCAGCCGGCGATCATGAAGCGGCCGCGCCGTAGCGTGGGGTCCTGCTCGGGCATGCCCCAGCGAGCGTTCAACGCGTCGCGCACGCTCGCCGGCAACGCGTTGAAATGCGCGAGATAGTCGTCGAGTGCGAGGCTTTGCAGGGCCGGACGCAGATCGCGTACGACCGGATCGTTGGTCACGCCTTCGGTCAGCCTGTTCAACAACGCGTCGCCGTTTTCGGGTAGTTCGCCGACCCGATAATCTTCATCGCGCAGCATCGACAGAATGCCGACCACCGACGCCGGCGTATCGAGCCCGACGCCATTGCCGATGCGCCCTTCGCTGATCGGATAGTTGGCGAGAATCAACGCGACTTTCTTGTCGGCGTTATCGAGCGAACGCAAACGGCACCAGCGCCGGCTCAGCTCGGCGAGAAAGCGCACCCGTTCGAGGTCGGGCTGATAGCGGACCACGTCGACCTGCGTATGCGCACAGCGATACGCGAGCCCCTTGAAGCTGATCGCGCGCGTGATGATGCGCCCGTCCACTTCGGGCAGCGCGATATGCATCGCGATGTCGCGCGAATTGAGGCCGTGGTTGTCCTTCAGCCAGTCTTCGCGATTGCCGCCGCTCAGGATTACCTGGAACACCGGCGCGTCGCCGGCGAGCGCGAGCGGTTCGGGGTCGTCGATCGCGGAAGCGGCGAACGCGGTCGTGTTCAGCACGAGCGCGACGCCATGTTGCGCGCACAGCGACTGCACGACATCGCGGCTCACCGCATCCTTCAGCGACGTGATCGCGAGCGGCAGCGGATTGAGCCCTTGCGCTTCGAGCGCGTCGATCAGCGCATCGAACACCGCGGTATTGGCGGCCTGCAGATGCGCCTTGTAGAACAGAATCGCGACGACCGGCGCGTCTTGCCGCCAACGCGCCTGCCAGTCGGCGACGATGGGGGTATCGCGCTCGGGGTGATACAGCGACGCGGCCGGCAACGCGCGCGGCGGATCGGGTTCGCGCCCCCAGTCGAGCGCGCGATACGCGACGCAGCGCAAAAACGCCTCGGCGTTCTGCGGACCGCCCTCGCGCAGATAGCGCCACAGCTGCTGACACAACTCGGCGCTCGCGGTGCTGCGCGCGAGCAGGTTCGGGTCTTCCTGCAGATCGCCGGAAAACATCGCGAGTGTTTGCTGTTTGCGCTGCGCGAGCGCGACCACCTGCTCGATGCCGTACGGCCAATACGTTTCGCCGCCGAGATGATCGACGACGACCACGCGCGCTTGCTGCAACACGTCGTCCAGATAGAAATCGACCGAGGCAGGCTGACGCAGATACGTGACGTTCGCGAGCCGCACGCTCGGAAAGCCGTCGCCGAGACGCGGCACCACGCTCGCGAGCAGCGACAGCGTGGTGTCGGCGGAACTGAGCACGACGATCTCGGCGGGCTGCTGATCGATGCGGATCACGCCCTGCGTATCGTCGACGAAGCCGCCCGGCGTCGTGCGCAGCAGATGCATGCTGGTGCGCCCGTTTATGCCGTCGCGTTCGACGTCGCGCCGAGCGCCGCGTCGAACGCCTGTTGCAGCGCGTGCTGGTCGAGGTCTGCGCCGATCAGCACGAAACGGCTCAACGCGCCGTCGCCATTTTCACCCGCTTGCCAGCGCCGGTCGAAGTAGCTGTCGAAGCGCCGGCCCACGCCCTGGATCACGAGACGCATCGCCGCGCCCTGCAGTGCCGCGAAGCCTTTGACACGGTAAATCGTGTGGGTTTCGACGAGCGCCTGCAAGGCGGCGAGCGCCGCGTCGCGCGACGGTACCGAGGCCTGCACGACGACCGAATCGAATTCATCGTGGTGATGATCGGGGTCGTCGGCGGAACCGTGGTGGTCATGACGCAGGTGGATCGTCTCTTCCGACGCCGCTTCGAGGCCCAGCAGCGTATGCAGGTCGAGCCGCCCCTGCTGCGCGCGCACGATCTTCACCTGCGGCGGAATCTCCGCGCGGATCGCGGCTTCGACCTCATGCTGCCGCGCGTCGTCGATCAGATCGGTCTTGTTCAGAATCACCAGATCGGCCGCCGACAACTGGTCTTCGAACAGCTCATGCAGCGGCGACTCGTGATCGAGATTCGGATCGGCCTTGCGCTGCGCATCGACGGCGAGCGGGTTATCGGCGAACTGGCCGCTCGCGGCGGCCGGGCCGTCCACCACCGTCACCACCGCGTCGACCGTGAAGCCATTGCGGATCTGCGGCCAGTTGAACGCCTGCACGAGCGGCTTCGGCAACGCGAGCCCCGACGTTTCGATCAGCACGTGATCGAGTTCATCGCGGCGCTCCGCGAGCTTTTCCATCACCGGGAAAAATTCTTCCTGCACGGTGCAGCACAAACAACCGTTCGCGAGTTCATACAATTGCCCTTCGGTCTCGACGCCGCTTTCATCGCAACCGATGCCGCAGCCCTTGAGGATTTCGCCGTCGATGCCGAGCTCGCCGAACTCGTTGACGATCACCGCGATGCGCTTGCCGCCCGCATGCTGAAGAATGTGCCGCAGCAGCGTGGTTTTGCCGCTGCCGAGAAAGCCCGTGACGATCGTGACGGGGATCTTGCGCAATTGAGTTTGCATCGTGAGGTCCATCCCTTGGTGTTGATCGGTATGCCGGAAAGTCCGCGCGTGGGTCCGCGTCGGCTGGCGAATGGAGCGAATGAAGCACGCGCAGCAGTACCAGCGATCACCAGACACGGGGACGAACGACGGCATGGCCGCGACAACGGAAATACAGAAAGCGGAACTGAGGTCATGAACGCGCCGCCGCCTCCCCGCGGCGGTCGTTCTGTTTCGTTGGGCCGGTATCCGGGCTGGCGAAAGCGCCGCTTCCCCTTCCCGGCCGAGTGGTTTCTCGTCCAGTGGTGAAATGTCCACGCGAGCTTGCGCGAGGACATCGAAGCCGGCACTGCGGTGCCCGGCTATCAAGCCGGAACCGCTTTTCGCTTACCGTTGCGGGGACAGCACAGGTTAGCCGCTCCAGAGCAGGTGGCTCCCTGTTTCCCGTTTAACTGCATGCGCACGAGCGCGCACGCGGGCACCCAAAGTGCGTGCGAGTGTAGGCCCGCGGCCTTGCGCAGTCAAGCAACGCAGCGAGCCGGAAAGCGCCGCCGAGGCTTATCCGGCAAGGCGCCATGTGCTATCGTATGCGCGCGTTTGGTGCCCGCACATGCGCTCGCGTGTGCAGTTAAACGGGAAACAGGCAGCGCCTCGCGCGTTCAACCTGTGCTGTCCCCGCAACGGTAAGCGACCTGCGGCGCGCGATTCGATTCGCCTTCGATTCCGACGTGCCGCGCATGCGTTTTTTGATGCCACTGTCCCGCGAATCCACAAACCGGGACGGGAAGGCGAAGCGCATGAGGCCGCCAGCCCGGATACCGGCCAGACGCGGAGGCGGTGCCGCATTGCATCCGTGCATCACGTGGCGCCGCCGGCCGCCGGAATCCGCGGGGAACGGATGTGAAGGCGTAGCAGCGCGGCATCGCGCGTGCCCGGATTCGCAGTTCCGCATGACCTCTATATTCATCGCCGCGCGCGCTGTCGCACGCCGCTTCTGTTCTTCCATCACCGCATGGCGCGCGCCATGCACGCCGCGATGACGCGCGCCTGGCTGATCGGCGCCGGTCCCGGCGACGTCGAACTGATCACGCTGAAGGCCACCCGTGCGCTCGCGCAGGCCGATGTCGTGCTCGTCGACGATCTGGTGAATCCCGACGTGCTGCAGTTCGCGCGCACCGACGCGCAAGTCGTGTACGTCGGCAAGCGCGGCGGCCATCCGTCGACGCCGCAAGCCGACATCGTCGCGCAAATGCTCGGGCATCTGCGCGCGGGGCGCAGCGTCGCGCGGCTCAAGGGCGGCGATCCGTTCGTGTTCGGCCGCGGCGGCGAAGAGTTGCAGGCGCTGCAGGCCGCGGGTATCGAAGTCGACGTGATCAACGGCATCACGGCCGGCATCGCGGCGCCCGCGGCGCTCGGTATCGCGGTCACGCATCGTGATCACGCGCAGGGCGTCGTGTTCGTCACCGGCCACGGCGCCGGCAGTGGCGAGCCGGACTGGGCCGCGCTCGCCGCGACGCGCATGACGCTGGTGATCTACATGGGCATGCACCGGCTCGGCGAGATCGCCCGCGCATTGCTCGCGGCCGGCATGTCCGCCGACACGCCGTGCGCGGCGATCGAGTCGGCGACGCGGCCTGAGCAGCGTCATGTGCTCGCGCCGCTTCGCGAGTTCGCCGAGGCGGTGGCGCGCGCGGGGCTCGGCTCGCCGGCGATCGTCGTGATCGGCGGTGTGGCGTCGCTCGCACTGGCGCGTGATGCGGCCAAACGCGACGCCGGCGTTGCTCACGAACTGGCAGCGAGCGCGACACGACACGGACTCGGACGCGCGATCAAAACGCTGAGCGTCGGCATCGGTTGCCGCTTGCACAGCGAAGCCGCTGAGATCGAAGCCGCCGTCCGCACAGCGCTCGGATCGAATACCTTCGAGCAGATCCGCGCGATCGCGACGATCGACACCAAAGCCAACGAAGCCGGTCTGCTCGAATTCTGCTCACGTCATCAGCTGCCGCTGCAACTGTTCAGCCGCGAGCAGATCGCCGCGGTACCGGTCGCGTCGCCGTCGGCGGCGGCACACGCGCAGCTCGGCGTCGATGGTGTGTGCGAGCCGTGCGCGCTGCTGGCGGCAACGGCGCCGGACTCCACCACAACCGCGCAAAACGCGCGTCTGATCGTACGCAAGACCGCGCACGCTGGCATCACGGTGGCAATCGCAGCGGCGAACAATGCTGCCCTTAGCGACGCGCCCCCATCCCATCCCGCCCCTCAAAACCAGGACCCTCGATGAAAACCGATCCGGAATCGCATCAACGCATGACCGAACGCCGCCGCGAAGGCCACGAAAAGAAGCAGGCCGGCGCGACCGTCGAAAAAGGCCTGCTGATCGTCAACACCGGCACCGGCAAGGGCAAGAGCACGGCCGCGTTCGGCATGGCCGTGCGGGTGCTCGGCCACGGCATGCGGCTCGGCGTCGTGCAGTTCATCAAGGGCGCGCTGCATACGTCGGAGCGCGATTTCCTCGGCGCGATCGCGCAATGCGATTTCGTCACGATGGGCGACGGCTACACGTGGAACACGCAGAACCGCGAGGCCGACATGGCGACTGCGCGCAAAGGCTGGAACGAAGCGCGGCGGATGATCGAAAGCGGCGACTACCAGATGGTGATCCTCGACGAGCTGAACACCGTGCTGAAGTACGAATACCTGCCGCTCGACGAAGTGCTCGCGGTGATCAACGCGCGTGCGCCGATGTTGCACGTCGTCGTGACCGGACGCCATGCGCCGGACGCGCTGATCGAAGCCGCCGACCTCGTCACCGAAATGCGCGCGATCAAGCATCCGTATCGCGAGCAAGGTGTGAAGGCGCAGCGCGGCGTGGAGTTCTGAGCGATGTCGGCAACCCGCAACGGGGCTTGGTCCGGGGCGCCCCCCAAGCGGACTTCCTTCGGGGCGTCCCCCCAGGGGACTTCCTTCGGGGCGTGCCCCGCGCTGTTCATCAGCGCGCCCGCGTCGGGACAAGGCAAAACCACGATCACCGCCGGTCTCGCGCGCTATCACCGGCGGCTCGGACGTCGCGTGCGCGTGTTCAAGACCGGGCCGGATTTTCTCGATCCGATGATCCTCGCGCGCGCGAGCGGAGCGCCGGTGCTGTCGCTCGATCTGTGGATGGTCGGCGAAAGCGCATGCCGCAACCTGCTCGCGCGGGCGGCGCAAGAAGCCGATCTGATCCTGATCGAAGGGGTGATGGGCCTGTTCGACGGCACGCCGAGCAGCGCCGATCTGGCGACCACGTTCGGCGTGCCGGTGCTCGCGGTGATTTCCGCGCAGGCGATGGCGCAGACCTTCGGCGCGGTCGCGTTCGGCCTTGCGCGCTTCAGACCGCAACTGCCGTTCCACGGCGTGTTCGCGAATCGCGTCGGCTCCGCTCGGCACGCGCAGATGCTGCAGGAAGCACTGCCGCCCGAGTTGCGCTCGTGCGGCCACCTCGCCGCGAGCGACGAGATCGCGCTGCCCGACCGCCACCTCGGCCTACACCAGGCCGATGAAATCGACGATCTCGAAGCGCGCCTCGAACGCGCGGCGGATACGCTCGCGTCGACCGCGCTCGCCGAACTGCCGGCGCCGGTCGATTTCGGCGTGCCCTCGCCCGAAGTGCTGCCGCGTCTGCTCGAAGGCAAGCACATCGCGATCGCGCGCGACGCCGCGTTCTCGTTCATCTATCCGGCCAACGTCGCGCTGCTCGAAGCGCTCGGCGCGCGGCTCAGCTATTTCTCCCCGCTTGCCGACGAAGCGTTGCCCGCCGGCACGCACGCGCTCTATCTGCCGGGCGGCTATCCCGAGCTGCATCTGGCGACGCTCGCGGGCAACGCGACCAGCGCGGCATCGATCCGCGCGCACGTCGAGGCGGACAACCCGGTGGTCGCCGAGTGCGGCGGCATGCTCTATCTGCTCGACACGCTGACCGACGCGCAAGGCACTAGCAAGGCGATGCTGGGCCTGCTGCCCGGTCACGCGACGATGCAAACGCGCTTCACGTCGCTCGGCATGCAGCAGATCGATGGCGTCCACGGCACGCTGACCGGTCACACGTTTCACTACTCGAAGCTCGCGACGCCGCTCGCGCCGCAGCGCTTCGCCACGCGCGCGCACAGCGACACGCCCGGCGAAGCGGTGTTCCGCGTGGGCCCGATTGTGGCAACCTATATGCACGCTTACTGGCCCTCCAACCCGGCTTTCACGGCCGCCCTCTTTCATGGCGAAGCCTTTTGACGACTCCGAGCGCGATGCGGTCTACCGCGCGATTTACGAACGCCGCGACATGCGCCACTTCGTGCCCGATCCGGTCGATCCGGCGGTGCTGCGGCGTCTGCTCGACGCGGCGCATCACGCGCCGAGCGTCGGCTACATGCAGCCGTGGCGCATCGTGCGCATCACCGACGCGGCGCTGCGCACGGGCTTGCGCGACATCGTCGAGCGCGAACGGCTCGCCACCGCCGATGCACTCGGCAAGCGTCGCGACGAGTTCATGAAGCTGAAGGTGGAAGGCATGCGCGAATGCGCGGAGCTGCTGGTGATCGCGTTGATGGACGGGCGCGAGCGACACGTCTTCGGCCGCCGCACGCTGCCGGAGATGGATCTCGCGTCGGTCGCGTGCGCGATCCAGAACATGTGGCTCGCCGCGCGCGCGGAAGGACTCGGGCTTGGTTGGGTGTCGCTATTCGATGTCGGCGCGGTGCACCAGCTACTGGCGATGCCGGAAGGCGCGCGGCCGGTCGCGATTCTGTGCCTCGGCCACGTCGCTGCGTTCTATACCGAGCCGATGCTCGAAACGCAGCGCTGGGCGAGCCGCCTGCCGCTCGCCGATTGCGTGTTCGAAAACCGCTGGCCGCGAGACGAGCCGGCGCAGGAATAACTGATACTCGCGGCCCCGGCGACCCGAGGCTGCGTTTTAACGCTGCAACGGCTCCATCGAGTCGACGTTCGCCCCACCGCTCGTCTTGTCGATGCTGAGCTTCACACGCCAGTCGGCCGGTGCATCGAACGGCAGCTTCGCGAGCGCGGTTTTCACGAGCAACGGCAGTGCATGCAGCGGGTCCGCGTCGCGATCCATGAACACCGCGCCAACCTTGTAGCGCTCGGTGCCGCTCGCGTAGTCGAAAAAGCGCAGCGTCAGCGCGTGCTGATACTTGCGCCCAAACAACAGCGCGCCTGGACCGTCGCTGCCCGCGCCGCAATCGGCGGGCGCGCAATCCTCACCGCCGATGCCGATCGACGCCGGCCGCGTGCTATACGCCATCGACAGCAGATAATGCGCGGGCTTGCCCGCCGTATCGACGAACCCGTGTTTCGCCAACTCGCCGCGCAACAGCTTTTCGACTTGCGGATGATCGGCGCTGTCGTCCTGCGGCTGCGTGCGCGCGAGCGAATAGGTCTGCTCGCCTTGCAGCGCAACGGCGCGGTCGGCGCCGTTAGCGGAGACGGTGTGCACGTCGGCGCTCAGGCCCGCGCAAGCGGTGAGGCTCGACGCGGCCAGCGCGGCACAGAGGTGAGCGATCTTTGCCATTGTTTGTTTTCTCTCTAGTACATCGAATACATCAAAGGCGCATCAGACGCGCGGTGCGATCGATTCGTCGAGGGGTGCGTCGTCGAGCGCGGGCAGCCAGATCGTGAAGGCCGTCCCCTCGCCGGGCGCGCTGACGACTTCGACGCTGCCACCGTGGCGCGTGACGACGGTTTTGACGAACGCCATGCCGAGTCCCGCGCCGCCCACTTCCGGCCGCTCCGCCTCGTGAAAACGGCGAAAGCGCTCGAACAATCCCGCTTGCTGCTCCTCAGGAATGCCATAGCCCTGGTCGCGAATCGTGCACGACACGCGCGGCGCCTCGCTGCCCGCGCGCTTTGCCGCCGGCTGGCCAGCGAAGCTGCACACGATGCGCGTGTCGGGCGGACTGTACTTGACCGCATTGTTCAGGATATTGACGAGCGCGCGTGTCATCAGCGAGCGGTCGGCGCAGATCCAGGGATCGTCGTCGGCGTCCTCGCCGGATTCCGTATGCAGCGCGATGCGCTTCGCATGCGCCTGCGGCCAGACCTCGTCGCTCGCATCGATGACGAGTTCGGTCAGACTCAGCGGCTCGAGCACATAGGCCTGCGATTCGGCGCGCGCCAGTTGCACGAAGTCGTCGGCAAGCGTGAGCGCGCGTTGCGCGTAGCGTTCGATGCGCTCCAGCACGCTGCGCGCGAGCGCAGGCTCGGTCCGCGCGCGCTCGATCTCGACCAGCGCAATGATCGACGCCTGCGGCGAGCGCATGTCGTGCGACAGCAGCCGCAGCGCGTCTTCGCGCTGACGCTCGGCCGCATGGAGCGCCGACACGTCGACGAGACCGGCGATCCAGCCGGTCGTCTCGCCCCGCGCGTTGGTGCAGGTCGCATAGCGCAGCAGATGGTCGCGCTCGTTTGCGTCGCGCACCTCGACGCCCTGCGCCATCAGCGCCGCGAACTCGCCGCGCGTCGGATCGAGGAGCGCCGGCCAGTGCGCGCGCGCGGACAGATTGCGCTCGTTGTCCGTGGCCGCGCCGGTGTCGATCGTCTTCACGAGCGTGAGACCGCCGAGCACGCTCTGCATCGGCTGGCCTTCGGGCATCGGCGCGCCTAGCCGAGCGAAATGCGCTTTCGCCGCGTGATTCGCGATCAGCACGACGCCGGCCACGTCGCTGACGAGAATCGGCTCCGGCACGCTATCGAGGCTGTCCCACACGAAGCGCTTCATGTCCTGCACCCGTTGCGCGGCCTGAGCCATCAGCGCCATGTGCTGCGCGAGCACGTCGCCGCCGAACTCGCGGCGGCGCTTCGGCGTCTCGGGCAGCAGATGCGGCTCGTCGGCGAGACGCTGCAGTTCGCCGCGCAGATACGCCATCGTCATTTCGAGGCGTCGCCAGTTCCAGATCGGATAGACGATCACGACGCCGAGGATCGCCGGCACCGGCGAGATCCACAGCCTGCCGCCGTACAGCAGCAGCGCGCTGCCGGTCGCGGCGAACAGCACCAGCGCGCCGGTCAGCAACAACGAGCGGCGCGGCGACAGCACGAGGAAGCCGGCGAGCAGCGCGGCGAGCGGCCCGAGCGCCGCCGCGAACACGACCCACAGCGCGACCGGCTGGATCTCGCGGCCGCTCAGCAGCGTGTCGAGCACGTTCGTGTGGATGTAGACGCCGGGCAGCGGTCCGAGCTCGCCCGATACCGGTGTCGCGAAGCGGTCGTACAGACCCGACGCCGTCACGCCGATCACGACGATGCGCCCGCGCAACTGATCGGCCGGCACCTTGCCGGCGAGCACGTCGGCGAAACTGAGCTTTGGGTAGTTCGCGGCGTTCGGGCCGAACGGAATCAGGAAGCGCTCTTCGCCGCCGTCGTCGCTGCCGCGTGCGGGCTCGTTCGAGGAGCGCGGCGGCAGGCCGCCGCGCAGATGCAGCTTGCCGTGTTCGACCGCGTCGGCGACGAGCACCATCAGTTGCGGCCAGCGCGAGCGCTCGTCGCCCTGGAAGCGCGCGACGCTGCGCACGATGCCGTCGCGGTCCACTTCGAAATTGATGTGACCAAGCCCGGCAGCAGCCTGCGCGAGCGGCGCGACGGGTTCATCGACGGTGCGCTTGCCGCTCGCCTCGGGCGGCGTCAGCAGCACGGGCAGATAGGTCGGGCTCAGCGCAATTGCGCGGGCGAGCTGGGCGTCGTCGACATTGGGTTCGGTGAACAGTACGTCGTAGATCACCGCGGCAGGTTTGGCCGCGGCGATCTGCTCGAGCAGCCGCGCGTGCACGCTGCGCGGCCACGGCCAGCGGCCGAGTGCGTCGATGCTCGCGTTGTCGATCTCGACGACGACGATGTCGGACAGCAGCGGCTGCTCGCGCAGCTTCAGAAACTGGTCGTACACCAGCAGATCGATGCCGGCGCCGACGCGCCCGAACGACGTCAGCAAGATCACCACGAAGCCGAGACAGCCAACGCTGACCCACTCGATCAGAAAGCGCCGGCCGGCGCGCCGGCCGAGACGGGCGCGCGGATCGAGGCTCAATCGCGTAGAAGTGGCGGGCAAGGGACGATGTAGTCGGGAACGGGAGGACGGACCGGCCAGCAGGCCGGCCCCGAGAATCTACCAGCGTCAGCGCGCAAGCGTAAAGGAGTGGACCGGACTGCTCTTTTCGTAGAAGCGGCCGTTGTCGAACTGCTCGGCGACGATCGTCCAGTAGTAGACGCCCGGAGGCAGATCGCTGATCACGAGTTCGCCGCTCGGCAGATCGGGGCGATCGATTATCGGATGGCTCAGTTCGGCCGTTTTCGCGAGCAGGAAGCGGAAACGGGTCGGCACGTCGCTGTGGCTGACGAACCAGCGGAACTCGTAGTCGCGGCTACCCGCGCGCTGCGCGGCCGAAGCGTCCAGCCCCAGCTGGCGGCGCTCGAACGCGTACACGTTCGGCAGGCCGTCGAGACCGTTGCTATCGATCGACGCGACGCGCACGAAGTACGTGCCGTCGGGCAGATCGCCGAAGTCGGCATGCGGCGCGCTCACCCGCAGATCTCGCACCAGGTCCAGTTGATCGGCGTCGTGCGAAATCTGCAGCCGATAGCCGACCGCGTGCTCGGCCGGGTTGATGTCGAACGCGACGCTCTTGCCGTCCTGCACGCGCGCCGGCCGCGCGAGCGCGGGTGCGGGCAACAGCTGGACCGGACTGCCGACCGCGCCGCCCGAGTGCGTGACGTTGCCGAAGCTTGCCTCGACCAGCTGCTCGGACGCCTGCAACGGCCTGCCTGGCGCCGGCGCGGCGCTCTGGCCATGCTGCGTGGCCGGATCGACGCCGACCGCGCCGTCGAGCACCGCCACCGCGGTGGTTTGCGTATCGCCGTCGTAATCGACGCGGAAACGCGTGCCGCGCACTCCGGCGACCACCGAAGGCGAACGGATCTGGAAGCGATCATCGGGTCGCTTCGCATGCGTGACCTGGCTCTCGACCTCGCCGGCGCGCAGCTCAAAGATGCGATCGACGACGCCGGTCAGCGTGACGTGCCGCAGTCTCTCGATATTGAGTTCGCCGTTCTGCGCGACCGTCACGTATGAGCCGCCGGGCAGCTCGAGCGTCGCGAACCCGTTCGCGCCGGTACGCAAGCGATCGCCCTCGGCAAGCGTTTCACCGGTTTTCAGCGGCAGATAGGGGCTCGAGTCGAACGCGTGCTCGACCGGACCGCTGGTCGCGATCACGCGAGCCGTGTCCCGATCCTGGCGCAGCCTTCGGGACGGCAAACGCAGCACGATGCCGGCCGCCATGCGGCGCGGCGCGGGCACGTGATTGAGGCTGCTCAACAGCGCCCAGTCGGTCGGATCGGCCATGTAGCGGGCGGCGATGTCATACAGCGTGTCGCCCTCGTGCGTCGTGTACGAAGCGTAGACCGGCGACGCCTTCGCTCCGGTCTTGCCGCGCGCGGGCTGCGCGTGCGCGAGCGCGCTCCAGCCGGTCGCGCCCGTTGCCATCAGACAGGCCGCGGCAAGCCACGCGGCGGCGCGGCGGCCGGGCATGGCGGCGCTGCCCGATGCCGCCCCATCCACGCAGACCGTCACGCTTCCCCCGCTTCTTCAGTGGGTTCGTCGTCGGCGGCCGGTGGTGTGCCGGTTTCGATCTGCTCGAGGCGGTAGCCATAGCCGTAGATCGGCGTGAGCCGATAACCGTGCTCGGGGCGCAGACCGAGCTTGCTGCGCAACATCGACACATGAGTGTCCATCGTGCGCGACGGGATGTCCGTGGCCTGCTTCCAGATCACGTCGAGAATGTGTGCGCGCGACAACGGCCGGCTCATATGCTGGAACAGCAGCAGCGCGAGTTCGAACTCTTTCTGCGTGACGGAGACCGGGGTGCCGCGGACCACGACGTGCTTGACGCTCAGGTCGAACTCGAAGTCGCCGAATACTTCCCTCGTTGCCGGCGGCTTCAGGTAATACGCGCGCCGCAGCAGGGAACCAACCCGCGCGAGCAGCACGGCGCCCGACACGGGCTTGACGAGATAGTCGTCGGCACCGGTATTCAGAATCGAAGTGATGTCGGTTTCGCGGCCGCGGCTCGTCATGAACAGCACCGGCAGGCGCTCGGACAGGCTTTCGCGCACCCAGCGAAGCACTTCTTCGCCGGACATGTCGGGAACGTTCCAGTCGAGCACGAGCAGATCGAACGTCTGACGACGCAACTGGCGCACGAGTTCGGCCCCTGCGCCATACGCGTGACAGACGTGTCCAGCGGCGGACAGCGTTTGACATACAAGGTCGGCCTGAGCCGAATCATCATCGAGGACTGCAATTCTCATAACACCCCACAACGCAACAGCGCCTTCATGGCTGACGGCCGGGATGACGGTGCAGCACCGCCGATCCGGCTTCGCAAAAAATTCCGGCTGTTACTTTCTGATTAATGGTCCCTCGCCGTACCCCGCGATGACGCTGCTTTCATGAAGCGGAAATCAGCGCATAAATGTAATTTCCATAGCGATTATGCAGGGCAGATCATGATAATCGAAAACCTTCTATCTTCCCGTTTGCCGTGTACCGGCAATCCGTCGCGAAAAACCCTAATCAGAAACGGCTGACGCGCTTTTCAGGTTTTTCTGGTCTGCCACCACTAGCCGGCGCCGGAAGGAAGTGGCACTGCGGACGGAAGATCCTTGCTGGAGCGGCTGTTTGACCACGCTCGCTTATCGGCTTTAAGATTCCTTTCAGGTACTCTTATTTAACAATTGCGTGTTCAGTATAAGAATAATCTCAAAAGAAATCGTTTAAACATTGTTAGATTTGTCCCGGTCGAGTTGTCATTCGAGGCAGTCGGCGTGGTCGGGAGAGCGACTCAAAGCCCTCGTTTTGCATAAGGCATTCGACTGCTTCACATTGTTGGCCGACGCGATGACGCGCCGCGAGACGGACCGTCAGCGGGTGATGCGCAGCGTTAGGGCCGCCGGCAAAAAAATGCGGCGCTGCCCCTGTCGAAGCAACGCCGCCAACAAACACTACACACGCTCGCCGGGGTCTAACCGCACGAGTAACGTCAAGTTAGCCCGGGAAAAAGCCATGCTCAAGATGAAAGAACTTCCTTTGTAACCGTTGGCGAAGTAGTTATTACGCGCCGCACCAGCGCGCGCGACGCGCAAGTCTTACACAGCGCGAGTTCGAAATTGGTATGAGTTGAAGTCCCCATCGACGGTAATTTACATACACAGACGCTTTGTTACAGTGTGGCCCCCATTGGCGTTGCCGCGGCGCGTCAGATTTCCCCCCTTGCGTGTCTGCGTGGCCCGTCTGCGTTGCCTCGTTCGGTCGCTTGCCCACGCGTTCAACGCGCGCCTTCGATGTCCGGCATAGGCGCGAACAGCGCGTCGAGATCGTCGTCCGAGAACTTTGCGGCCCCGGCCGCATCTTCCGCGAGAATGCTGTCGGCGAGCACGGCCTTGTGCTCCTGCAACGCGACGATCTTTTCCTCGATGCTGCCGGCCGCGATCAACTTGTACACGAATACCGGCTTGTCCTGTCCCAGCCGATGCGCGCGGTCGGTCGCCTGGTTCTCGGCGGCCGGGTTCCACCACGGGTCGTAGTGGATCACCGTGTCGGCGGCGGTCAGGTTCAGCCCCACGCCGCCGGCCTTCAGGCTGATCAGGAACAGCGGCACCTCGCCCTGCTGGAACCGCTCGACCGGGCTCACGCGATCGGCCGTGTCGCCCGTCAGCATGACGTACGGGATCGCGGCTTCGTCGAGCGCCTCGGCGATCAACGCGAGCATGCCGGTGAACTGCGAGAACAGCAGCACGCGGCGTCCCTCCTCGATCAGTTCGGGCAGCATCGACAGCAGCAGTTCGAGCTTGGCCGAGCGCATCGTGCGCTCGCCGCCGCCCGTGGCAGCGCCGTCCGCGATACCGCTGGCGGTGCGCACGAGCCGCGGATCGCAGCACACCTGGCGCAGCTTCAGCAACGCATCGAGCACGATGATGTGGCTGCGCGCGAGCCCCTGCGCGCTGACCGCCGCGCGCACCTTGTGCTGCATCGCGGTGCGCACGGTTTCGTACAGGTCGCGCTGCGCGCCTTCGAGATCGACCGGACACACGATCGTCGTCTTCGGCGGCAGCTCCTTCGCGACCTCGTCCTTGCGACGGCGCAGCATGAACGGCCGGATGCGGCGCGCGAGCAACGCGCGGCGCACGTCGTCGCCGTTCTTTTCGATCGGATTGCGCCAGCGTCGCGTGAAGTCCTTCTGGCTGCCGAGAAAGCCCGGCAGCAGAAAATCGAATTGCGACCACAGCTCGCCGAGATGATTCTCGAGCGGCGTGCCCGTCAGGCACAGCCGATGCCGCGCCCGCAAGCCGCGAATCGCCTGGGCGGCTTTGGTGGTCGCGTTCTTCACGTACTGCGCCTCATCGAGAATCAGCAGATGATAGTCGTGCTCGGCGAGCACCTTCTGATCGCGCCACAACAGCGCATAAGTGGTCAGGATCAGCTCGGCTTCGCCGATCTGCTCGAAACGCTCCTTTCTCTGCGGCCCGTTCAGCACCAGCACTTTCAGCTCCGGCGCAAAGCGGCGCGCTTCCTCGCGCCAGTTGTGCACGAGCGTGGTCGGCACGACGATCAGCGCGGGATGCGTGAGCCGCCCCGCTTCCTTCTCGGCGAGAACGTGCGCGAGCGTCTGCACGGTTTTGCCGAGGCCCATGTCGTCGGCGAGCACGCCGGCCAGATCCTGTTCGCGCAGGAACTGCATCCAGTTCAGGCCCTGGTGCTGGTACCCGCGCAGCTCGGCCTTCAGCCCGCGCGGCACCGGCACTTCGCGCAGGCCCGGACCGGCTTGCAGACGGCGTGCGAGCTCGCGGATCGAATCGTCGCCGCTGAACTGCCAGCGGCCGGTGTCGTGCAGCGCATCGAGGCGACCCGCATCGACCGCGGGCACGCGCAGCGGCGCGCCTTCGGCAAGCGCGCCGCCGAGCGAATCGAACAGATCGACCAGCACGCGCACCACCGGCTTCAGACGATCGGCGCGCAACCGCAGGCGCTTGTTCTCCTCGGTCTTCAGCTCGATCGGCTCGTCGTCTCGAATACGCTCCAGCGCGCCAGAGAGCCAGCGCCGGTCGCGCCGGAACAGATCGGCCAGCAGCGGTTCGAGCCGCACGTTGCGCTCGCCGACGCGGATGCCCATCTCCAGATCGAACCAGCCGTCGCCGGCCTGCTGCGCGGTGCCGTCGATCGCGTCGATCTCGATCACGTTGTAGCGGAACTCGGGCGCCATCGTCACGCGCCAGCCCTTCGCGACCAGATCCGGCACCGCGTCGTTGACGAACTCGGACCACGCATCGGTGTCGGGCAGACCGAGCATCGTGTCGGGCAACAGACGCGACGCATGCAGGTTGCGCGTCGGCACCTTTTGCAGACCGGTCCTGCGCAATTCCAGCAGACGCTTTTTCTCGGCGTCGTAGCGCCGGCGGATGTGAATCACGTCGCCGCGCGGCAGCGGCACCAGCGTCACGCTGCTGTCGGCGTTGATGCTGACACCGTCGTAGTCGAAGCTCGCGGCCGCCAGTTCTACCGCGGCGGACTTGCGCTCCGCGGCCTTCGCGGCCTTCGCGGTTTTCGCCGTTTTGATGCCCTTCCCCGCGCCGGGCAGCGCATGGCTGTTCAGCGTCAGCACCGGCACCGGTTCGACGTCGATCACCCGGATCGCGGGCGCGTCGTGGGTCGGCGGCAGCGGCAGCTCGGGCGCGATCTCGCGCAGCACCGACGCGACGAGCGGCGCCTCGGCGAGCGAGATCGGCGGCATCGCGAGGTAGTCGGGCAGTTGCTGGAACGGCAGCGACAGTGGCACGACGCCCGCCTCGTTGGCGACGCCGTCCACGTACCAGACCGGCTCGGTCGGGAGCACCATGCTCGCGCGCGGTTCGGTGCGCAGTACCGGACGCAGGCGCTCGTCGGCGAGCGGCTCCCATTCGATGCGCCCGAGGCGGTCGGCGGCGCGCGCGAGCGGCGTCGGTCCGGCCTGGCCCGGCGCGATCCCGAAGTCGAAGAACAGGCGCCCGGTCGCGATCAGCTTCTGCAGCGTTTCCGCGCCACTCGTGCCACGCAGCACGAACTGGCCCAGGTCCTCGCGCGAGCGACCGAGCCATAGGCCGCGGAGGATCGACAGGTCTTCGTCGGACACGAAGCGCGGCTGCCTGAGCAGCGCGCCTTCGACGTCGCCCCAACTGTCGCCGACTTCGACGATCATGCCGTCCGCGTCGCAACGCGCGCGATGCAGCACGACTTCGTGGCGCATATGAAAACGCGACCAGTTGAGCCGATAGGCGAGCGTTTCTTTGCGCGTGGCGTCGAGCTTCCGGGCGGCGTCTTTTCCGGCGGCGTCGGCCGCGCGGGCGCGCGCGCGAAAACGCTCGAGCCAGCTGACCAGTTCGGGTCGCACACCTTGAGATGAAGATGGAGATGGAGACGGTGATGGCGCCGGCGGCGCGCCCGGCACCGTAATCCGTCGCGCGATGAACACCGCCGACGTCGCCGGGTCACTATCGTCCTCGACCTGCGTGATGTGATCCATCTCGTCGTGGTAGTCGAGTTCCGCGAGCAGCAGCGCCGCGACGTGCTTGCAATTGCGGCCGACCGGGCACGTGCATTTGCCTTCGGCCGACGGCGACCCGCCATCGGTGCGAAAGCGAACCCGCGTCAGGTACGGCCCCGGCTGCGAGCCCTGCACGTCGCCCGACAGCGTGTCCCCCTGCCATTTGACGTTGCTGACCGCGCCCACCGAGCGCGCCTTGGCGACGGTGCGCTCACCGAGCCATTCCGCAATCCTTTCCCGATCGAAGAAAACTGATGACATCCGCGTGCCTTCCTGTTCAAACCGGCGAAGGCAAGCGCGCGTGGACCATGACGGGGCGCCGCGCGACGCCCGGCCGATTCTGTCCAGTTGCGATTTGCCAGTGATAACCGGCCATTTTACGCGTTGGACGAAAATCGCCAGGGCGGGCGATCTGGACAGTTCGGGAGCAACCCGGTCAAGCCGCGGTTCGACCCATATTAGCGTTGGCCGCGGGCCATGCTGCCCCACACCCCGTCGCGCAGGATCAGCCCATGCAACAACGCCGCCGCCAGATGCAGCAGCACCGTCGCGAACAACGCGAACGCGAGCCACGTATGCAGCGCGCGCAGCAGCGCGAACAGCGCGACGTCGTGCGGTGCGATCGGCGGCAGATGCAGCGGACCGAACAGCGTGACCGGATAGCCGGCCGCCGATAGCATGGCCCAGCCGATCAGCGGCATCGCGAGCATCAACCCGTACAGCACGAGGTGCGACGCATGCGCCGCGATTCGTTGCGGCTTCGACATGCGCGCGGGCAATGGCGGACTGCCGCGCATCACGCGCACCGCGAGCCGCACCAGCACGAGCAGCAGCAACGCGATGCCGAGCGGCCGATGCAGCGCGACCAGCGCATCATGGGCGCGCGATACCGTCGCCACCATGCCCACGCCGATAAACAGCATCGCGACGATCAGCGGCGCCATCGTCCAGTGCAGCAGCCGCGCGAGCGGACTGAAGTGAGTGCGGGTGCGCGTCATGAAGGCTATCCGTTTGGCTGGGTTCGATGGATCTCGGGATGCAGCGCCTCCTCGCGCGTGCGGCGTTGGAACGACTGTGCGTAGGCCGCAGAGCGCGCGGCGAGCAGCGGATCGTCCGATGGCGCGATGCCGGCGGGCACGATCGTCGGATCGAAGTTGATGTCGCGGCAGGCGCCGTCTTCTTGCGACGTGGTGCGTTCGATCACGAGCGTCCCCGCGTCGACGCGCTGGCGGTCGTCGGGCCACTGCAGCGTCGCGTCGCCGGTCGGGTCGCCCGGTTGCGCGACGGTCAACAGCAGATGCCAGCGCAACGGTCCGTGTTGCAGACGCTCGCCGAGGTCGGCGGCGAGGAAGTTCTTTTCGGCCTGCTGCGCCGCGGTGATCGCCGCGTAAGGCGTGTCGGGCACGACGGCCCAGCGCACGGCGCGCGTCGTGCCGTGGGCATCGCTAAACAGAAACGCGTCGATGCCGTAGTATGCGGCGTTCGCGAGGCTCGACGACGGCGCGTGCGACTTGACCCAGCGCTGGAACGGCTGCGTCTCGGGATTGGCCGCGTAGAACGCTTTCAGCTTCGCGGGGTCCGGTTTGCCGGTCGCAGGGTCGGGCTTCGTGGCCAGCAATTGCTGATAGAACTGCGCTGGCGTATGCACCGCGAACACCGGCGTCGAGTTCATGCCGGTACGCCACTGTTCGCCATCGCGAAGCCGGAACTGCAGCGCGAGACTGCGCACCGGCGAGCTCGTATCGGGCGCGGACGGATTGCCGCCGGGCACCGCGAAGCGACCCGACACCAGCGTGCGGCCCGGCGCGAACACTACCGCGTGCGACAGCGCCGCGCCATTGCCGTTGCTGTCGAAATAGCCGTCGACGCACAGGCCCTTGGCGTGATTGCGTCGATAGCCGGGATGCGGGCCCGCGACCGCCTCGAACGTATCGATGATGCGCGGGGCGGTCAGACGCGCGGGCGTCAGCCACCCCGCGGTGTAGGCGAAGCCGCCCGCGAGCGCGACCGCGCCGATCGCGGCGAGCCGGCATGGCACGCAGATCGGCCGCGGGTCGGAGCCGGCGGGGTTGGGTTTGGGTGCGAAGGGTGGTGTCACGGAAACTCCTTGCCGGATGGATCGATGATTCGATCGATGGGTCGATCGACTCATCGACCAACGTACGGGCGAACACGCCTCGCTACGGCCTATTCCATCCGGCCCTGGCGCGCACATTCAAACCCACTCGCGCGCCAGTGGCCGATGCTGCTTCAATGGGTGCCAACAGCCGGCGCTCCCGAGTTCGCGACGTGGCTCGCGGCGAGCGCCGCTTGCGCGGCGAGCGCCTGCTTGCGCTGCTCGACCTGACGTGCGAACACGGGACTGACATCGGGATACGACGCGTCGGTGATGTAGTCGAGACCATTCTGCTGCGCCTCGATCAGTTCCTGGTACACCTGAGCACGTGTCTTGCCCTGCGCAAAAGCGCTCGACGAAGCGGCGAGAACGACGAGCGACAAAGCAACGAACGAAAGCTTTTTCATGATCGACTCCTTGGAGAGTTGTGCGGGTTCGCACCAGGGAGAACCACGGGTGGGCAGCGTTTATTCCTGTATTCGCGGCGTGAAAAAAACATCGCCGGCGCGGGGAATAAATGTCCCCGCCGCCGTGTTTGCCGTCCGATAGCAGCAATCAAGACCGCGCATCATCATGACCTCGACTTACCGCCCCTCCGGCGCTCCGCCCTCCGAAGACGACATCCAGGCCTATGCGGACGGCACGCTGACGCCCGAGCGCGCCGCGTCGCTGCGCGACTATCTCGGCAAGCATCCGGCGGAAGCACGGCGTGTCGCCTTTTACGACCGCTTGAACGCACAGATCCAGGCCACGTTTCAGACCGCCGGGGAGCCCGCGCCCGGGCGCCTCGGCGGATCGCGCCCGCTGCGCATGCGCCCGCAACCGGGTGGTCGCGCACGCCGAACGCTTGTCGCGCTCGTCGCGCTCGCGCTGATGCTGAGCGCCATCAGCGGTTGGCTCATGGCGACTCAAGTGTCGGCACGAGCGCTCGATAATGCCGCCGTGATGGCGCTCGCCGAAGCCACCGCACGGCCCTTTTCCTCCGCATCGCCGACGCGCGTCGATCCAGCCGCGCCGGATCTCGGCGCGATCGGCCTGCGCCTCGTCGAGCAACGCGTGCTGCGGCTCGGGCCATTGCAGCGCGCGGACGAACTCGTCTATCTGAACGGCGATCAGCAACCGGTGGTCGTGCTGTCGGCCGCGGCGCCGTTTGCGCGGGAAGAGCCGCAGTGGGCCGCGCGCCGCATCGGCGAGCTGCGGCTGTTGACGTGGACCGCGCAGCGGCAGCGTTTCGTCATCGCGGGCAATGCGCGCACCCACGGCCTGATGCGCGCCGCCGACGTGATGAGCGCGCGCTGACGCCGGTGCGCGCGGCCCTCGCGGAATAAAATGCGCTGACAGGTGTTTGCAGTTCGAACGCATCGTGCGACGGAAGCCTCCGCGACCGGCCCGGCGCGTATCGATACCGACGCGAATGAAGCCGATGCCACCCCCACGCCGCTTGACCGGGATCAACCATGGATGTCCGTGACGAACTGATCGAGCACGTGCCGCGTCTGCGGCGCTATGCGCGGGCGCTGATCAACAATCGTGAGCTCGCCGACGACCTCGTGCAGGACACGCTCGAGCGCGCGCTCGGCCGCACCCGTCTGTTCCAGCCGGGCACCGATCTGCGCGCGTGGCTGTTCACGATCATGCACAACGTCTTCGCGAATCAGGCGCGCAAGGCGTCGGCGCGCGCGGTCCACGTCGCGGTCGACGACGACAGCATCGCCGAAAGCGAGCTCGCGGTGCCGTCGGGCCAGACGCGTTCGCTCGAAATGCGCGACCTCGACTACGCGTTGCAGCGGCTGCCGGTCGAACAGCGCGAGGTGGTGCTGCTGGTCGGTCTCGAGGAGATGAGCTACGCCGATGTCGCGCTCGCGCTGAACGTTCCGATCGGCACGGTGATGTCGCGGCTCTCGCGCGGACGCGAACGGCTGCGGGCTTTGATGGCGGGCGCCCAGCCCGGTGCGAAATTACAGGTGGTGCGATGAGCGAGCCGCAAATGCCGATCGGCGAAGAAGACTTGCACGCGTACGTGGACGGCACGCTGTCCGGCGAGCGGCGCGATGAGGTGGAGCGCGCGCTCGAACAGAATCCGGAGCTGGCCGCGCGCGTCAGCGATTACTTTTCGCTCAATGGTCTGCTTCACGAGCGCTACGACCGCGTGCTCAGCGAGCCCGTGCCGAAGCACCTGCAGACCGGTGCGCCGCGCCGCGCGCGAGCAGCCGCGAACTGGCCGCGTTTTGCCGCGCAGTTCGCGGGCATGGCCGCGGCGCTCGTGCTCGGCGTGGGCATCGGCATGCACAGGAACGATCTGATTGCACCGGTTGCGATCGATCGAACCGACCCAGGGGCCGAAACGCAAGCCGGAAATCGTCCGGTCAGCGCGGACAGCGCCGAGGGCTTCGCGCGCCAGGCGGCGCTCGCGCACGTCGTCTACATGCCGGCGATCGACCGGCCGGGCGACATGAGCGCCGATCGCGAGCAGGACTTCGTGCAATGGCTCGCGAACCGGCTCGGCACCGAGGTCCATCCGCCAATGCTGTCGAAGAGCGGATTCATGCTGTCGGGCGGCCGCCTGCTGCCCGGCGACGACGGTCCGACCGCGCAGTTCATGTATCGCGGACCGAACGGCGAGCGCGTCACGCTGTGCATCTCGCGTCGTCGCGAGAACGCGAATACGACCGCGTTCAAGCTGTATCAGGCGGGGCCCGTCAACGTGTTCTATTGGGTCGACGGCGATTTTGGCTATGCGGTGTCGGGTGGGATCGATCGCAAGGAGCTGCTGCAGCTAGCGCATGATGTCTATGCGCAGTTGACGGGGGCCGCGCCCGGTTGAAGCGGATGGGTTCCGCGCCGCGCGGTTCGCGCATCAACGTCGTGGGTTCTCCTGCCCCGACATGGCCGCGTCATCGCGCGCGGCGCCGCGCAGTTCACGCGGCGTTGCACCGAGCAAACGCGACACCCAGTGCGCCATATGGCTCTGATGCGCAAAGCCCGTTTCGAGCGCGATCTGGCTTGCGCTGAGGCGTCCTTGCAGCAGCAGCGTTCGCGCGCGCTCGACCCTGCGCTGTACCACGTACTGATGCACGGGCACACCGAGCGTGTCGCGAAACAGCGCCTTGAAATGCGGCACGCTCAGTTGCGCCTGCGCGGCGAGCTCGTCGAGCGTCAGACGCTGATCGAGATGCGCGTCGATAAACTCGATCACACGTGCGGCCGTGCGCGGCGCGAGCGTACGCCGCCGGTTGCCCGGCATGGGTTCGACGCCGATCAGACGCACCAGCATCGCCGTACACAGACTTTCGGCGTAGAGCGGAGCGGACGCATCGTCCGCTTCGAGCTCCGCGCGCAGCGCCCAGGCGAGATGCTGAAAGCGCGGATCGCGCATCTGGAAGCGCGGGCGCAGCTGCGAGTCGGCCGAGTTCAACGCGAGCTGCTCGACGGTCCGCCGCGCGAAGTCCTCGGCAAACCAGACGCTGAAAATCGTGCAGGCGGCGTCATCGTTCCACTGACCTTCGAGCCCCGCGGGGATCACGTCGGCGTCGCCGTGCGCCTGAATCCGCGTGTGGCGGCGCGCATCGCACAGACAGCGCGCAGTCACCGGCGCACCAACGTGCACGCCCACGCGATGATGGCGAAACGCGGGCATCCGATGCAAACCGGCCGACACGTTGACCAGTTCCGCACCGAAGCCTTGCCAGCCAAGCGCCCTGCTCGTGCGCACGGCGATGCGCGAGCCGCTGTGCGGCGCAGGCGCGGGAATCGGGGTGACGGCGTTCATCGCTTGTCTCCTGAGTGAGCTGAATGACGGCGAGATGCCTGCATTGTGCGGCGTTTTTGGCAGGTTCGCCGGCGTGACGGAATTTCGTAGCTCGCGATCAGCCAACGCGATTCACGCGACCTGCGCGGCATCGGCGTAAAAATCATCCGGATCTGCGCAAAGTCATCCAGATCTGAGCGCCTCGCGAGCACCGCGTCCCTACCATCACGTCATAGCGATCCTCAAAAGGAGCACAACGTGTTCGTCATTTTCGGAGCGACCGGTCACGTGGGACACGCGAGCGCAACCGCATTGCGTCGCGCGGGCCACCAGGTACGCGCGGTGGTACGCGACGCCACGCAAGCCGAAGCGCTCGCGGCAATCGGCTGCGAGATCGCGATCGCCGACCTGAACGACCCACGGCTGGTCGCGCGCGCGATCGACGGCGCGCAGGCAGTGCAATGGCTCTGTCCGGTGCCGGGAGCGCATGACGATCCCGCGGCCGCGATGCGGCGCATCATCGACGCGGGCGTCGCGGCGTTGCGCATGAGCGCGCCACCGCGGCTCCTCGCGCTGTCCGACTACGGCGCCGAGCACGCGGATGGCACCGGCATCACGACGCTGTTCCACTACCTCGAAACGCAGTTGCGCACCGTCGCGTCGTCGCTGATCTTGTTGCGCGCCGCCGAGCACATGCAGAACTGGGCACGCATGCTGCCGGTCGCGCTCGGCCGGGGCGCGCTGCCGAGTCTGCATGATCCGCTCGACAAGCTGTTTCCGACAGTCGCGGCGCAGGACGTCGGCGAGCTTGCCGCGCAGTTGCTGCTCGATGAAGGGCCTTCGCGCGCGACGCCACGGGTGGTCAGTATCGAAGGGAAAGAGCGGGTAAGCGCGCTCGACGTCGCGCGTAGCTTGGCGGAACTGTCCGGGCGGCCGGTTATCGCCCACCGGGTGCCCCGCGACGAATGGAGTGCCGTGCTGCGCGGCGCCGGGCTCGGCGAGCGGCACGCCCAACTGATCGTCGATCTGTACGACGCGCACAACGCTGGACGCATCGACGTCGAGGCGAATATCAGCGAGCGACGCTTCGGCGCCACCACGTTGCGACAGGTGTTGAGGGCGCTGCTATCGGGCGCGGCCGGTACCGCAGCGCAGGCGCGGTGATCCGCGTGGATGTAGGGCAAGCGGACGGCGTGGCGCGGTGCGAACAGCGTCGAAGGCGTTCAACACTGGAAAGACAGCATGCAGACCTGCCCGTTGCTTCGCGCATCGATCGACGCCAGATCAACGAAGAACGCAATGCGACGGATGCAGTGCGTAGCGTCAACACCGTCAACGCACCCGAGCTCACGCGCCGCGCGCTGGCTGCGCATGGCGATAAGGCTATCGAGCTTCACGGGCTGGCGCGCGCTTGCCAACCTGCTCGCCGCGATTCCCGACAGCAATGACGATTTCGGCGTGTTCTAGGTTCTCAGTCATGAGCCGCGGGCGGCTCAAGCGGCGCTGAAGGTGCTGGCCTGGTGGCAAGCACCGCAAGCCGCCGCCAACCCGCTTATCGAGCCGGTCTACTCGTTCTCGTCGAAATGGTGACGCGGGCGAGCCTTCTCGTACAAACCTACGCCAACGCTTACGCCGGACCACTGAGAGGTTGATACCGTCAGCGATACAGTCGGGTCACGGCCTTTTTCAACGCGATCAACCCTGAACCAGGGTTCGAGCTTCTCTGACCACAACGACGACTTTTAAGGTACAACCACGAGCTGAGGTCTTAATGCAGCGCCGCTACGTAGCCGCGCTAGCTACGATCGGTCTGCTGTGACATTCCGCCGGCAAGCTTCGGTTCGCGCCGGCGGACCTGCACGCGCAGCGAACAGAGCAGTGGCGATCAACCCGCTCCCAAGCGCGGCGGATTTCATGCGGTCAATGGGTATTTTCTGGACGCGGAACGGGGGTGAGGCTGTGGGACCGCCTTCACGTCAGTTGCGATTTTGCTTCTCGCTATCGGTGCCCTTTTCGCTGAGGGTTTGGTCTACATCTTCTCCTTCACACCGGAACGAATCAGCCACCAGTTCACAGGGTAGCTCGTTACGAAGCCCGCGAGCATGGCGATCTGCATGGCGAACCAGAACTCCGAACTGGTAACGTTCGCGATGCCGCCAAAAACCGGCTTGAACCATAGGAACTGAATGATCGCCATTGCTCCATACATGCCAATCTGCCACGCGGTTATCGACGCAATATCCGCTTTGACTGCAGCGATCACGCCCTGTCCAATTGACAGGTCGCGCATCGGCTTGATGGTGAAGTACTGAAAACCGATTCCTAGCAGAAAGGCGATCATGAAGT
Source organism: Paraburkholderia sp. MM5384-R2 (assembly GCF_014201025.1). Classification (NCBI taxonomy): domain Bacteria; kingdom Pseudomonadati; phylum Pseudomonadota; class Betaproteobacteria; order Burkholderiales; family Burkholderiaceae; genus Paraburkholderia; species Paraburkholderia sp. MM5384-R2. The sequence goes on from NZ_JACHDI010000010.1 coordinate 30,892, forward strand.
CTGGGATCCAGACGGCAAAAGTTTTCTCGTTGAATACGCTGTGCCATCCGAACCACACCGCCAACCCTGGAAACGCAAACGCTGACCATTCGACAACAATGTCGCCGAGTGTGCAACCAGCGCCGCAATGACTAGTGCCTTTCATCACGATCACTGTGAACGGTTGCGTTTTATCGCCAGCCTCGGCGGCGAGCACGTTGCGTCCCCATGCATAATAGGCAGCAAGCCAGAGAACTGTGCCGAATAGCGTGGTCAGCGGCCAAACCAGGCTCATGATCCACATCTTCTGCGGATGTCTTACCTCGTCAGTCACAATGATGACGGCACACACCACGCCTAACACAATCCAGGCGATTGACAGACTATGGAGCCAGGCTGGAAAAGTACCGTAAGTCATCGTTGGTCTTGAAAGGCTTTGCACTGATAGCGCACAGAAGAGCAACTGCCGTTCCGGCTCTGCAAGATTGGCTGATGAACAACGGCTCGATTCGGGCAGACGCCGGGTTACGGGTCTCCTGATGACCAGGCGAGATTGCACGTCAACCGAACGGTCGCGATGCATCCTTAAGCACGTCGTTTGTCGTGGACCGTTTGTCGTGAACACTTGTAACGTCGACCGATGTAGGCTTAACGCATGGAAAACGCGCCGATCCTAAGCAGCTTGGACAATATTTCGCCGGGGCGCGAAAAAGACGATCGGAGAATAGCGACGATGACAGCGCTCTGACCACGTAACGTCAATCAGATAGCCTCCGCAATTGCCCATCGGGTTTTTCCACAATCGTTTCTGTGAAACCGACCTTCTCTGAACCCTGCGTCGCACGACGTGCCCATTTGCGGTGCTGCGACGCACATGCCAGCGTCGCCGCCCGAAGCTAACGGCTGCAAAGCTGTAAGTTGTGCGAGCTTCGCGATGCGGACCTGGACCGTTATCTACCCAGGGACTGCTCTGTCGATAGGCTCCTGTTCGCGGTGGTCTCCCGCTCGTCACGTTGCCCGGGTCATCGGTCAGAATCGAAAGAAGTGAGTTTGGCCTCGCGTTGGCGCGGCCTCCGAAACGCTCCGACAGATCAAACCAGCAGGTCGAGCGATCGACTCTGCCGTCAGAGGAGCGACTGCGCCACCTGTCTCGACTTTAATCCGGCGTGCGTCTCCGGCCCGCGCTGTGCGAGTGACGAGAGGTCGCGCCGGTTCAGAACAGCTGGTGCAACAGAAAACACCTTACATCGGCATCCCATCTCGAGTCGCGCCAACTCATTCCTGTCTTTTCAGCGCGCTGTTACGCGTATTGCGCTCGATCGCTGTGAGCAGTAGCAGCAAAGTCAGGAAACCTGTCAACGCGAGAAGAATTCCCAGCGACGAACCGAACTGAGCGTTTTTGCCCTCTGCCGCCTGAACGGCGCTTTGGGCCGCATCAATCCGCCCGATCTTGACACGGGCATACTGATCCATGGCGGCTGCAACATACCGCTCGCGGTTGTCCCATTCCCACGTAGCAGCGTGCTGCCCGGCAGCCGCAACGACGTCGGACAGCTCATCCAGGAACTGCTGTCGGTCGGCTTGGGGAATACGCTCGAGCCACGCCTTGAGCAGCGGTTGGCTTGCATTATTCTGGTTCAACAGGGCATTAAGCGGAGCGGGGATAATTAATCCCGCGGCGCCAGCGACATCCGCCATGGCGTTGCCGTTCGCGCTGCCGATCTTCAGACCGTCATTGGCCGCCTCCGAACTCGCTATCGAAGAGAGTACCTCGCTCGCGCTGACGGGCGGATTTGTGATAACAGCTGCCGTCCTCGGAACGCCAAGCGCAAACATTAATGCGATCATCGCCAGGATGGCGCCAACTAGCGCGATGAGACATAGCACGCGCGCCATGCCCAATAGACGCTTTTCGACTCTGTCTGCGATCCCCATATGAACTCCGTCGATGTCTGTTCGACCTAACCGTCGCCTTTGCCTTACGGCTTGCGCAGATAACGCTCCGAGAGCGCCTCGTACAGCGGTGGCGCAAAAAAGCGCGAGACGCGACTCGCGATGAGCGCCGTGGCCATCAGCGAGATAACGAGCGCGTGCCCGTTGATCATCTCGATGACGATCACGAACGCCGTGATTGGGCTCTGGGTGACCGCCGCCAGATAGCCGACCATGCCGAGCGCGATGAGCATCGGAAGCTGGATCTGCGAGAACGCCATGTGAACCGTGTTGCCGATGCCAGCCCCGATCGCAAGCGACGGGGCGAACAGGCCTCCGGGCGCGCCTGGCAGATACGATCCCACCATCGAGACCATCTTCAAGAGCGGGTATGCCGCGCTGACATGCGCGCTGCCTTCCAGCATGCTCCGCGCTTCGGCATAGCCGCTGCCAAATGTATGGCCATTTGCGCTCACGCCGACGACCGCAATGACCAGGCCGCATAGCGCGCCGAACAGCACAGGCCGCTTCACGCGCAGTTCGAGCAGAACTTCGGGCATCCAGCGCTTCGTGTTGAGCAACAGCCAGCAGAAGCATCCCCCTAGCGCGCCCGCAAGGACACCGATCAGCACTACGGCGAGGCTGATCCATCGGGGCAATCCCGACCCGATATCGATCGTGCCGAAATACACATAGTTTCCCTGAAGCCCAAGTGAAACGACGCCAGCGAAGATGATTGCCGTGATCAGCACGCCGCTCGCGCGCTCCTCGAAGCTGCGCATGAGTTCCTCAATGGCGAACACCACGCCTGCGAGCGGAGCATTGAATGCCGCCGACAAACCGGCGGCCGCACCCGCGAGCGCGAGCCTGCGCTCCAGCACGCCCGGCCGGATCGCCAGAAAACGCCTCGGGTAAAAGCGCCTCAGGCTGAACATCAGGGCGGCGCCAACATGAATGGTCGGACCTTCGCGGCCGATGGTAAAGCCACCGAGCAGGGCCAGGAACGAGACCAGAATCTTTCCAACGAGAATACGCAGCGTAAGCAGCCTTGGCCCGAGTTCGTTCGGCCCGTGCAGCATGGCGATCACCTGGGGGATACCGCTGCCCTCGGAACCGTCAAAGAAGCGCCGTGTAAGCCACACCGTAACGGCGCCTGTTGCGGGCGCCACAATCAGAGGCAGCCAGAACCGGTCAGCCGCATAGCGAAGGAACACAGCGTAGCCGAAATCGATCAGCTTCGCGTAAAGCACCGCGACCAGGCCTACGGCGATCGCCCCCAGCCAGAATACGCCATAGTGGAGCCATAACCGGTTGATGCGCTGCAGCTTTCGACGGTCCATCAGCGCGAGAATGCGCACGATCTGTTCCCCTGTTTTTCTTCTGGGTTTTTTCCGGCGACGCCCCCACCGGCTGCATTTCGCGCCAGAAGCGCGATTCAGGCCTTCCGCGGTGACGGAACCTTCATATTGAACGCGATTGCGAGCCAGCACAATACGAGCCCGGAGCACGCGTAAAACACCGCGTTCGCGCCATCGTGTTTTAGAAGCCAGCCGCCAACCACGCCGCCGAGGGCAAGGCCGATCGACTGCGTGGTGTTGTATACGCCCGTGGCCGCACCCTTCCGATCACCCGGCGCGAGCTTCGAGACGAGCGAGGGCTGCGACGCTTCGAGGATGTTAAAGCCGAGGAAATACACGAACAGGACGGCGGCCACGATAACGAGTGTATGTTCGAGCGAGCCAAGCAATAGCAGGCCAATGAGGATCAGACCGATTGCAGAGACGACCACGGCCTTCATTTTCCCCCGCTTCTCCGCGGCAATGATGGCCGGCACCATCATGACGAACGCAATGCCCATGACCGGCAGATAGACCTTCCAGTGCAACGAGACCGGCAGCCCTGCGTCGACGAGCAGGCGAGGCACCACAAGGAACAGCGCCGTTTGCGTGGCGTGCAGTACGAGCACGCCGAAGTTCAGGCGCAGCAGCTCGACGTTGTGGAGCACTTCGGCAAATGGCGCCCGCAAGTGGACGGGCCGGTTCGGCGAATCCGGCACGACCCAGATCACCACGCCCACCGCGAGAATCGAGAGCGCGCCGACCAGCGAGAACAGGCCGCTCATCCCGAGCCAGTGGAACACCAGAGGCGCACCCACGATCGCCACCGCAAAAGAAATGCCGATCGAGGCCCCCACCATCGCCATTGCTTTTGTGCGGTGCTGCTCGGCAGTGAGGTCGGCAATAAAAGCGAGCACCGCGGAGGAAACGGCGCCCATTCCCTGGATCACGCGACCGACGATTATCCACACAATATCGTGCGCCCCCGCGGCGACGAAGCTGCCGATCGCAAATATCACGAGACCCGTCGCGATAACTGGCTTGCGGCCAACCTTGTCGGAAACCCAGCCGTAGAAGATATAGAAAAGCGATTGAGTGACGCCGTACGCCCCCAGCGCGATGCCGACCAGCAGGAGATTGTCGCCGCCGGGAATGGTTTTCGCATACACCGAAAACACCGGCATGATCATGAAGAGACCGAGCATGCGCAGTGCAAAGATCGCTGCGAGCGACAGCGTCGCTCGCAGCTCGAGCGCACTCATGCGCGAGCGGGAAGTGGCCGATGTGGAAGTTGCGCTCATATCGTGTAAAAAAAAACCCAGCAGTCGCTGGGTGAAGATAGCTGCCGATGCTGCAGTCGGACGTGCTTGACCGGCAAGCTGAGGACACGTCGAAGTCACGCGATTGCGCGCCGCACCCGCTGAAAGCCTGGTGCAATATTATGGCACGACATGACATTTCCGGGAATTTAGACGCGAAAACTTAAACGAAACTTAAAACCCGGCCCGTGAGCCCGCCGGCGTGCTGCTTGAGACCTTGGTGATCTGGGCCGGCGTGCTCTTTTATGCGGCCTTCAACGATCCCCAGACGGTCATTGCAACCCTGAGCGCCGCGAGGGCTCCCGCTCCCGGAAGCGGTTCGGATGCGGCCAGACCTCTCGTCCTACGGCCGCACGACGAAGGGCACGCGCGATTTACCGCTCGCGCAGATTACGTCGGATCGCAATCATTTAGCTTCGCGACATGTCGAGAATTATTGGTCCGATGCGGCAGGTCGCTAATAAATGATGCGTCGGCGCCGGGTTCGATGCGCGTGGCGACGATGATCCTTTGAACGTCAGGTCGCATCTGCAGACTTATCGCATCTATCCCCTGGAACGCCCTTGCGCTGACAACGGCAGCGGCGCTGTCTCGCGATAACGAAGACATGCGCCGGCAGCTCAGCGCTCCAACGGTCTAAATACCCCAGAGAATATCGTCGCCATGGCGATGGGCCTCGCGCATCATGTCGAGCAATGGCCAGGCGCGATGTTCGACGGTCGCGGCCGCACTGTTTGAACTATGGTCGTTCGGCACGTGATGGAGGACGTTGAGGGCTAATTCAGTGCGTGCCTGATCTTCGATAGCGCGTTCAAGTCGCGTTATCACCGTACCCAGTTCGTCGTGGCTGATCACGCCACGAGTGGCGACTTGCTTACCAATGGCTGCGAGGAGATATTCCGCGAGGTTCCGCAGCATGACGACGTCCGGAGTTGAACGGCACTTGAACGTAACAAGCATACAGACCTCTCCGCGAAGGACAACTGCGCCGTTGCGACGGCCGCCTGATGCAATCGACGCTTATAACCAGCAACGAGGCTTGCGCTAACCTCGATATCCAAAGTGTAGGCCAATGTATCACATTGTGCTATATAAAGATCAGATGCGCGGACCATACCTTACCGGCGCGCTGGCAGGTCGACATGAATCTAACTCGCGGGCAGCGCTCATTAGCTGCGCACGACGTTCGTTGTGTTGTGGCATAAGCGGAGGCAATAAATGCCGTGATCGACTGCTCTTTGGGGGCGTGATGACCCTTCAGAATAAGCTAACGCTAAATTGTCCCTCTGTACCGCCAGGGACGCTTTGGCATCGCGGACAGATTCATCGTGCGCTCGCGGACGAGGCGGGATGCCCGGCAGGCTTCGAAGCCATTTGTGCGGTTTGTGCGTGCTGAGGAATGGCGTCCAGGTCGACCCAGTCATACCGTACGCTCGCCACCGCCTGCCGGAGGGCGTCATTTGCTTGATAGTACTGGTGCTGAGAGATCAGCCTCGCAGCGTCATTGACGTCCGCGATCACCAGTTTTAGCGGAACGAGTTCCATGGTGTAGGCAACGTTGATATTCGCGACCTTCAGGGCGTTGAGCGCCTGATCCCGCTGACCTTGCTTGATGTGCTCATTCGCGGATGCCACCGCTTTGGATTTCTCGGAAGACTGGGCGAGATGGTCGGTGATAGTTACGTCAGCGCCAACTGGAAGCCACGTCAGTTCCTGCGAAGCGCGAGCGACGTCCGCTTGGACATGCGGCGCGCTGGAAGCCGTGGGTGGAAGTTTCAAGTCTTTTTCGGCCTTGGTAAAAGCAGTATTGTCAGCCTGCGCTTCCTGCAGTGATTTCTGGGCGGCTTTTACAAGCGTGGCGGCCTCCGAACCGTTACCGTTGAAGATTGCGAGTCGCGCAAGTTCGATCTGCTGGAAGGCCTCGTTTCCTTTCCCCGAGACTTTGCCCATGTCCGACGCGACGCCCCGCGGGGACTCGGCCGCCTGCACGGTCGCACCACAATAGGCGGCGGAGAGCAACGCGCACGTGACAGCGATAACCTGATGCCTTTTCATGGTTCATTCTCCTCAGCGAGTGTCCAGTTCCAGACGTCGCATGCAGCCTTGCGCGCTCACATCGGCGGCGCATATGGCATGCGAGACTTTCACAGGGCTTGAACTTCGAACAGTTGACGCTTTTTCCGGTTAGACAAGTCTTGCTCGATCCCCGCTCATTACATGAGCGCGACTCCCTGACCAGATCTCACCGTTGGAAGTCTGGCTTGCAGTTCAGGCGGGTACTCGGGTAGTCCCTTCAAGCGCCCCGCTAACGGATAGAGCTTCCGTTGACTCCTGCCTCGCTGAACGATGGCGTTGCCAGTCAACTCGTCGCGTCCATTCGCTCCATCATTGCTCGCGTCTGCTCGACGCGCAACGCGCAGCGCATTGCTAGCCTCATCACGATCACGCTCCAGAGCGCCACTAGAAGAATGTCCCAACCGAATCCGATCACACCGAGTCCGCCACCGATGCCGCCGAGCCAAGACAATAACCAGATGCCCCCAAACCATGGCAACAGCCACGCAATGTTGTTCCAGCCGAAGTCTTTCGCAGCTTTGCGCAAGACGATGTGGTAGTACGCCGCGTAGAGTACGAAACCGATCGCCACCAGCGCAAACAGAAAGGTGTTCGTTGCAAAGCCAGTCCAATATATTACGAGGTTGCTGCAGATAAATGCGAGTGGCGCCAGCACAGGCGCGGCCCACATGCGAAATGGACGATGCAGTTCCGGAAGGTTACGGCGCAACACCAGTAACGCGACCGGACCAAGACCATATGTCAGCACCGTAACCGACGTAATGTAGTCGACCATCTTCTGCCATGCAGGAAACGGCAGCAGGAAAATGGTGCCAACCACCCACATCACGAGAACCGCCAGCCATGGCACCTTGTTGCGGTTCAGCTTTGTCAGCATGCGGGGACCGGCCTCCATTTCGCCCGTAGCAAAGAGGACGCGCGATCCGCCGGTTACATACATCAGCCCCGTGCCGCCAGGCGATATATAGGCGTCGATATATAGAAGCGTCGCCATCCAGCCGAGCCCGAGCGTCGCGGCAAGTCCAGCGAACGGTCCCATTTCCCCCTTGAAGCTGAGGTGTGCCCATCCGTGCGCGAGATCGACCGGCGACAGCGCCCAGATAAAGGCCACTTGCAACATGATGTAAACCGCTGCAGCGAGCACGACCGAGCCAATCACGGCTAGCGGAATGTCGCGATGTGGATTGGCCGTTTCGCCGCCGAGGTCGATCGCAGTACGGAAGCCCAAATAGCTGAAAACGATACCTGCTGCGGGAAGTGCCGTGAACATGCCGGAGAGCTTGTAGGTGTCAGGCGCCGCACGCACGACATCCCAGTGGGTGCTCGCTGCCATCAAGCCAACGATGGTCAGTATCGGCACCAGAATTTTCCACCACGTAATGGTTGAATTGACGTTGAGCAGCCATCTGATCACCATCAGATTCAGCAGCGCGGTGATTCCGAGCAAACCGGCGCACACGAAGAAGCCCGCAAAACTCAGCACCCCGGCGGAGCCAGGACGGATCAGCCATGGCAGATAGTTGCTTGCATAGGTGACGATTGCTTCGGCTTCGACTGCAGGCACCGGAACATAGGCGAGGAAGAGCAGCCAGCACCACAACCTTCCAAGTCCGTCGCCATGGCTCGCGTGGCTCATATGAACCAGCGCCCCACTACGAGGAAAAACGGCGGCAAGCTCCGCGAAACATAGCGCAATCAGCATGATGATGACAGCGCCAAGCGCCCAACTGCCTATGCTCAACGGACCGGCTATTCTCGATGCATGGTAGGCGCCGAACAGCCACCCTGAACCAATCATGCTAGTGGTGCTTGCGAACAGCAACCCCACTATCCCAGCATCGCGACGCAGTTTGCCCGATAGCGTCAGGTCGGAAATCGTGCTCATTTCTGGTCTCCTTGCGCCTGCCCCGGAGTTCGGTTTTTGAACCGGCGTTGCGCGAAAGAGGCGGTGCGCGTCCGCGCACCGTCATACATGAACGGCTCACCCTGAACGCTTCGACCGCAAAGACGGCGATAAAATTCCCGCCGTGAACCGAAGCAACAATTAAAGGGCTTGGAAATGCCTGTGCGCTTCGACGAGCGTTAGTTCACACTGTGCCATTTCATATTCGTGGCATGGCTTCATGCGATTCAAGCATCGTCGAGCATGCGCCAATCGCTCGCACTGGCCCCGGCCAGAGTACGCACACGAGCTTCGTCGCGCGCAAGTTCTCGCGCGGATCCGGAAAAAACGACCCGACCATCGTCCAGCACGCAAGCCGCGTCGGCAATCTCGACAGCCGCTCGAACGTTCTGCTCAACCAGAAGCACCGACATGCCTTCGGCGCGCATTCTGACGATAACGTCAAACACTTCCTGCACCATCAGCGGTGCGAGACCTTGAGACGGCTCATCGAGAAGCAGTACGCGTGGGTTGAGCAGCAGGCCGCGTGCGATCGCGAGCATTTCCTGCTCCCCTCCGGAGAGTTGCCGGCCCTTGCTGTTGCGACGCTCGCGTAACCGGGGAAAAAGCTCAAACACCCGTGCGATCGTCCAGGGACCGGTGCGCCCGTTGGGCACAAGCAGATTTTCTTCCACGCTGAGACCCGCGAATATGCGCCTACCCTCCGGCACATATCCCACACCGAGCGCCGCGACCCGGTCTGGCGGCCAGCCGGTCGTTTCGCGGCCTAGAATGTTCACCCTTCCCGCGCGTGGCCGGGTCAATCCCATCAGGCTTCGCATGGTTGTCGTCTTGCCGGCGCCGTTGCGCCCTACCAGGGCGACAATCTGGCCGTCGTCAACGTCCACCGATACGCCATGCAGAATGTGGCTCTTGCCGTACCAGGTCTGCAGTCCCTCGGCAACCAGGGCACTCATTTTGCTGTTCCCAGATAGGCTGCTTGCACGGCTTGATTGCCGGTGATTTCTTCGGGCGTTCCTTCTGCCAGAATCCTGCCTTCGGCGAGCACCATGATGCGCTGTGCCAGTTGGAAGATGACGCGCATGTCGTGCTCGATCAGAATCATCGTCAGCGATCGATCGCGGTGCAGGCGTCGTATCAGTTGCGTCACGTCGTAGGTTTCCTGATCTCCCATCCCCGCGGTCGGTTCGTCGAGGAGCAGGAGCCTGGGTTCGAGTGCAAGCGACATGATGATTTCCGTGGCTCGCTGGTCGCCAAGCGACAGCTCACCCACCAACCGGCGCGAACGCTGCTCGAGTCCGCCGAGCACGAGCAATTCTTCCAGCCGCTGGTTGACGGTCGTGCGCGCCGCCCTCGATAGCCACGGCGAGAGCCTGTGCCCGGCTCGAAGTTCGACCGGAATCCGCAGATTATCGCGAACGGACAACTCAGGAAAAACTTCCGTAATCTGGAAAGTCCGCGCCATTCCCATGGCAACGCGGCGATGAGGCGCAAGCCGGGTCACGTCGCGTCCGTCGAACACGATACGCCCCGACGTAGGCGGAAAGAACCCACTGATCAGGTTGAAGAACGTCGTCTTTCCTGCACCGTTAGGCCCAATTACCGCGCGAAGCTCACCGGCTTCCACCGTCAGGCAAACATCGCTAACCGCGCGAAGATTGCCGAACCGGTGAGATACGTGATCGACTACGAGCAGGCTCATGAACGCACCCCGCCCGTCCGGATGCCCAGCACGCCACGGGGAAAGAACAGAACGACGAGGATGAACAGCAGGCCGATAAACGACATCCAGTTCTCAGTCCGTGTGGAGATGTAATCCTGAACCAGCACGAAGACGGCCGCGCCGATCAGCGGTCCCCACAACGAGCGCATTCCCCCCAGCACGGCCATGATCACAAAATCGCCTGACTGGTCCCACCGCAGATCATGCGGATCGGCGAAGTTATTGAGCAGCGCGTACAGGGTACCGGCAAAACTCACGAAAAAGCAGGAGATCACGAACGACAGCCAGATATGCTGCTCCACCGGCAGACCCAGGAAGCGCGCCCGTTTTTCGTTCTCGCGTATCGCCAGAAGCGTACGGCCAAACGGAGAGCGCAACAGCGCAGTCATGACGCCAACCGACACGGCAAAGCAAAGCAGAACGAAATAGTAAAACACGGTGCTGTTGCCAAGAATGTCGATTCTCTGCTGGCCAAAGTGGAGAGGCATGCGATGCCATCCGGAGAGCCCATCGTCGCCGCCAGTCACGGCGTTCCAGCGAAAGGCGACGAAGTAGAACACCTGGCCGAATGCGATCGTCGCCATGGCGAAATAGACGCCCCGAAGCCTAGCAATCAGCGCGCCGATGAGCGCCGCCGCCAGCGTGCCGGCCGCGACCCCAATGACGATACCAAGCGGCGTATTCGGCACCAGATAACGGATCGTCATACCAACGCCATACGCGCCGAGACCAAAATACGCCGCGTGACCGAACGACAACACGCCTGTAAAACCGAGTAGAAAATTGAGCGCCATCGCCGCCAAAGCCATTACTACTACGCGTGTACCAAGTGCCGTATAGCCGCCGAGCCAGGTGATCCAGTACGGCATGGCTGCGAGCGCCAGCCAGACCGCCGCATCCCCCGCGAGTTGCAGTGACGATCTCACTGGACCCTCCCTTCCTCACCCAGCAGTCCGCGCGGACGTACGAGCAGCACTAGCCCCATCAGGACGTAAATCACCGCTTCGGTCGCGGACGGGAAAAAGACAGAAGTCAGGCCAGAAGCGACGCCGATGAGAATGCCGCCGAGCAGCGTACCCGGCAGGCTGCCCAGTCCCCCGACGATGATCGCAACGAAACTCGGCATGATGAGCGAATCACCGATGGTCGGTTGCAGTCCGAGCATGCCGGCTGCCAGGACGCCAGCCAGCCCCGCGAGAAAGATGCCGAGGCCGAAATTCATGCTGCGAAGCCACCGTACATTCACGCCCAGTGTCGCGACCGTTTCGAGGTCTCCGACACCAGCGCGGATACGAATGCCGGATCGAGTGAACTTCAGGAACATGAAGAGCGCCGCCACGACGATCACAACCAGAACGACCATGAACACACGATAGCCCGTTAGAAAGAAGAACGAGGACGTCAATGGCTGGTTCAGCGCGTCCGGAATCTGGTATGGCAATGTCTGAGGCCCCCAGATATAGCGGCTACCGTCCTGCAGCAGAAACGCGAGCCCGAACGTGAGCAGCAGACTGTATAGGGGATCTCTTCCATACAGCGGGCGAATCAGTACCCGCTCGATCAGCAGTCCGATAGCAGCCGTCAGCAAGGGGGCAATAACAAGCGCCGCCCAAAAGCCGACATACGGCATGATCGTGTAGGCGAGGTAAGCGCCAATTGCCAGGAATCCGCCGTGCGCGAAGTTGATGACACCGCTCAGATTCAGGATCAGCGACAGGCCAAGCGCCATTAGCGCGTAAAACGCGCCAATGACGATACCGTTGAATACGTTGAACAGGATCAGTTGCGTCATACCGTTACCTGTGCTGCCGACGTCCGAGACCGATGTCCCGGCTCATCGGTCGCGCGGCAGTTGCGGCAGCGCGACGTCAATAGGCACTCAGTCCCCTGTCTGGCTCCCCGATCCGGTCATGCCCATGTGAGACGGCAGCCGGTTTCGCTGACCGGCAGCGCGGCGTCGATGCCCTTGACCAACTGATCGACGTGGAATAGATCATCAGGTCTAGGTCCCTGCGCTACCGCATGTCCCACATAGAGATCCGGCATGAGCTGATGGTTGCCGGCCCGATAGAACGGTGTGTCCGGCATCAGCCCTACGTCCGGCGGCAACTTGAAGCCTTCGAGCGCCCGCGCCAGTTTAACCGCGTCAAGCGTCTTCTCCTGATTAGCGACGAGTGCAACGCTATTGACGGCGACGTGCCCGAACCAGTGTCTGGCCGTCGGCACTCTCCCGGCCTTCTTACGGATGCCGGCCACGTATTCCGCTACGTGGGGTACGTTGGGCTGGTCCCAGTACCATTCGAATACCCACGTACCGATTCGCGCATCCGGCGGCAAGCCCTCGAGCACCTCCAGTTCCTGCTGCGCCCCGGCGATGTGGAAATGCTTGTTAAGGCCGAACTGCACCGCCTGCTTAAGCGAATTGACAGCATCCTGACCTGCGGTAAGAAACAGGATGACGTCAGGATCGGCAGCCTGCGCCTTGATCAAATATGACGAATAGTCGGTGGTGCCAAGCGGCGCCAACGCGGCTCCAGCCTCCACCCCTCCGAACTTCTTCAGGCTCGCCTCGAAGCCGAGTTGCAAGGTGTGGCCAAATGCGTAATCGGGGGTGATGAAAAACCATTTTTTTCCGTACCGGTCGAACAGGACCTTCGATACCGAGTTGGTTTCCATCCTCGTCGTATTGCAGACCCGAAAGACGTTCCAGTGACAATCCTTACCGGTCACGGCGTCGGTATGCCCACCCGTCACGATATGCAGTGTTTTCAATTCGTTTGAAACCTGCCCGATCGCAAGCGCCATAGCCGAGTTGACATTGCCAAGCAGGAAGTCCACCTTGTCACGTTCGATCAGCTTGCGCGCCTTCTGTACAGCAGCGCCAGTATCCGCGCTGGTGGAATCCTCCACGATGAGCTGAACCGGACGACCCAATATGCCCCCGCGCGCATTGATCTGATCGATCGCGTATTCGCAACCCATTTGTTCGTTCTTGCCGAGCGCAGCGTAGGTACCTGTCAACGGGTCGTCGAGCCCGAATTTGACTGGAACCTCTCCGCGCGCCTTGATGATGAAGGGTGCGCCGATCTGCGCAATTCCGGCTGCGGCAGCAGCCTTCAGTACGAGCCGGCGATGGCGTCGGCCCGCGGTCGATAGTCTTCCCATTTCGGTCTCCCACAGAATGGACACGTCCGAGCAATGCTCGCGCTCTCCTCCTGGGAAAGCTGGTTCCGATTTCTACGCTTCGGATTTCCAACGCATACCAAATGTTAGTGCACGATATGACATAATTCCATGGAATGTAACGAAACGTCTGAGTGCCAGCCGGTCTATCGCGGTGATTCAACGCGCACCGGCGCGGTGCGCGGGTAAAGCGCTTCAGTAAATGTTCCGGGACGCGCATGAAAGAGACGCGGGAAAACCTCCACTCTGAAGAACCCTTCCTCCATTGAGGCATCCGGAACAACTCCGATGCTCGCGCCGGGTGTTGGGAGATCTGGCAGCATCGTCGGCAGTGGTCGCGCTCGCAACGGATCCGGTTGTCAAAGATTGCGCCAAAGCGAACGCGTAATTGTGGAACCACATCGGCGTTTCGTGCGCGGCGTCCGTTACAGAGATGGCCGATTTCGAATGGGTGAGTTCCCCTCCACAATCAGGCAAGACCAGCCACGGCCCTCGCTACCGCGATTGAGATGATTAATCGAGGCTCGAAGCCCCGAAACCCAACGCGCTGAGTGCGAAACTTCCTGCGCCAAACGCATTACGTGACGGCGTGTATGCATCGTCAAACGCCAGGATTTCGCCGTGCGCTGCCAGCGATATGTCCGCCAAAGAAGACCGGGAATACGGATCGGCGCGCTCCGGATACCATGGTGTCGTTGGTGTCGTTGGAGAGGATACTGCCTCAGAGGTCGAGCCTCTGCTCGAAGACCTCGTCCTGGCCCATGGACCAGAGGAATCCAGCGGCACTAACTCGTCCAGCATCCGATCACCTGTCATCGCGTTCACGCTACCGCAAATGGCTGTCGCGACCAATAGCACGGCCTTGGTGAGCTTGCAAAGGAGTTTTGATGAGTCTGGCGCAGACTTCATGAATGATCGCTGTATCACTTCAGAATTCAGACGTTCGGAACTTGCCGCCTCACGGCACAGTCGCTGCATGATAGCGGGTGGCATCTGCCAAATAAATCTGTGTTTACTCCCTATCTGCGAGTGCAGCGCACCGATGGATCCCGCACCCGGTGCTCCCTATTGATCATCGCGATGACAATCACGAAGGCCTTGCAAACCCGGAGATGACGCCGATCAGCAGCACCGCGACGGCGAGCAGACCAGGCATGTAATTGCCTACTTCGATTGCGCCGTAATGATCACGCCGCTCATGCGTGCCTCGAAGCTGCGGGTCAATTCCTTGATGGCAAAGACCGCGTTCACAAGCGGCGCATTGAACGCCGCCGACAGGCCTGTGGGGGCGCCGGCGAACGCGAGCCTGTGCTCGAGATCGACGCCGCGGATAGTCCCGAAATCGCGCGGGATGGAAGTGCCGCAGGTTAATCATCAGCGATAGCCGACGTGGATCGTCGGCACGCCGCAATATGTCACAATCTGCGTCAATCAGATGCGCTTCCAGCACTGCGACGAGAGCGGTGACCAACGGGCCCACCCAGAAGATTCCATCGTGGAACCAAAGCCGCCGAACATGTTGCAGCGTTCTTCTGTCCAGGATGCGGAAGAAAGTGGCAGACGGTTTCAACGTCAGATATGGATCAACGAAAAAAAGCCCAGCCGTAAAGCTGGGCGGAGGGGAATCGCCTTCTGTCGCCTGAAAACGAGTGGGCTTGCTGCCGGACCATACGCCATAACATGCAATATCGGCACGCCAGGCCCCACACCACTAGCCCCTAGGATAAGCACGTTGTGACATTTATTCAAGCGATTCCTGCACCTTTTTCGGAAAACCAGGAAGGGGAACGCGGCAGGAGTTCATTCAGATGACCTTCGCGAGATTACGGCGGCTGCTCCGATGGCGGCATCGCCTGGGAAAATACGGAGGCACACCACGCAAACGCCACATAGACTTCAAGACGTCGCTTCCCTCGACGTACTGCCCTGCTCCACGTCGTCACTTTTCTGGGAGACAGAATGAAAAAATGCACGATCCGGCTCACGTTCGTGATGCTCGCGCTGCTCGCCGGATGTCATGAAACGAAAACGCCGCAAACGGTCACATCGAACGGCCAGGCTGCCAATGCGTCGGCGCTCAGTACCGGTCCCTCGACGATCGACGAACTGAACAATCCCAACAGTCCGCTTGCAAAGCGAAGCATCTATTTCGATTTCGACAGCTATACGGTCAGGGATGACTATCAGGCGCTACTCCAGGCACATGCAGACTATCTGCGCCGGCATCCGTCCCAGCATGTGCTGATACAAGGCAACACCGACGAGCGCGGCACCACCGAATACAATCTCGCCTTGGGCGAGCGGCGCTCGCAGGCCGTCATGCGTGAGCTGGAAACGCTTGGCGTGCCCGGGACGCAACTGGAAGCCGTCAGCCTGGGTAAAGAAAAACCGGTTGCGCTGGGGCACGACGAGGCGTCGTGGTCGCAGAATCGCCGCGCCGACCTGGTGTACCGCTAATCGCGCGGCGCACGACGCGCGGAGCAGTTCAAAGCCCGAAGTACCAGAGCCGCACGTCCTCTTCCTCCGACCATATCTGCACGTCCAGCATCTCGTCGAATTCGACCGGCTCGCCCCGGTACATGCAGCAGAACCCGCGCTCGGTGCGATAGACGATCACCCACTCGCGCGGGTCGGGGATTGCGTCGGGCGAACGGTCTTCCCGTGTGCTCCCGGAATCCGCAAGGTGCGCCGCGGCCTTGAGCCGCTCGCGCAACGTCCGCCACTCAGTTTTCAGCTTCACGGTCGCTCACCTTGAGACTCCGGCCGTGCACGGCATACGAAGCGTCGTTGACGCGCACGGATTGCGTCGACGTGGCGGTCCTTCCGCGAGCCCGGGGCTGGAAAATATCGATACTGCGGGCGACGGCGTCCGCAATATGCTCCTTCGCAATCACGCCGGACACGTCGAACGCGCCATCGACAGCGGCATCGACGAGGACCACCGCCATCACCGCGCGGCGCTGCCGGAGTTCGCTGATCACTTCAAACGCCGCTTCGGACCGCTTCACGACGATGAAGTTGCGATTCGCGAGTTGCCCGATCGTAACCGTCGGATTGTCATGGCTGACCGCGCGGCGCAGGCCGGTGTTGATGCGCAGCACGCCGTACAGCATGCCTGCCTTCGTGACGACGATGTGCCGGAACGGCGCGATGCCCATGCGATCGAGGAGATCGCGAAACGGGACGTCCGCGTCGAGCACCAGTATGTCGGCCTCCATGATCGCCCCCGCGTTCTGCACGAGAAACATATTGGCGTGCAACGCATCTGGAATGACATGACCGCGCCTGACGAGTTTCATCGTGTAGATCGTCTCGCGCGAGAGGAGCCGGCGGGTGCCGATGCTGAACGCAACCGCAAGTATCATCGGCAGCACGATGTCGTAATCGCGCGTCATTTCGAAGATCATCGCCACTGCCGTCATTGCGGCACCCGTGCCGCCCGCGACCACCGCCCCCATGCCGACCATCGCGAATGCAGGCACGCTGACCGGAGCGGCCGGCACCAGCAGATGGAACAGGGACGCCAGCGCGGCGCCCAACGTCGCGCCGATGAACAGCGACGGCGAGAACACGCCGCCCGACGAGCCGGAGCCGAGGCTAACCGATGTCGCGGCCATCTTGCACAGCGCAAGCAGCAGCAGGAACAGGCCACCTTGCAACTGTTCATTGAGCGTCGCCTGGATCGTTGCGTAGCCCACGCCTTCCACGTAGTAGTGGCCTGCGTAGCGCATCAGCAGATACATCATTGCGCCGACGAACAGCATGCCGAGCGCGTGGCGCGCAAAACGCCCCGGAACGCGATCGAAGGCGTCCTCCGCCCAGTGCAATCCGCGAATCAGCAACGCGGCCGCCACGCCGGCCACGACCCCGAGCAGCGCGTAGAGCAGCAGCGTGAAGCCGCTCGCGAGATGGTTATCGAGCGCGCCGAGTTGAGGGGGAACCAGGAAAGCCGCTGCTCCGCCAAGGAACAGCCGTCCCACGAACGTGGCGGTGCCCGTTGCCAGTGCGACGGGCAGAAAAGTCCCCACGCTGATTTCCGGCATCATCAGCTCGGTCGCGAACAGTACGCCGCCGATCGGCGTATTGAACGTCGCGGCAATGCCGGCCCCCGCGCCGCTCGCAACGAGAATGATCCGCTGACTGGCGGGCATCCGCAGCCACTGACCCAGCGTCGAGCCCAGTGCCGAACCGATCTGGATGATCGGACCTTCCCGGCCCACCGCCGCGCCGGTGCCGATCGCGATGGCCGATGCGAGCGACTTGACGACCGCCACGACCGGACGGATCACGCCGCCCCCGAAATAGATCGCGTCCATCACTTCTGGCACGCCATGCCCTTTTGCTTCCGGTGCGAAGCGGCTTACCAGCCACGTGACCACGAAGCCGCCTGCTACCGGCACGAGAATCACCCATGCGCCCCATGGCGACGGCGGGGTAAACTGGCTCGCGTCGTAGAGCGGCGAAAGGCGTCCGAGAAACGCCGCATTATGGATAGTGCCGATCAGCATCCTGAACACCACCGCGCCAAAACCGGTCACGATCCCGAGGCAGAACCCCAGCATGCTCATGCGATAGAGGTCGAGCGGCTTCGCGACTTCTTGCGCGTTTTCAGGAGGCGCCGAATCTCCTTCCTTGCCGTCGAGTTTCGTGGGGGCCATATCCCGCCTCTCCTCGCATGACAACACCGGGTCATCGTTCGGCGCGGGAGCCTCGAGCGGTCCCATGCACGCAATACAAGGTCCACGCAGAAAGAAGCCGAGCGGTCTTGGGGGGATGATCGAACATCGCACCGCCCGCCTGAATCGGTCGGTGCGACCGGGTAGACAGGCCTCGGCAATCATGTCATGCCGTGCCATGCACTATAGTCCTATCAACGCGTGTTCACCAACCTTGATGGTCGTGGCGATACGGAACACCCACCGTTCACCGCATCCAGATCCGGCGCGGGCACGCAATCCATCTGATACGATTTTGCGCTGTCACCCCGTCACGCCGCATTGCCGGTGCGCTTTGCGATAGAGCAACAGGATTTCAGCAAGGCTGCAGAGAATCCGGCTTCAGGCGCCTGGTCCATGTTCCGAACGAGACAGGTAGCAAAGTGAAGCAAACATCACCGCACATCCGGGTCGGCATGCCCAACAAGCACGATCTCGAAGCCATGTCGGCATTTCGTTATCAGTTACGCAGGTTCCTGCGGTATTCGGAAGAAATTACTCACGCGGAAGGAGTCACGCCTCTGCAATATCAGATGCTCCTTCACGTCAGGGGATTTCCCGACCGCTCCTGGGCCAGTATCGGCGAACTGGCTGAACGGTTGCAGGCAGCGCCCAACGGCACCGCGGCGCTCGTGTCCCGCTGCGAAGCCGCCGGGCTCGTCGAGCGTCGTCCCGACGCTTCCGACCGGCGACTCGTGCAGGTCCACCTGACGGAAAAAGGCGAGCGGTGCCTGTTGAAGCTCGCGATGCTGCATAAGCGGGAAATCGAGTCATTCGGTTGGGCGCTGGGGCAGTTTCAGGTTCAACAGACACCACTGGTTGGCGGAGCGGCCAAATCGCCAGATTGGTGATCATGCAGCGGCGCCAGGGATGAGCATTCGTCGACGGCCGGCGCGCCAGCGACGATCTGCGCGTGCCAGCCCTTTAGCCCGTGTCCGTACGACACATTCTCAAGACATCCACGACCGCTTGGACCAATGGGTGATTACCCTCGCACGGACGCGCCAGAAGCTTTCAGGCCTGCCTTGATTGGGGCGATCGTACTGGTCATGCCAGGAGCGGCGCCTGTGGCGCGAAGCCCGCTGGATGACATTTTCCGATGGACGCGAGTGGCTCGACGCCCCTCAGCGGCCACCGCTCGCCGCTTCGTGCTGAGCCGCACTGGACGCGCCTTCCGATTCGGCGGCATGTTCGGCAGGTGGCCAAAGTGCCTTGCTAAATACCCTATCGTGCGCTAAAAAACATTTTACTTCCTTCGCGTGTCTACTGGCCGTCCGGCCAATGCCATGGACGCCCCCACTCCAGCGAGCACGACTGTCCATGAGTCTTCTTGAGCTCAGAGGCGTTTCCAGGCATTTCGGCGCCATTCAGGCCCTGACCGACGTGACGCTCAGTCTGGAGTCAGGTCAGGTCGTGGGGCTCATGGGCGATAACGGGGCCGGGAAATCGACTTTGGTGAAGGTCGTCGCCGGCAACTTTCCACCTTCGCACGGCGAAATTCTCATCGATGGAAATCCCGTGCATTTCAACAAGCCGGTCGACGCGCGCGCGCGCGGCATCGAAGTCGTCTATCAGGATCTCGCGCTCTGCGACAACCTGACGGCAGCCGCCAACGTTTTCCTTGGCCGCGAACTGCGGGTCGGGTTCGGGCCTATCCGCGTGCTCGATCACGCGACCATGTATCGGCGTGCGGGTGAACTGTTCAATGCACTGAAGTCCGAGACGCGCCCGCGCGACCTCGTCAGGCAAATGTCGGGGGGGCAGCGGCAGGCGGTAGCCATCGCCCGCACGCGCCTCTCGGAAGCGAGGCTCGTTCTCATGGACGAGCCGACCGCCTCGATCAGTGTGCGCCAGGTCGTCGAGGTGCTCGATCTCATCAGACGCCTGTCCGAACACGGTATCGCCGTCATCCTCATCAGCCACCGCATGCCTGACGTATTCGCCGTCGCCCACCGGGTGGTTGTCATGCGGCGCGGGCGCAAGGTCGCGGACAAGAAGACCGAAGAGTCCTCCCCGGAAGAAGTGACCGGACTGATCACCGGCGCCATCGCCGCTGCCTGAACCTGCCTCGCATCGGAGCCACCACATTGAACGACGCGCCGCGAAGGCCCCCTACAGTGCCGCCATTGCTCGATGATCCACAGTCCGCGAGGACGCACACTCGCTGGTCGGGATTGTTCGCAAGCCAGGTGTTCTGGGTCGTGCTGGCAACGATCGTCGCCTGTATCGCCCTGTCTTTTGCGACCTCGACCTTCGCGACCTCCGAGAATCTTTTCAACGTTACGCGAAACTTCGCCTTCGTCGCCATCGTGGCGCTGGGAATGATGGCGGTGATCGTCACGGGCGGCATCGACATTTCGGTTGGCTCGACGATCGGCATCAGCGGTATCGTGCTCTCGGTCGTCATGAACGCGGGCTACCCGATCTGGGCCGGTATCGGCATGGGACTACTGACCGCCGGGCTGGTCGGCCTCGTCAACGGCTTGCTCATCGCGTATCTCGGCATGCAGCCTTTCGTCGTGACGCTCGCCATGCTGAGCGTCGGCCGCAGCCTCGCACTCGTGATCTCCCGCAGCCGGACCATTTTCGATTTCGGCCCCGACGGGAGCAAGCTCCTCGCGCTCGGCGGCGGCTCGACGCTCGGCGTTGCCAATCCGGTGTGGTTCCTGATCCTGCTTGGGCTGTTGTTCTGGTTCGCGTTCGGCTGGACGCGCTGGGGCCGCTACGTGTTCGCGATCGGCGGCAACCGTCATGCGGCGACTCTCACCGGCGTACCGGTGCGCCGCATCGTTTGTTCCGTCTACGTACTCTGCGGCCTCATGGCGGGCGTCGCGGCGATTCTCGAAGTCGGCTGGCTAGGCGCGGTGACGACAGGCCTCGGCACGGGCGACGAACTGCGCGTGATCGCTGCTACCGTGGTCGGCGGGACCAATCTGATCGGCGGGGTCGGCAGCGCCTTCGGCACGATCGTCGGCGCGGCGCTCATCGAGGTCATCCGCAACAGCCTGATCCTGCTCGGCGTCGACGCGTTCTGGCAGGGCACGGTCGTCGGCAGCTTCATCGTCGTCGCGGTGCTCTTTAACAGGCTCGGTGGCGAGCGGCAAGGAGATTGAAATGTCGTTGGACGCGCCGGCCGCTTCCCGGCCGGTGCCGCGGGAAGCGGGTGCGGCCGGATCAGGCGCGGAACTGCCGCACGCATGGGTTCACAAGACCGCGAGGATCCGCTCCAGGGCCGAGTTCCGATTTCGGGCCTGACGTTGGATCGTTATGAAGACTGTGTAGGCCCACATGGGCACCGTAGAGCCGGCGCCGAACAGGAGGAAGCAATGAAGAAACTGTGGATGTGTCTTGCCGCGGCTGGAGGACTCGCGATGCTGGCGTCCTCTGGCTTCGCGGCCGATAAGACCCTTGCGCTGGTGGTGAAGGGTCTCGACAACCCGTACTTCGACCTCATGCATCAAGGATGCGAACGGGCGAACAAGGAACTCAACAAGCAAGGCTACAACTGCTACTACACCGGTCCCGCGACCGCTGCGGACGAGAGCGCGCAAGTGCAGATCATCGACGACCTGCTGACCAAGGGCGTCGCGAGCATGGCGATCTCGCCCGCGAACGCGCCGGCTGTGGCGGAGGTGCTGCGCCGCCGCGGCGGATCGGTCCCGGTCATCACCGCGGATGCCGATCTGCTGCCGAAGGATGCGTCACTGCGCAAGAGCTATGTCGGCACCGACAACTACGAACTGGGCGCCAAGCTTGGCGAGCAGTTGAAGATGCTGATGCCGAAAGGCGGCAATGTCTGCCTGGTGATGGGCAATCCGGCAGCGGAGAACATCAACCAGCGGGCCCAGGGCGCGCGCGATGTACTCTCCGGGAAGAAAGGGATCACGAAGCTCGCTGGCGAGAACGGCTGGCATGAGATCAGTGGCTGTCCGCTCTACGTGAACGACGACGCCGCCAAGGCGAACCAGATGATGCAGGACACGCTGACCGCTCACCCCACGGGTCTCGACGCCTTTCTGCTAGCGGGCGGCTGGCCTCTCTTTGCGCCGCAGGCCTTTTCGCAGGTTGTCGCGCCGATAATGGACAAGATCAAGAACGGCAAGTTCGTGATCGTCTCGGCGGATACGCTCGGGCCCGAACTGCAAGCGCTCAAGGAGCACAAGGTGAATGTGCTCGTCGGCCAGCGGCCCGAGGAAATGGGCTACCGCGCCGCGATGGTCATGCGTGACCTCGCGGAAGGGAAGTCGGTACCTAAGGTCATTCACACCGGACTCGACGTCTGCACATGGAAGAACGCCGACACTTGCCTGAAGCATTGAAGGCCGGCGGCCCACATCATCACGATAACGCGCGAGCCGGATCGACACCGAGCCGACTCTGCGCTGCCTCGATGCATCGACGACACCATTTGCCTGCTCTTCCTGAAAGAGGCCGGGCGCAGCATTGAACACCGATAGCGCGCCGACAATGCACGCTTCGACACGTTCGCCGTTGATCAGTTGAAGGGCGATCGCCGCCCCGAGCATCGAGAGTACGGGCGCCCAAAACCGTGCCGCGATACGCGTCGGCCCTCCGACGCGATGCTCGTTGTGCTCGTTCCTGCCGCGCTCGCTCTGCAGACGCGCGGCTTGCGCGCTGGTCAGCCCCAAATGCGACGTGCTGCCGGATGCCGTTGTCATGGACCAAGGTCACGGTAGCGGCTGTTCGTGTAACGCAATGCTCACAGCGACATCCAGACAAATGGCTTTCTTGCGTTGCGGCACCATAATCAACAAGGGGGCCAACGTGCCGCATCGCCCTCGACAGCAGACAACAGGATGTGGCACACCGCAATTCCTGCTGAGCATATGCGCATCGTTAACCTCGCCTTAAGTTGCCCAGGAGTACGCTGATTACATGAGAAATCCGACGGCTCGAAGCATCGCTCTGGTTTGGTCAGTCATCCCAAAGATGACTTCGCTAAGCATCAGATAAGCTTTGCATCCTGGACTTCTCTCACGTTCTTCTCATTGCACTGACCACCCCAACTGGAGGCGTTCATGAAATCGACTCTTTCCGCGATCGGCGCTGTTGGTATCCTCCTCGCACCGCTTCTGTGTTTGGCTCAGCCGACGCACTCTCCAACGCGCGCTGAAGTTCACGCACAGCTGATCCAGCTGGAAAACGCCGGATATAACCCGGCAAAACGCGACGATGCCCGCTATCCAGCCGATATCCAGAAGGCTGAAGCACGCGTTGCTGCACGTGGCACGGCCAACGACTATTCGACATCGGGCATGGGTACGACTACTGGCAGTACTGCGGAGTCGGGGGGACATGGAGCCATGCGAAGCACCACTTCGACACTGTATGAACATCACTGAGCGTTTCCGGCGCATGTGTGACCTACGGCATGCATGCGCGGCTTCCGTTGCGTTCAGCCATCAGTTCCCGCAGAACACGGCTTCGACACAGCAGTAAAAAGAGGTAAGCGTCATGAACACGATCTTCAAGACAATCGCCCTTATCGTTTGCGTTGCTGCACCGGCGGTATCGTTCGCTCAAACGTCGAACGATCCGACGTCGCGCGCGCAGGTCAGGGCCCAACTGGTCCAACTCGAACACGCCGGCTACAAGCCCAGCAAGCTGCACTACCCCGCGGACATTCAGGCGGCCGAAGCCCGCATCGGGGTTCAGAATGCCGCAGCAGCAAATGGTGCAGCAAACGGTGGAACAGGCTACGGCCCTCCGGCCGCGGGCTCGTCGCAGTATGGAAACCATGCATCGAATGCCAGAATGCAACAGTTTTACAATCACCCCTGATCGCCCTCCTCGCGGGACCATCGGATGCGCATATTGCTGGCGGAAGACGATCCGCTGATCGGTAACGGCTTGCAGCAAGGCCTGCAAAGGGCAGGCTTTGCCGTCGACTGGGCCACGGACGGCGACGCGGCCGCGCTCGCGCTGAACACCACGTCATACGGGCTCGTCCTGCTCGACCTCGGACTGCCGAAGCAGGACGGCCTCGCGTTGCTCGCTAAGCTGCGCGCGCGCAACGTCGCGCGCAACGTCGATACGCCGGTCATCATCATCACCGCGCGCGACGCCGTTCCGGATCGCGTCGCGGGACTCGATGGCGGTGCCGACGACTACATCGTCAAGCCGTTCGCTCTCGAGGAGCTGCTCGCCCGCATGCGCGTCGTGCATCGCCGCCAGGCTGGCCGTGCAAAGTCGACGTTGCAGGTCGGCAGGTTGCGACTCGATCCCGCGCAGCACCGGCTATGGCTGCACGACAACGAAATATCGGTGACCAGCCGCGAATTCGCACTGCTGCTCGAACTGATGCACGACCCGGCCATCATCGTGTCGCGCGAACAGCTGGAGGAACGGCTGTACGGCTGGAACGAAGAGATCGAAAGCAACGCGATCCAGGTACATGTTCATAACCTGCGCCGCAAGCTCGGTGTGCTCGCGATTCGCACCGTGCGCGGCGTCGGATACCAGATCGGAGAGATCGCGTGAGATCGCTGCGCCGGCGTCTGCTGATGTGGCTGCTGCCGGCCACCTTGCTGATGGGTCTGCTCGCCAGCGCCGCAACGTATTGGGGCGCGCTCGCGGAGCTTGACGAGCTGCTTGACGATCAGCTGAAAGCCGTCGCGCAACACGTCGTCGTCGAGCCCGACGGGCGTCTATCGCTGCGTGGCATGCAGGGCGCTAACGAAGACCGGCTATCGGGCGAACAGTCACACGCGGTGTTGCTGCAAGTGTGGCGCGGTACGACACGCGTGTTCAGCAGCGATCTCGATTCGCCGTTGCCGCCCCCCACGGGCGCGGGCGTCGCCGACCTGGCCGTCGACGGCCAGTTGTGGCACACGTATGTCTCGCGAAACGGCGATATGCTCGTGCGCGTCGCGCAGGTGAAGCGGGCGCGCTGGGAAGCGTTGGCCGAGATCGCGATGCAGCTGTTCTGGCCAGTACTGTCGCTGCTGCCCGTGCTGGCGCTCTTTCTGTGGTTCGGCATCGGCAACGGCTTGAGGCCGTTGCGCGATATCGCCGCGAACCTGAAGCGGCGTGATGCGCACAACATGCAGGAAATCGATACCGCGGCGATGCCGGGCGAGGTCAAGCCGCTCGTCGACGCGCTCAACGATCTGCTGCTTCGGCTCGATCGCGCATTTACCGCGCAGCGCGACTTCGTCGCCGACGCCGCACACGAGCTTCGCACACCGATCATGGGACTGGCCCTGCAGGTCGAACTGCTGCCACGAGCGACGAATCGTGACGAACGCGATGCCATCATCCGGCAGATCGGCATAGGCACCGCGCGCCTCGCCCATCTCGCGGAACAGTTGCTGACGCTGGCGAGGCTCGGACCCGAGTCGAACCCGCCGGTCTTTAGCGAGGTCGATCTGACCTCGCTTGCGCGCGCGGTCGTCGGCGAGCGTGCGCGTTTCGCCGAACCGGCCCGGATCGACCTCGGTCTCGTCGCTCCCGCCATCGTGAAAATACGTGGCAACGCCGACGGCCTGCGCATCCTGCTCAACAACCTGGTCGACAACGCGATCCGTTATGCGGGCGTGCATGCGCGCGTCGACGTTCATGTCGGCACTGAAGACGGTTGTGGGACGCTCGACGTGTGCGATACGGGCCCAGGTATCCCCGACGAAGACCGCGAGCGCGTCTGGGAACGCTTCTATCGCGGCAATGGACACGCCGCGCCCGGCAGCGGTCTGGGTCTGTCGATCGTCAGGCGCATCGCGGAGCAGCACAGCGCCACCCTCTCGCTCGGCAGCAGCGCGAACGGCCGTGGGCTGAAGGTGCATCTGCGCTTCCCGCCAGCCGGTCCTGAAGACAGCGCAGCGGACATGCGACGAGCCACTGGCAACGACGCACCCGTCGCGGCGACGGAAGACACCGTCAGGCGGTAGCGCGAATCGACGTTTGAAGCGGTGAGCGTTACACGCTTGACACGCGCCGCGCCGCGCGGCCTGGCTGCGTGCCTGTCGCGTCGTCGGCTTTGCACCAGCACGTCGGGCACCCCGCCATGCTGGTCCACCGCGCGCCACGCCCCGAATGAAGTCCCCTTGGGGGAAAGCCAGTGCTTCTCTCCGTTGATCGTGGCCACCACTTCGTCGAGGTGCCACCTGTCGCCTGGGGCCAATGGGGTGGACCGGATGCGGGAAACTGTAATACCACCACACCGCGTAGCTGATCACGTCAAGCGGAAATCGATAGCCAACATAGGAGCGCGGGTCGTCGACGGCAGTGGCGTTCTGTTGGGCGGCTGCTTTCAGGAACGACATTGTCGCTGCCCCCCTTAACCCTGCTAACAAGGTCGCAATGCCTTCCCGGTAAATGACGCGGTCTGCGATGATCGCCGAATGAACGCCAGTGGCGTGCCGCGATCGCGGCGCGGCTGACAGAATGGCACCGGCCATTTCGTACAGCACGAGATTGCCTGAGTGACCCATCTCCTCCCGATAAAGTAGGCGTCTAGCATGATTGAATACTTCACACCTCTGTCACGCATTTGCGCGCCCAAAACGACGTTCGCGCGCCCGATATGATGCGAGTGCGGCATCAAGCGCGGCGTCGTCAAAATCTGGCCAGAATATGTCGGTGAAGTAGAGTTCAGTGTACGCGAGTTGCCATAGCAGGAAGTTGCTGATGCGCTGCTCACCTCCGGTCCGGATCAGCAGATCGGGTTCCGGCGCGTACGCCATCGCCAGATATTGCGCGAAGCTGGCTTCGTCGACCGGCACGGCGTGACCATCGACGGCACTCCGTGCGAGAAGCTCGCTTATAGCGTGAAGGATATCCCAGCGACCGCCGTAATTCGCCGCAATGGTCAGCGTCATACGTGTATTGTGGGCCGTTCTGATTTCCGCTCGCTTCACGAGCGCCCGAAGGTGCGCATCGAACGCCGATAGATCGCCAACGACGCGCAAGCGGATGCCATTCTTGTGCAACCGTGCCGTTTCACGCTGTAGCGTCGCCCCGAACAGACGCATCAGGAACGACACTTCGTCCTCAGGCCGGCGCCAGTTCTCCGAACTGAATGCAAACAGCGTCAGGAATTCGACGCCGCGCCGCGCGCAGCCCTCGACGATCGCGCGGACCGCTTCGACACCCTTCACGTGACCGGCCACTCGGGGCAGCTTGCGCTGCGCCGCCCAGCGGCCATTGCCGTCCATAATGATTGCAATGTGCCGCGGCACATCGGTCACGGCCGGTACGCTAACGGTCGAACTTTTATGGATCATGGGAACCGCCGCGAGTCAGGCGGAACACGAAAGTCCCCGA
The DNA here is from genome assembly GCF_014201025.1 of Paraburkholderia sp. MM5384-R2. Taxonomy (NCBI): domain Bacteria; kingdom Pseudomonadati; phylum Pseudomonadota; class Betaproteobacteria; order Burkholderiales; family Burkholderiaceae; genus Paraburkholderia; species Paraburkholderia sp. MM5384-R2. Next base: position 58,341 of record NZ_JACHDI010000010.1, read on the forward strand.
AGGTCATGAAGGTGCCCCTGGACTCTTTTCCTGGTGATCAACTCGACCGCCACCAAATCACGTGGACATCGGCTGGGCCACCGGACGAAATGGATAATCGTATGGTATGCAGACGAAACTGAAAGGATGCTTAAGACGGAGATATTCTCCAGGCTTTGTTCACGTATTGGCAGGTTTAAGGGGGCGCGGCGATGATTTCGTTCATGAAAGCAGCCGCCCAACAGAACGGTACCGCCGTCGACAACCCGCTCTCCTATGTTGGCTATCGATTTCCGCCCGACGTGATCAGCTACGCGGTGTAGTGGTATACCGTTTCCCGCTAAGCGTCGTTAATACAACCTGGACAGCGCGGCTGGGCCCAAACGCCATATCCTGACAGGATGACAAGACGAAAAATAAGCAACGAGATCTGGGCGACGCTGGAGCCGCCAGGCGATGCGACAGTTGCGTGAGCCACTCACGCCTTTCCCGGTGATAAGTATGGCGGTTGTAGACGCCGATGATTCCGGGCTGTACGTGGCCGAGGACTGCCTCGGCAATATCGTTGGGACAACCCAGCGTTGCAAGAAGCGTCCGAGTTGTGCGTCGAAGGTCGTGGGCGGACCAATGCGTGACGGGCAAGCGCGGCCGGTCATGCTTCGGGGCGATATTGCAATATGGTTGACGATAGTGGACGTCGTGCTGGGCGGCGGTGTCCGGAATTTTGTGCGGGGGTGTCCGGAATTTCGCGTAAACGGGTTGAGGTTTAACCCGACACCAGCCGCTCTTCGAACTGGATCGTGAAGCGGTTCAGTGCGGCCTTCCAGTTCGCGGATCGGCATCGTCCACTTCTTGCTGATGCTGTTCAGGAAGACGACCAGCATCAAGCGCGTAATGCCAGGCGCTACCCAGTTCCATGCGAAGGCGCCGGCGTCGACCGGTACGACTCGAGGAAATCGAAAGCCTGGGCGCGTGTGACGGCTGTGACGCGCATATCCCCTATAGGCCCCAGCATCGCCTTGAATATACGTGCGACCTCGACCGCTCCCTTTGTCTTCCGATTTACTTCTACATACCCTTCCAGATAGTCGCGGCACAGCTGTCTGACGGTGTAATCGCCTGGGTGCGCAGCCGCTGATTCCCGTTCTGCGCAGTGTCGAAGGTTCGGCACCGGAATCGCGTTCGACGCGCTTCGTTTGCCACGCAGCGATCGCTGCGGCAAATGAGGTCGACGGCCACTCACGAGCTTCACCTGTCGCATGCGACCGTCGATCGGCGACTTATAGCGATACGTCCATGACTTGCGGCTCGTTGAAGCCTGGTAGGCGTAGGCCTGGAAATCCCTCAACGTCATGTGCTCGCCGCTCGGCAGCTTGGCCACGGCACGTGCATCAAAGCGCATTCTTCCCTCGGCGCAGGTTTTCTGCATAACGGCACAAAAACCTACGCCAGCATCACAAGTTTGGGTAAGCGGAGACACGCGGCGATACACGAACCGACGGGCCTGAAGCGTTAATATTTTTCTTAAAATTCGGTTACTTGCGATATGTCCGGGGAAGGCTTTGGGCTTACCGAGACAAGCCTGAAAACATGGCTATTCATTCTCGTCGAAGTAATGCCCAAACTTCAGCTGCTTCGTGCGGATATACCGCTCGTTTTCCTCGCGCATCGGAATCGCGAGCGCGACACGCTCGCACACCGGAATGCCGTGCTTCGACAGCGTGTCGAACTTTTCGGGATTGTTACTCATCAGCCGCACCGACGTGACCTTCAGCGTGCGCAGGATGCCCGCGGCCGAATCGTATTCGCGTGAATCGTCGGGCAGGCCGAGATCGAGGTTGGCTTCGACGGTATCGCGCCCCTGCTCCTGCAGCGCATACGCGCGGATCTTGTTCGACAGACCGATGCCGCGTCCTTCGTGGCCGCGCAAATACAGCAGTACGCCGCAACCCTCTGCCGCGATATAGCGCAGCGCGAGATCGAGCTGCTCGCCGCAGTCGCAGCGATAGGAGCCGAGCACGTCGCCCGTCAGACATTCCGAATGCAGGCGCGTCAGCACCGAGGACTGGTTGGCGACATCGCCCATCACGAGCGCGAGATGTTCGGCGCCGCTGTCGACCACGCGAAACACATAGGAAGTGAACGTGCCGTAGCGCGTGGGCAGCGTGGCGGTGGCGTCGAGCACGACGCATTCGCCGGTGACGGCGCCGTCCGCTGCGGGCGATGGATCCTGAGACGTGAGCATGGCGTTGAACAATGGTACTGGCATGAACCCGGTCGAGCCGGGGATAAGGTGTGGACTGCGAGTTTACCGCTAATCCGCATGCAGCACGTGGATGCCCCTTCGCTTGCACGGGACGCTGCCCCGCGACAAGCCGCACCCGGCACACGCGCATCACGCGAAACACGAGCCCGAGACCCGAAACAAGCCCGCGCGGACCGCGTCAATCCAGCGCGCATCGTCCGGCGCGCCCGAGGTATTCCCGGTGTACCGCGGGCGCACGTCGCGCCTATACTTGTATCGCCTGTCCCTCACGACAGTGCGCCACTTCGGCGTGCTGCATTGCGAAACGGAGCCGCTCCATGACAAGCGTTGCACAGCTTCTTAAAACGAAACCGAACCCCTCCGACGTCTACACGATCGGCGCCGACGATTCCGTCTACGAGGCGATCCGGTTGATGGCCGAGAAAAGCATCGGCGCGCTGGTGGTGACGGACGGCGACAGCATCGCCGGCATCATCACGGAGCGCGACTACGCGCGCAAGATCGTGCTGATGGACCGGTCGTCAAAGGCGACGCCGGTGCGCGACATCATGAGCAAGGCGGTGCGCTTCGTTCGTCTGAACCAGACGACTGAAGAGTGCATGGCGCTGATGACCGAGCGGCGCATGCGTCACCTGCCCGTCATCGACAACGAGCGGCTGGTCGGCATGGTGTCGATTGGCGACCTCGTGAAGGACATCATCGCGGAACAGCAGTTCACGATTCAGCAACTCGAGTTCTATATTCACGGCGAACGGCTCTGACAGGCAGCACGGTTTTCGCTGAGCGGCACCGCATCGATCATCCGCGCGGGACCAGACGCAAAAAAAGCCCAAACCTCTAAGAGCTTGGGCCAAGCTACCTTGCGGCAGCGGAGGTTCTTTCGGAAAGAGGAACGCAACGCGCGCGGATGAACGCTCTCGGGCGTATGAGTGCGGCGCGCTCGTTTGAAACAGTACCGGGTATGACACGCTGTGTGCGCCGTCAAACGACGCGCACACAGATTCTGCTGCCTGCTTAGTTACCGAAATTAGTTACCGAAATAGACGCTCTTCGGGCCGCTCATCGGCTGCGGCATGCCGCCCGCCTGGGTCGATCCGCTCATCGGCGCGCCGTAACCGCTGGTATCAGCGCTCGGCTGGGTTTGCGCGACGGCCGGATTTTGCGCTTGCACGCGCTGCTCGGCGGCCTGGATGTCGGCCGGATAATTCGGGTCGCTCGAGGTCGACGGGTTGTAGCCCGCGTGCTCCAGCTGGATCAGTTCGCTGCGGACTTCCGCGCGGGTGACCGGCTGCTGGCTCGACTGCGCGAACGAGACGACTGGCGCGGCGACAAGGGCCGCAATGGCAACTGCCTTGGTCAGCGATTTCATGGTGACTTCCCTCCAATGTGGTTTTATCTGCATCGCCGACACCTCGGTGTCCAGCGAATGACTTGAGTCTAGTCAGCACACTGCCAAGGGAAAACCCTTAATTTCGAGATAGAAAATTGCTCAGTTCGCAACGATCTCGGGAAATATCGTGGAACCGCCTCCGTTAACATGATCTTCGGGTTAACAATTGCCCGGATCGTCACCTTTGCGTCTGATGTTTCCGAAATACGTCTGATCGAAGAAAAAATTCGCCCGCCCGCACGCCGAAACGTCTGAATCGATGTACGCGCGTAGCCGCGACGTCATGCGCCCGAATGCGGAATCGTCAGCAGCTTGCGCGGGCCGCTGACGAACGCGCTGCCCGGCTCGAAAAATCGCAACGGACGGTGCATCTCGCGCGACAGGCCGATGCGCGTCGTCACGCCGATCGGCGCGTCGCCAGTCTCGATCACGCCGATCCATAGCCCCCGACCCGTACACAAATCGCGGCCGTCGAACGCCTGGCCGATGCCGAACGCCACCGTCAGCCGGCCGGGTCCGCGCGCGAGATCGCGCAGCGGCACGCCGGGACGGCGCGCTTCCATCAGCGCGAGTCCTTCGAGCGGTTCGACCGCGCGCAGCAGGATGCCGGCGCCGACCTCCTGCGCTTCGGACGACATGTTGAGCATGTAAGACACGCCGTAGGTCAGCCGCACATAAGCATGACCGCGCGCGAGAAACATCGACCCGTTGTACGGACGACGTCCGATGAACGCATGGCTCGTCGAGTCGCCGAGCGGATACGCCTCGGTCTCGACGATGCGTCCGCTCAGGCGTCCTTCGGGCAGATCGTGCACGAGATATTTGCCGACCATGAAGCGCGCGAGTTCCACGGTATCGATCGGCAGATCCTCGCGGCGCAACGGTCGGATCTGAAGAGCTTCGTTTCGCATGCGCTGGGTGTCCTTGAGTCGGTGCTGAAATCGGTGCTGAAACCTACGGCCTCGCGACAAGCGCGCAGTCGCCCCACTCCCACGTCATCGACCGGTTGCGCTCGACAAATTCGTTGTACCGAAGCCTCATTTTCTGCGCCATGGAAGTCAACATGGCACCAATTGTTGTATTGTGTGCATCCGGCCGGTCACACGGCCGTTTGCATGTTTCGGCGCGCGCTTCGCGGCTCGCTAACCGCGTGTCGGCTGAAAGCGTTCGCAGACTGCTGTACCTGTTCCATTGGCATTGAATCCCGCTGTGCCCGCTGGTGTAAAAAAATCGACCCCATCCGGGGATCGACGTTCTACGACAACAGGAGATGGTTGAATGAAAGCATTCTCGGCAATCAAGATGATCAGCGGCGCGCTGGTCGTTCTCGCTTCCCTCAACGCGTACGCGCAAAGCAGCGAGGCGGCCGCGACCGCAGCGCCGGCGGCAACGGCACCGACCGCCAAGCAGACTCGCGCGGCTAATCGCGCGCTGCAGAAGAAGGTCCGCGCGACGCTCGCGCGTACGAAGGGCCTGACCGTCGGCAACATCACCGTGCGCGCACGCGAAGGCGCCGTCACGCTGGAAGGCTCGGTGCCGGAACAGGCTCAGATCGAACTCGCGACGAACGCCGCTCAAGGCGTGGCAGGCGTGACGTCGGTGAAGAGCGCACTGTCGATCCGCGCGATGGGCCAGTAATCCGGTCGAACGGCCGAAGAAGTTGCGGTAACAGCAGCAAGCTGGCGTCGACGGCGGAAAGCTCCGCCGCGACGCCAATTCCCCCTCCGATCCGGCGCTCGGCACCATTGCCTCACGGTGCGGCCATCGCGCCATCCGACGCGGCGATTCCCCGCGCCCCCGAAACCGCGATATTTTTAATGCGCTACGCGCGTCGCGATGACGACCCGACCGCGTGGCGACGGCTTCTCGTAACGAGTTATCCCCGATAATTTAATGGCTTAACGTCACTTGTTAAGATATTACTTCAAGTTCATACACGCACCGAAAGGAAGGCCGCATGACTTCGTCCGCGACCGTCTTGCCTCGTTGGACTCTCGTCGCGCCGATCGCTAGCTGGATCGTGCTCGCCGCCGCCTACGCGATGCCGGGCAACACGCTGCTGCTCGCACTGGCCGGCATGTCGCTATGCGCGGCCGTGTTTGCCGCCGTGCATCATGCCGAAGTGGTCGCGCATCGCGTCGGCGAGCCGTTTGGCACGCTGGTGCTCGCGGTCGCCGTCACGGTGATCGAGGTGGCGCTGATCGTCTCGGTGATGCTGACGTCCGGTCCCGAGAAAGCCGGCCTCGCGCGCGATACGGTATTCGCGGCCGTAATGATCGTCTGCAACGGGCTCGTCGGGCTGTGTCTGCTGGTGGGCGGCATCCGTCATCTGGAACAGGACTTCCAGAGCCGCGGCGCGGCGGCCGCGCTGGCGGTGCTCGCGTCGCTGTCGGTACTGACGCTCGTGATGCCGAATTTCACGACCACCAGCCCCGGGCCTGTCCTTTCGCCGTCGCAGCTCGCGTTTGCCGGCGTGTCGTCGCTGGTGCTGTACTGCGTGTTCGTGTTCGTGCAGACGGTGCGCCATCGCGACTACTTCCTCGCCGGCGTGCCCGACGAAGACGTCCATGCCGAGCCGCCCGGCGCGCGCCTCGCCGCCATCAGCGGCGTGCTGCTGCTCGTGAGCCTCGTCGCGGTCGTGCTGCTCGCGAAAGTGCTGTCGCCGGTGGTCGAGTCAGCGGTGCTGAGCGCGGGCGCGCCGCCGGCGGTGGTCGGTATCGTGATTGCGTCGCTGGTGCTGTTGCCGGAAGGACTCGCGGCGCTGCGCGCGGCGCGCGCCGACCGTCTGCAGACCAGCCTGAACCTCGCGCTCGGCTCGTCACTGGCGAGTATCGGCCTGACCATTCCCACCGTCGCCGGCGTGTTCCTGTACATCGGTCAGCCCATCGTGCTCGGCATCGATGGCAAGGACATGGTGCTGCTCGCGCTCACGCTGGTGGTCGCCACGCTGACGCTCAGCACCGGGCGCACGACGATTCTGCAAGGCGCCGTGCATCTGTCGCTGTTCGCGGCTTATCTGTTTCTGTCGTTCGCGCCGTGACGCGATGCCTTATCCGGCACGGGCGGACGGCAACCTCACTCTTCCCAATGCTCGGCGATCCAGTCGCGGAACAGATTCAGCTTCTGCTGTTGCGCGACTGAGTCCGGATACACGAAGTAATAGCGCCAGCCGGTCTTCAGCACGGTATCGAACGGCCGCACGAGGCGCCGGGCGGCGACGTCCTCGTCGATTAGCGCGAGGTCGCTGATCGCGACACCGAAGCCCTGCGCGGCGGCGTTGGTCGCCATGTCGAGCGTATCGAAGCTCGGGCCGAGCTCCGCGTCGATCGTCGCGGCGCCCGCCGGATCGGCTTCCGCGACTTTCGCGAGCCACATCTTCCAGTCGCGGTGATCGCGCGTCGGATGCAGCAGCGTGTGGCGCCCGAGATCGGCCACCTGCGCGAGCGGCTTGTCCTTCAGCAGCTCGGGCGTGCAGACCGGCGTCAGACGCTCCTCGAACAGCGACACCGCCCGCACGTCCGCACCGGGCGACGAACCGTAGATGATCGCCGCGTCGAACGGCTCGCTCTGGAAATCGACGTCGTGCTGCCAGGTGGTCGTGATCTGCACGTGCAGATCGGGATAGTCGGACTGGAAGCGCATGATCTTCGGCAGCATCCAGCGCATCACGCAGGTCGGCACCTTGAGCGCGAGATCGGTGCGCTGCCTCGTCAAGCGCAGCGACATTTCCTCGATCCGCGCGAAGCTCTCCTTGACCGCCGGCAGCAGCATTTCGCCCTCGGCGGTCAGCGTCAGCCCCTTTGCGTGACGCTTGAACAGCGGAAACTTGTAGTAGTCCTCGAGCGCGATGATCTGCCGGCTGACCGCGCCTTGCGTCAGGCACAGATGGTCGGCGGCACGCGTGAAGCTGCGATGGCGCGCGACGGTTTCGAAAATCTGCAGCGCGTTGAGCGGCGGTAGGCGTCGCATCGGATGTCCAGGATCAGAAAAAATCATTGCGTGGCTGCGGCAGCGCCCCTCGCCGCCCTGCCCGTCAAGCCCACAGCATACGCGATCGGCTATGCGCGCACGAGTGGGCGCGCAGGCAAACCCGCATGCGTTCGACTCATGGCATGCGTGAAAAACGCCCGTCCCGAGGAATGTCGCACCGGCGCGGTGCAAAAAAGCCTTCAGCAATCGCACCAGAACCGAGCTTTCCTCATACCTCGACGCACGCCGAGATTCCTCAGCCAGATCTGGACGTTAACCCGCATAAGCCATCGCCCGTAGCTTCCCGGCGCGTCGCCAAACCGCTCGCCACCGCGTTCGCCGGCGGCGAGCCATGAGCGTACGTCATGCGATCCATGCGCATATTTCGATTGTTGCGTGATTTTGGCAAACCTACAGTGCATCCACGCACGGTATATCCGGCAGCGGTCACGGCGAATCATGGGCAACGGGCGTTCAACACAGGAGACCGCCATGCAGCAGATCAAACGGGGTAGAAGGCAGGCCATCAAGACGATCGGTACGGCGCTCGCGGCATCCGCGCTGCCGATGCCGTTCCTCAACCTGCGCGCGCAGGAGCACAACTTCAGCGGCAAGACGCTGCGCATCCTGACGTGGTCGGACGATACCGGCACGGCCGCGCTGCGCAACATCGCCGCGACCTTCACGGCGAAGACCGGCGCGAAGGTCATCGCCGATCGCGCCGACGGCACCTCCGGCATGGTCGCCAAAGTCAAGGCAGCGGGCGAGCGCCCCACCTATGACGTGATCACGCTCGCCGGCGTCGGCGCCTCCGGCCTCGCCGACGCGGGCCTGCTGATGAAGCCCGACCTCGAGCGCCTGCCGAACCTGAAAGAAGTCGCGCCGCCATACCGCACCGGCGCGAACGGCTTCGGCGTCGGCTATCTGCTGTGGTCCGACGGCCTCATCTACAACACCGCGACGGTCAAGACGCCGCCTTCGTCGTACGAGGCGCTGTGGGACCCGAAATACGCCGGCCGCGTTTTCCTGCCGCCGCCCGAGTGGGCCGAAACGGTCGATCTCGCGATCATCGCCGCGAAGATGAACGGCGGCTCGCAGCAGAACATCGAGCCCGGCTTCAAGAAGCTCGCGCAGCTCAAAGACCGCGTGATGACGCTCGGCGAGAACCCGAACCAGGTGGCCGACCTGTTCCGCACGGGCTCGCTCGACATCGGCGGCATCTACTCGCCCGCGTTTTTCCCGGATCAGATCCGCAAGCCCGAATACAAGATGGGCGTGACCTACGGCATGAAGGAAGGCTTCGCGACGCAACTGATGTTCACGGTGATTCCGAAAGCGCATCCGGGCGACACCGAGCTGATCCACGCGTTCATCAATCACTCGCTCGACGCCGGCGTGCAAGGCCGCATGGCGGCCGATGTGCTGAACGGCCCAGTCAATTCGAAAGCGATGATTCCGGCCGAGAGCCGCGCGTTCGTGCCGAACCCGCAGCAGATCGCCGAGAAAGCCGTGCTGCATGACGACAAGGCGCTCGCCGCCGTGCAGCCGGCATGGATCAAGCGCTACACCGAAATCTTCTCGGCGTAACCACGATGCTCGCGCGCTTCCCGCGGCGTGCCGCGATGATGCCGGACGAAGCCGCGCCGGGCCCAGCGCCCGGCGGCGGCGCCTCCGCTTCCGCAGTTGTTGCGACGGCCGTGACCGACCCCGCTGCCGGCGCAATGACGCTCGCGAAAGCGCGCCCGTGGCTGCTACTCGCGCCGATCCTTTTGTTTCTGGCGATACTCGGCGCGGCCGCGCTGGTCGTGCTGCGTATGAGCTTCGGCACGTCCGGCAACGAATGGCGCAGCTTCACGCTGCAGAACTACGTGGACCTGCTCGACGGCTACTTCCTGAAATCGTTGTGGCTGACGCTGCGGCTCGCGTTCCAGAGCATGCTGTGCGCGGTCGTGCTCGCGATTCCGGTCGCGCTCGCGATGGCGCGCACGACATCGCGGTTCGCGCGCCGGCTGCTGCTCGCGGGTGTGCTGCTGCCGCTGCTCGTCAATCTGCTGCTGCAAGGCTATGGCTGGCTCGTGATCCTCGGCCCGGCGGGTCTGCTCAATCACGCGCTGCTCGCGAGCGGACTCGTCGAGCGTCCGGTGATGTGGCTGTATCGCGAGCATGGCGTGCTGCTGGGGCTGATCCAGACCGCGTTTCCGCTCGCCGTGCTGCCGCTGTCCAGCGCGATGCGCGCGGTGTCGATCTCGTACGAGGAAGCCGCCGCGACGCTCGGCGCGACGCGCTGGCAAACGCTGCGTCACGTGCTGCTGCCGCTCGCGATGCCGGGCCTCGTGTCGGGCGCGCTGCTGGTGTTCGCGTACAACGCGAGCGCGTTCGCGGTGCCGCTGCTGCTCGGCGGCCGGCGTGTGCCGATGCTCGCGGTGCTGGTGCACGATGAGGTCGCGCCGCTCTTGAACTGGCCGGCCGCCTCCGCTTCCGGCGTGGTGCTGATGATCGCGACGCTCGCCGTGATGGCGCTGTCGCAACGGCTCGTGCGCCGCACCCAACGTCTGAGCGGGGAGCCTCACGCATGAGCACGCCGCTGCCGACCCCGCGCCTGCCGCGCACCGAACCTCTTTCGCCGCGCTTCCCGCGCCTGCCTCAGACGATGCCCGGCCAGCTCGGCCGCGCGACCGCGCTCGTCGCCGGCGTGGTGCTGTTTCTCACCGCGCTGCCGATCCTGACGATGATCGCGATGTCGTTCAGTGCGGCCGACACGCTCGAATTCCCGCCGCACGCGTACAGCCTGCACTGGTACCGCGCGGCGTGGCACAGCTTCGTGTCGCCGGACGCGACCGATACGCTGTCGATGGGCGCCGCGCTGAGCACGAGCCTCGTCGTCGCGCTATCGACGATGCTGATCGCGACGCTGGTCTCCGTGCCCGCCGCGTACGCGCTGTCGCGCTACCGCTTTCACGGCAAGCCGGTGGTCGAGCAACTGGTCGCGCTGCCGCTCGTCTATCCGCTCGTGATGCTCGGCCTGTCGCTGCTGCTGGTGTTCAACGTGCTGCCGGTCGAGCTGGGCGTCGGCCGTCTGATCATCGCGCATGTGATCCTGGCGCTGCCGTTCACGGTGAAGAACTGCGCGGCGTCGGTCGCGTCGATCGGCCCCGAGTTCGAGGAAGCCGCGCTCGTGATGGGCGCGAGCCCCGGCCGCGCGCTCATCGACGTGGTGCTGCCGCTGATGCGCCCCGGCATTCTCGCCGGCATGCTGTTCGCGTTCATCGTGTCGTTCAACGAGTTCACGGTGACGTTCTTTCTGTACAGCATCGACACGATGACGCTGCCGGTATGGCTCTATAGCCGCACGGTATCGTCGCTCGATCCGACCGTGTTCTGTTTCGCGGTGGTCATCGTCGCGATCGACTTCGCGCTGATCTGGCTGCTCGAAAAGCTGATCGGCGACGAAGGCGTCGCGCTGTGAACCCGTCACCTTGCTGGAGCTTCCGATGACCCATCTGACCTTGCAGGCCGTCACGCGGCGCTTCGGCGCCGTGCACGCCGTCGACGACGTCGACCTGAGCGTGCCCGACGGCAAGCTCGTGTGCTTCCTCGGCCCGTCCGGCTGCGGCAAGACCACGCTGCTGCGGATGATCGCAGGCCTCGAAACGCCGACCGAGGGCAGCATCCATTTCGCCGGCCGCGACATCACGCGACTGCCGGCCAACCGGCGCGACTTTGGGATGGTGTTCCAGTCGCTCGCGCTGTTTCCGCATATGACGGTCGCGCAGAACGTCGCGTATCCGCTGAAGCTGCGCAAGGTCGCGAAAGAACGGCAAACGCGCCGCGTCGCCGAACTGCTCGAGCTGATCCAGCTGCCGCACATGGCGAACCGGCCGGTCACGCAACTGTCGGGCGGGCAGCGCCAACGCGTCGCGATCGCGCGCGCGATCGCTTCGGAGCCGCAACTGCTGCTGCTCGACGAACCGCTGTCCGCGCTCGACGCGAAGCTGCGCGAAGCGATGCAGGTCGAAATCCGCCTGCTGCAGCAACGCCTCGGCATCACGACGATCATGGTCACGCACGACCAGCGCGAAGCGATGACGATGGCCGACGAGATCGTCGTGATGGAGAAAGGCCGCATCGCGCAGGTCGGCAAGCCGCTCGACATCTACCGCGATCCGGTGAGCGAGTTCGTCGCCGACTTCATCGGGCTCGGCAACATTCTGCCGGTGCGGTACGACGGCGCGGGCGTCGTGAGCCTGCCGGGCGGACGGCGCATCGCGGTGACGCCGAACCCGGGCGCGCCGCTCGCCGATGCGCCGCAGCCGGGTGCGGCCGGCGACGCGATCCGCCTGCTGATTCGCCCCGAGGACATCTGCGTGAAGGCGGCCACGGAAGCACCGAACCCGAACCGGCTGCCCGGTACCGTCACGTTCATTCGCGACGTCGGCGCCTCGCTCGAAGCGACGATCGATTGCGTGGGCTTCACGCTGACCGCCGCGACCACGCCGCGCGAAACGCCCGGGCTCGCGCTCGGCATGCCGGTGCTCGCCGAGCTGCCGCCGCACGCGTGCAAGCTGATCGCCGCGCGCGCCGCCTGATACCCGACCCCATCACACGGCTTTGCCTGAATAACTACCGTATTACGACAGAGGAACACATCATGAACCAGCGCCCCGCTCTCCAATCGACCCGCCGCATGTTCGCGACGCTCGCCGCGACGCTCGCGATGACCGCGCTCGGCGCGCTGTGCGCACTGCCGTCGGCCGCGCATGCCGACGCGCTCGACGACATCGCGAAATCCGGCACCGTGCGCATCGGCGTATTCGAGGACTATCCGCCGTTCGGCTCGATCGGTCCGGACATGAAGCCGGTCGGCTACGACATCGACGTCGCCAATCTGATCGGCAAGGCGCTCAACGCGAAGGTCGAACTGGTGCCGGTCACCGGCGACAACCGCATGGCCTTTCTCGCCGACCACAAGGCCGACATGTTGCTGTCGGTCGGCCAGACGCCCGAGCGCGAAAAAGTGATCGACTTCTCGCAACCCTACGCGCCGTACTACCTCGCGGTGTTCGGCCCGAAGTCGCTGCCGGTGAAGACCGCCGCCGACCTCGGCGGCAAGTCGATCTCGGTCGCGCGCGGCACGCTCGAAGACCTGAGCGTGACGAAGATCGCGCCGCCGTCGGCGAACATCAAACGTTTCGACGATCCGAACGGCGCTATTTCGGCGTTCCTTTCTGGTCAGGTACAGTTGATGGTGGTCGGCAACGACGTCGGCGCGACGATTCTCGCGCGGCATCCGGCGAACGATCCGGAGCAGAAGTTCGCGCTGTTCAGCTCGCCCGATCACGTCGGTCTGAACAAGAACGAGCCGCGCCTGAAGGCGAAGGTCGACGAAACGATTGCCAAGGCCCGCAAGGACGGCACGATGAACGCGATTTCGCAGAAGTGGCTGCGCGCGCCGCTGCCGGCCGATCTTTGAAACCTGTGACGTGGCGCCGTGAAGGCCGCGCCGCGATCTGATACTACGATGGGCACGAGGCCATGACTTACGCGTTCGATTTCAGCGGCTTCGGCCTGTATGCGGGGATGCTCGCGCGCGGCGCCGCCGTGACGCTCGGCCTCACGGCCGTGTCGACCCTGGCGGGCGGGCTGGTGGGGATCGGCGGCGCGAGCATTGCGGCGGCCGGGCCGAAGTGGGCGCGCTGGCTGGTCGCGAGCTACGTCGAGCTGATCCGCAACACGCCTTTTCTGGTGCAGTTGTTCTTCGTGTTTTTCGGCCTGCCGAGCCTCGGCATTCATATCGACGAGGTCGAGGCCGCGATTCTTGCGATGACCGTCAATCTCGGCGCGTACGCGATCGAGATCGTGCGCGCCGGCATCGATTCGATTTCGCGCGGCCAGGTGCAGGCCGCCCAGGCGCTCGGCCTGCATGGGCGCCAGGTGTTCCGCTACGTCGTGCTGCCGCAGGCGCTCGCCAACGTGTTTCCCGCGCTGCTCGGCCAGGTGCTGATCGTGATGCTCGGCTCGGCCGTCGTGTCGCAGATCTCGGTGCCCGACCTGACCTATGCGGCGAACTTCATCCAGTCGCGCAACTTCCGCTCGTTCGAGAGCTACGTGATCATCACGGCTGCCTATCTGCTGATGTCGATCGTGTTGCGGCAGCTGTTGAACCGCTTCGGCCGCGGGCTGTTCGCGGGCCGCGCGGCACGAGGTAACAACAGCAGTAGTAGTAGTAGTAGTAGTAGTAGTAGTAGTAGTAGTAGTAGTAGTAGTAGTAGTAGTAGTAGTAGTAGTAGTAGTAGTAGTAGTAGTAGTAG